>JAHZKD010000186.1 GCA_022600605.1 Actinomycetes bacterium
CACCATCGGCGACGGCCGATTCGACCGGGCGGTCGGCCCAGGCGATCTCATCGTCACCACGGAGCTGGAGCATCACGCGAACTTGATTCCGTGGCAGGAGCTTTGCCGACGAACAGGCGCCGAACTGCGCTGGTACGGCGTGACCGATGACGGACGTATCGACCTGGACTCACTCGAGCTCGACGAGCGCGTGAAACTCGTTGCATTCAGTCACCATTCGAACGTCACCGGTGCGCTCGCCCCGGTGGCCGAGCTGGTCGGTAGGGCCAAGGCCGTCGGCGCGCTGACTCTGCTCGATGCCTGCCAGTCGGTACCGCATCAACCCGTGGACTTCCACGACCTGGACGTCGATTTCGCAGCGTTCTCCGGCCACAAGATGTTGGGCCCCAACGGCATTGGTGTCCTGTATGGCCGCGGTGAGCTGCTCAACGCGCTACCACCTTTCCTGACCGGCGGGTCGATGATCGAGACGGTGACCATGGAGGCCACCACTTACGCGCCGGCCCCACAACGGTTTGAAGCCGGCACCCCGATGACCTCTCAGGTCGTCGGCTTGGGCGCTGCTGTCCGGTATTTGCGCGACATTGGGATGGCGGCGGTCCAACAGCACGAGTCAGAGTTGGTCACCTCCGCTTTAGCCGGACTCTCGAGTGTCGAGGGCGTCCAGATCCTCGGCCCGGTATGCACCCGGGATCGCGGCTCCCCGGTCTCGTTCGTGGTGGCGGGTGTGCACGCGCACGACGTCGGGCAAGTTCTCGACGATGACGGGGTAGCGGCGCGTGTCGGCCACCATTGCGCGGCGCCGCTACACCGCCGATTCGGCGTCGCTGCCACGGTGCGGGCTTCCTTCGCCGTCTACAACACCGTCGAGGAAGTCGACCGGTTGATCGCGGGCGTGCGCCGGGCCGTGGAATTCTTCGATCCGGACCCCAGCAGCGCCCGGAGTACCCTCGGGCCGCAGGCCGCGGGGATGCCGCGGGGCTTGGTCGGCGGCTGACTATGCGACTCGAGCAGATGTACCAGGAAGTGATCCTGGACCACTACAAGCATCCGCACCACCGCGGTCTGCGGGAGCCCTTCAACGCGCAGGTCAGCCACGTCAACCCGACCTGTGGCGATGAGGTCACGCTGCGCGTGGCGCTGTCCGGGGACGGCGAGACCGTTACCGACATCTCCTATGACGGCCAGGGCTGCTCGATCAGCCAGGCATCGACCTCCGTGCTGACTGACCAGGTGATCGGGCAGAGCGTGGGTGACGCGCTCAAAGCGGTTACCGCATTCTCGGAGATGGTGTCATCGCGCGGCAGGATTGCCGGGGACGAGAACCTGCTCGGTGACGGAGTGGCGTTCGCCGGGGTCTCCAAGTACCCGGCACGGGTCAAGTGTGCGTTACTGGGCTGGACAGCGTTCAAGGCAGCGCTGGCGCAGGCCAGCGCCACAGATGAGGCGTTGGCGCAGGCCAGCGCCACAGATGAGGCGTTGGCACAAGCCGGCGCGTCGGACGAAGTGGTGACGCAGGCCAGCGTCACGGATGCAGCGTTGGCGCCGGCCGGTGCCTCGGATGAAGCGCTGGGGCAGGCTCATACCCAGAGAGTCGTGAGGAGAACTGATGAGTGACACGGCAGTACCAAATGATGAGCTGATCGCCGATTTGGAAGAGGCGATGCACGACGTCGTCGACCCCGAGCTGGGGATCAATGTCGTCGACCTCGGCCTGGTCTACGGAGTGAATGTCGAAGACGGCGAGGCCGGGGCGGTGGCCCTGGTCGATATGACGCTTACCTCGGCCGCATGTCCCCTGACAGACGTCATTGAGGACCAGTGTCGCACCGCACTGGTCGGCACCGGTCTGGTCGACGAGCTCAAGATCAACTGGGTCTGGAACCCGCCGTGGGGCCCGGACAAGATCACAGACGACGGCCGCGAACAGCTCAGAGCTCTCGGGTTCACCGTCTAAATAAAGGTTCACCGTCTAAATAAAACGCCACGTTCATGATGTGGAACTTGAGTACCGGTGAGCGCTGTCTGGTTCGCGCGCTGAATCGGGAACACTTCGTACTGACCACACGTTGACCGTGACGTGGCTACTCAAGATCTCACTGCCGAGCAGTTCAACAACACAATCAACGATAACGAGATCGTGCTGGTCGATTTCTGGGCATCGTGGTGTGGACCGTGCAAGCAGTTCGCCCCTACTTTCTCGGCCTCCTCGGACAAACACCCCGACGTGGTGTTCGCCAAGGTCGACACCGAGGCCGAGCAGGAGTTGGCCGCCGCGGCCGACATCCGCTCCATTCCCACGTTGATGGCTTTCAAGAAAGGCCAGTTGGTGTTCAACCAGGCAGGCGCGCTTCCCCCGGCGGCGCTGGAGGACCTGGTGGAGAAGATCAAGGACTTCGATGTCGACGCCGCGATCGCCGCTCAGGAGAACGGCGAGGCGCCCGGCCAGGCGTAGCGGCTGACGGCACGCCCGCTACCGTGCAAGCGTGAATCAGGAAAACCCTTCCCAGTTCGTTGTGGTGGACCGACCGCGACCACATGTCGCGCTGGTGACACTTAATCGGCCTGAGCGCATGAACTCGATGGCATTTGATCTGATGGTGCCGTTGAAGACAGTCCTGGACCAACTGAACTCCGACAACACGGTGCGTGCCATCGTGCTCACCGGCGCGGGGCGCGGATTCTCCTCAGGAGCCGACCACAGATCAGCCGGTTCAGTGCCGCACGCCGATGGTCTGACCAGGCCGACGTACGCATTGCGCTCGATGGAAGTGCTCGACGAGGTCGTCCTGGCACTGCGAAGGTTGCATCAGCCGGTTATTGCCGCAGTCAATGGCGCGGCCATTGGCGGGGGGCTGTGCTTGGCGCTCGCCTGCGACATCCGCATCGCGTCCACCGACGCCTATTTCCGGGCAGCGGGCATCAACAACGGTTTGACCGCCAGCGAGTTGGGACTGTCCTTCCTGTTGCCGCGCGCTATCGGGACGTCGAGGGCTTTCGAGTTGATGTTGACCGGGCGGGATGCCGATGCCGCGGAAGCTGAGCGCATCGGGCTGGTGTCGCGCTCGGTCCCGCCGGCCGAACTGCTCGACTGTTGCGTGGAGATGGCAGAGCGGATCGCGTCGTTTTCCCGGCCAGGGGTCGAGTTGACCAAACGCACACTGTGGAGTGGACTGGACGCATCGAGCCTGGAAGGGCACATGCAGGCCGAGGGTCTGGGACAGCTTTACCTTCGCCTGCTGACCGGCAACTTCGAAGAAGCCGTCGCAGCACGCGCACAGGGGCGACCCCCGGTCTTCACCGACGACAAGTAGCAGGGGAGACGAGCGTGATCACCGCAACGGACCTAGAGGTCCGCGCTGGGGCGCGCACATTGCTCTCGGTCGATGGGGCCGCGCTACGCATTCAGCCCGGTGACCGCATCGGTCTGGTTGGTCGCAACGGAGCCGGCAAGACCACCACCATGCGCATTCTGGCGGGGGAGGGTGAGCCCTACGCTGGGGCCATCACCCGCACTGGCGAAGTCGGTTACCTGCCGCAGGACCCTAGAGAAGGTGACCTCGACATGCTGGCCCGCGACCGAGTTCTCTCAGCGCGCGGACTGGACACGCTTCTGGCCGACTTGGAGAAGCAACAAGCCTTGATGGCTGAAGTGGCTGACGATTCTGCCCGCGACAAGGCGGTCCGTCGATACGGGCAACTCGAGGAGAGGTTCGCCGCCCTCGGGGGCTACGCCGCAGAGAGCGAGGCCGGCCGCATCTGTGCGAGCCTCGGTCTGCCAGAGCGCGTCCTCACCCAGCCGCTGCGAACGCTCTCTGGCGGTCAGCGCCGCCGCGTGGAACTGAGCCGCATCCTTTTCGCTGCCTCGGAAGGGCACGGAGCGGGGCCGAACTCGGGGACCACGCTGCTTCTCGACGAACCGACCAACCACCTTGACGCTGACTCGATCGGCTGGCTGCGCGCCTTTCTCCAGAACCACACCGGCGGGCTTGTCGTCATCAGCCACAACGTCGACCTCCTCGCCGACATCGTGAACCGGGTGTGGTTCCTCGACGCGGTCCGCGGCGAGGCCGACGTCTACAACATGGGTTGGCAGAAGTACCTGGATGCCCGCGCCACCGACGAACAACGGCGCCGCCGAGAGCGGGTCAACGCTGAGCGCAAGGCCTCAGCGCTGCGGGTGCAGGCTGCCAAGATGGGCGCCAAAGCCACCAAAGCCGTTGCCGCCCAGAATATGTTGCGGCGCGCCGACCGCATGATGGCTTCCCTCGACGCAGAACGAGTGTCCGATAAGGTCGCCCGGATCAAGTTCCCGACGCCCGCTCCGTGTGGGCGAACCCCATTGGTTGCCAAGGGGCTGACGAAGACCTACGGGTCGCTGGAAGTGTTCACCGGTGTCGACCTGGCGATCGACCGCGGGTCGCGGGTGGTGGTGCTTGGGCTCAACGGCGCGGGCAAGACAACGTTGCTGCGGCTTCTTGCCGGAACCGAGAGCCCTGATGCGGGGGAATTGGAGCCCGGACACGGCTGCAAAGTCGGCTACTTCGCCCAGGAGCACGACACCCTCGACAACAACTCGACGGTGTGGGAGAACATCCGCCATGCCGCTCCCGATACCGGCGAGCAAGACCTCCGCGGCCTCTTGGGTGCGTTCATGTTCAGCGGGGCACAGCTCGACCAGCCTGCAGGCACGCTGTCAGGAGGCGAGAAGACGCGGCTAGCCCTGGCTGGGCTCGTCGCCTCCACCGCGAACGTGTTGCTGCTCGACGAACCGACCAACAATCTCGATCCCGCCTCACGCGAACAGGTTCTGGACGCGCTGCGCAGCTACCTGGGAGCCGTGGTGCTGGTGACCCACGATCCGGGGGCCGCCGAGGCTCTGGACCCCCAGCGGGTCGTGCTGTTGCCCGACGGCACCGAGGATTTCTGGTCCGAGGAATACCGTGACCTCATCGAGCTGGCCTGAGCCCCGGGCATTCTGGCTTGAGATTTGGGTAGTGTCGCGGAATTCGCCTCGGCTAATTCGGTTTCTGCTGTCGCAGCGAAGCCTCTACGAGGTCCAGGACGGCGCTGAGCCTTTCGGGTTCGTCTCCGGAGGCGAGCCGCGCGAGCAGGCCGTCGAGCACCAGCTCGAGGTAGGTGCGCAGCACCGCGTCGGGCACGTCGTTGCGCAGTCTCCCCGCCTGCTTCTGGCGCCGCAGACGTTCGGTGGTGGCCGTTGACAACTCTGCTGAGCGCTCGGCCCATCCCCGGCTGAACTCGGGATCGTTGCGTAGCTTGCGCGCGATTTCCAGCCGAGTAGCCAGCCAGTCGAATTGCTCTGGCGCAGCCAGCATCTCGCGCATGACCTGAATCAGGCCCTCACGCGTGGCCACGTCGGCCATTCGTTCTGCGTCTTCACGTGCGAGTTCGAAGAACAGCGTGTCCTTGTCGCGAAAGTGATGGAAGATCGCACCGCGCGACAGCCCGATCGTATGCTCGAGGCGGCGTACGGTGGCCCGGTCGTAGCCGTGCTCGGCAAAGCACCGCCGGGCGCCGTCGAGGATCTGGCGACGACGCGCCGCCAGGTGATCGTCGGTTACCCTCGGCATTTCACTCTGCTAGGACTTGAGCATGTTGCGCAGCACGTACTGCAAGATGCCACCGTTGCGGTAGTAATCCGCCTCACCTGGGGTGTCGATGCGCACCACGGCATCGAATTCGACCGCTGAAGACACTGTGCCATCTTCCGCAATCTTTTTCGCGGTCACCGCGACGGTCTTGGGGGTCTTGCCGTTGTTGAGTTCCTCGATCCCGGTGATGTCGTAGACCTCGGTGCCGTCCAGCTTCAACGAGGCCGCAGATTCGCCGGCGGGGAACTGCAAGGGGATGACACCCATGCCGATCAGGTTGGATCGATGGATCCGCTCGAATGACTCGGTGATCACCGCGCGGACGCCGAGCAGGCTGGTGCCCTTGGCTGCCCAGTCCCGCGAGGAGCCCGACCCATATTCTTTGCCGCCCAGCACGATCAGCGGTATGTCCTGTGCGGCATAGTTTTGCGCTGCGTCGTAGATGAATGCTTGCGGCGCCTCGCCGCCATCGGCGGCCAGAGTGAAGTCGCGGGTGTAACCGCCGGAGACATCGTCGAGCAGTTGGTTGCGAAGTCGGATGTTGGCGAACGTGCCGCGAATCATCACTTCGTGGTTGCCGCGCCGCGAGCCATAGGAGTTGTAGTCCTTGCGCTCAACACCGTTGGACTCCAGATACTGAGCGGCCGGGGTGCCTGACTTGATATTTCCCGCCGGGCTGATGTGGTCAGTGGTAACCGAATCCCCCAGTAGCGCAAGCACTCTGGCACCATTGATGTCGGCGACCGGGGTCGGCGCAGCGGGCATGCCGTCAAAGTACGGGGGCTTGCGCACGTACGTCGACTTCGCATCCCACTCGAAGGTCTTGCCATCCGGGGTCGGCAGCGACTGCCAGCGCTGGTCGCCCTTGAAGACGTCGCCGTAATTCTTCGAGAACATCTCCTGGTTGATCGAGCTCGCGATGACGTCGGAGATCTCCTTCTGTGAGGGCCAGATGTCCTTCAGGAAGACGTCATTGCCGTCGGTGTCTTTGCCGAGGGGCTCGGTTTCGAAGTCGAAGTCCATCGTGCCGGCCAGCGCGTACGCGATCACCAGCGGTGGCGAGGCCAGGTAGTTCATCTTGACGTCGGGAGAGATGCGGCCTTCGAAGTTACGGTTACCGGAGAGCACCGCAGTTACCGACAAGTCACTGTCGTTGACTGCCTTCGAGATCTCCTCGGGCAGCGGTCCGGTGTTGCCGATGCACGTCGTGCAGCCGTAGCCGACCAGGAAGAAGCCCAGCTTCTCAAGGTAGGGCCAGGCGCCCGCCTTGTCGTAGTAGTCGCTGACCACCTGTGAGCCCGGGGCCATCGAGGTCTTCACCCATGGCTTGGACGTGAGACCTTTTTCGACAGCATTCTTGGCCAGCAGTGCGGCGCCGAGCATTACTGACGGATTGGAGGTGTTTGTGCACGATGTGATCGCAGCAACGACGACCGCGCCATGGTCGAGCACAAAGTTGCCCCGCTCCGCGGATTTCACCGTGACGGGCTTGGTGGGCCTGCCGTGCGCGCCGTTGGCCGCGCTGGGCATGGCGTCAACTGAGTCTTCTTCGGCGAAGGACAGGGATACCGAATCGCTGGCCGGGAAGGACTCGTCGAGGGCTTCGTCCAGATTGCTCTGAACAGAACTTTCGGGCTCCCCGTCCACGTAGTTGTGGATGTCCTTACGGAACGCCGACTTGGCATCTGACAGCTGGATCCGGTCCTGCGGACGTTTGGGCCCGGCGATCGAGGGCACCACGTCACCGAGGTCGAGTTCGAGATACTCGGAGAAGACGGGTTCTTTCTTCGGGTTATGCCACATGCCCTGTGCCTTGGCGTAAGCCTCCACCAGAGCCAGCTGGTCGTCGTCACGACCGGTCAGTCGCAGATAGTCGATCGTCACCTCGTCGATGGGGAAGATGGCTGCGGTCGAACCGAATTCGGGGCTCATATTGCCCAGGGTGGCGCGGTTGGCCAGCGGCACCTCGGCTACGCCTTCGCCGTAGAACTCGACGAACTTGCCGACGACGCCGTGCTTGCGCAGCATCTCGGTGACAGTGAGTACTACGTCGGTGGCCGTGACGCCCGGCTTGATCTCGCCGCTCAGCTTGAATCCGACGACGCGGGGGATCAGCATCGACACCGGCTGGCCGAGCATCGCAGCCTCGGCTTCGATGCCTCCGACGCCCCAGCCCAGCACACCGAGACCATTGACCATGGTGGTATGGCTGTCAGTGCCGACGCAGGTGTCTGGGTAGGCGGTCTTGGCGCCATTGACGTCGCGGACCATCACGGTGCGGGCCAGATACTCGATGTTGACCTGGTGCACGATGCCGGTGCCAGGCGGCACCACCTTGAAGTCGTCGAATGCGCCCTGGCCCCATCGCAGAAATTGATAGCGCTCGCCATTGCGGGCGTACTCGATCTCGACATTTCGCTCGAAGGCGTCCCGGCGGCCGAACACGTCGACGATCACCGAGTGGTCGATCACCATTTCGGCGGGTGCCAGCGGGTTCACCTTGTTCGGGTCGCCGCCGAGCTCGCCGACAGCCTCGCGCATGGTGGCCAGGTCCACGATGCAGGGCACGCCGGTGAAGTCCTGCATGACAACGCGGGCCGGCGTGAACTGGATTTCGATGCTCGGATCGGCGGATGGATCCCAGCCGGCGATCGCTCCGATGTGGTCCTTGGTGATATTGGTGCCGTCTTCGGTGCGCAGCAGATTCTCGGTGAGGACCTTGAGGCTGTAGGGAAGTTTGTCGGCGCCGGGGACTGCGTCGAGTCGGTAGATCTCGTAGCTGTTCTCACCGACCTCAAGGGTGTCGCGTGCTCCGAATGAGTTCAGGGATGAATTCTTGCTGCTCACATCAGCTCCCGGCTTGATCATCGCCGCGACGGGCTGTGTCGCGGCGCTCGATATCGTAACAGTACGCTTGTCCTGTAAGGGCAAGTTGGAAATTTTCGGTTGC
>JAHZKD010000187.1 GCA_022600605.1 Actinomycetes bacterium
AGGCATGGCGGGCACCGTCCCCTGGTATACCGATTGGCACTGGTCGCAGCGGAATTCGAACAGGCTGCCGTGGACGTGGTGGACTTGGTTGCTGCCGGCGCGCTCGTGCAGGTTGTCCACATTCTGGGTCACCACGTGAACCTCAGCGCAGTCTTCCCAGGCGGCGACAGCGCGATGGGCGTTGTTGGGCGCCACTGCCCGCATCATGTGATGGCGCCACAGATACCAGGCCCACACCCGCTCGGGGTGTGTGCGCCACCCCTCGGCGCTGGAGATCTCATAGGGATCCACATTGGCCCACAGACCGGTCTCGACATCGCGGAATGTTGGGACGCCGCTCTCGGCCGAGATTCCCGCACCGCTGAATACCGTCACCCGCACCCCACCAAACTAGCTGGGCTGGGCGATACTGGGCGCATGGCTGGATTGGCGGACTGGATACGCGTGGACCCGCGCGCTGGCGGGCCGCTGTTCGACCAGCTCAGGATGCAGGTCATCGACTTAATCCGGGAGGGGCGGCTAGCTCCGGGGGCCCGGCTGCCGACGGTTCGCGAGCTGGCGGGGGAGCTCAACCTGGCAGTCAACACCGTGGCGCGCGCATACCGGGAGATGGAAGCCGCGGGCGTGGTCGAAACCCGGGGACGGTTCGGCACGTTTGTGGCGCGCTCCGACCCCGCTGACCTCGCGATGGCGACCGCGGCCCACACGTTCGTGTCGGCGGCGCGTGCACTCGGCGTCGAGAAAGGCGAGGCGCTGCGCTATGTGGAGTCGGCGTTCGGCTGATCAGCCGAACTCGAGCAGCGTGATCACCGGCCGTACCGGGTCCAGCAGGGGAACACGCTGAACCGTCCAGAGCAGCGCGTTGAGCACTGCGCCGCGGGCGCGTTCGATCGGCACATCGTGGACCGCCCGCACACCGGGAACGGTGTTGACGAGGTTCGCCGCCTCCGAAACCGACAGTGTGAAGGGCATCGGCGGCACCCGGTAACGCAGGGAGGTCGGCATTCCGCGTCGGATCAGGGCCGCGAAGGCCGACGGCGGCAGATCGAACATCATCCGGCCACCGGGAAACCGGGCTGCGCACTCGGTGATCAATGCCAGGGCTTCATCAGGCTGCAGGTACATCAGCAGGCCCTCTGCGGTGATGAACACTCCCTGACCCGGGTCGACCCGATCCATCCAGGCGAAGTCCAGCGCCGATTGCGCACACATCTGAACCCTGTCGGAAGCCGGCAGCAGCGTGCGGCGCAGTTCGATCATCGGGGGCAAGTCGACGGTCAGCCAACGGAACTGATGGGGAGCACCGACGCCGGAGGCGTCGAGCCTGAAGAAACTTGTTTGCAGCCCCTCGGCAAGTGCCACGACGGTGGCTTTTGGATGGTCGACGAGGTAGCGGCGGGTCTGCTTGTCGAAGATCAACGCGCGCAGCGCTACATCCTGGCGCCGGGAAAACCCGAACTTGGCGAAGTCATGGTCGATGGATTCGACGAGGCGGATCGCCATCGGGTCCTTGAGAATGCAGTCGGACCGCTTGGCCTCCTGCGCGCGGACCGCCAGCGTCATCAGCGCGGTTTCGGACACGCCGGTCAAGTCGGCGTTGTGCTTACCGGTCATCTGATATCCATCTCCGCCTGCGCTAGCTGCGCAGGACTTTCTCGATTGTGCGCAGGTTGCGCGTGGTGGTGCAGAGTGTCCCCTTGGATTGAGAAGAATCGGCCCATCTGCCCGATCATCCCAGACCGCCCGGGGGGAGTCGTAGGCTCGTGTGATGACTCGCGATGTCTTCGACGACAAGCTGCTGGCGGTGATCGCCGGAAACTCTCTCGGGGTGCTGGCCACCATCAAGCGGGACGGGCGGCCCCAGCTGTCCAACGTCTCGTACCATTTTGACGCTCCGTCGCTGAGTATCTCGGTGTCGATTACCGAGCCCAGGGCCAAGACTCGCAATCTGCGTCGCGATCCGCGTGCCGCGCTGCACGTCAGTTCCGATGACGGTTGGTCCTACGGGGTCGCCGAAGGTGACGCCATACTCACGCCACCGGCCACCGACCCGGGCGACAGCACCGTTGAGGGGTTGATTGGGCTTTTCCGCAGCATTTCAGGCGAGCACCCGGACTGGGATGAATTCCGCAGGGCGATGGTTGACGACCGGAGGGTCTTGATGACATTGCCGATTGCGCACCTGTACGGCATGCCGCCAGGACGACGGTGACCGGCTAGGCTTCGCTCATGGCATCCAAGGGATCTGCGGAGTCTTCAGGGGACGAGACGTCTTCAGAGGACGAGACCAAGCGCAAATTCCGGGAAGCGCTTGAGCGCAAGAAGGCTAAGTCTGCCGCCGGTTCGGCGCACACGGACAGTGTCACAAATCTGCCCCGTTCCCACGGTCCGGTCGAGAATCGTCGCGAATTCCGCCGCAAGAGCGGTTAGTTCGCCTGGCCGGCTGTGACGGGCCGGACAAGATGTCGGGGGCGCGAATCTATCCGGGCGACAGCATCACGGCCAGGACTACTGCGAGGTAGCTGAGGAAAAGCCAGAACTGGGTGTTTTCTGGCATGCGGTGCGAGATTCGGATACCAAGCGGCGAGCCCAGAAGGGCACCTGCGGTCATTCCTGAAAGAACATCACCGAAAGGGATGTCCCGATTGCTAGGTGCATCACGTGGACCTGCGCAACGCCTTGGAGTGGCAATGCCACCGCGAGCGCCGGCACGATGGTCAAGCCACCCCCGAGTCCGAACAACCCTGAAACCAATCCGGCGGCAATGCCGACGAGCAGGTAGACCGGGTAGATGGTGACGCCGGTCATCGGCGGTCACGCCGGGGTGAGACCCGACGAGTCCAAGGATGTGCGCTGGCCCCAGTGCTCACCAGAACTTCATGGACGAGGGTCGTACGGATCCAATGCATCAGGTAATCCCGGCCCTACGCCCAGCGATTCAAGCGGTCGCGGCTCAGACTTGCCCTCGGGGGGGATCCCCTCGTCAGCACGCACCGGCTCAGACATTGGCCCGGCCGGTTCCATGTGGTCTGCGCAGGCATTCGGCTGAGGCTCCAGATAGTTCATCCACGCGCCCGGAGGATTCGGTGCTGGTGCCAACGTCATGTCAGGGCACCGCCAGGTGCAACTCGATCCGCTGATGTTTATGCCTCCTGAGCTTCCATCACCGAAACCGAAACTGCCGGACTCGCAGTGCAAGTGACTCCCGTTGATCTCGGTGGGATAGTTACAAAAGGAGCCGTTCCCGCCGATCGTGTTCGCGGAAATGCCGACCGCGGGGTACTGGCACTCGTCGGCGTTAGCGGTCGGTGTTGAATGTGTTATTGCCGGAAAAGCAGCCGTCATCGACAATAAAAAAATTGATGCCGCTAGCCTTTTCGTCACCGCCAGAGCCTTCCTTAAACCCAGAATCAATTCGTCCGCATGAATATCTTCGGCTTCTAATACAACCGAAATTTCCCTTCAGGAATCCCCTCGACTGAACCAGCAACTTTCGATCCCCACTTGCTGTGCGCAGCTCCGTGTTGCCGGTACGTCCGGCGAGAGCGCCAGCATCGCGATCCCCGTAGGCATCTGCGGATCTTAGCGCGGGCGCCAAACTCGAACTGCGTCTAGGTGGATATCGCGGTTCGCCATCGGCGAGGAACATACAGACGTCAGTACTTGGCCCTGCCGGACGGAGATCGGCTACTCGGCCCAC
>JAHZKD010000188.1 GCA_022600605.1 Actinomycetes bacterium
GATCGAGGTCATGAGTAACTCTCCCTGAGGTCGGGGTGTGGGTCGTGGGCTGTGCGTGCTGCGGAATCGTTGCACTCCATCGAGTATCGCAGCGGAGTTGGGATCTAATGTGGGGAATAGCCAGGGGCTAGCCGGCTTTGGCGCTGAGACCTGCGGGGTCGGCCAGATCGATTCCGGCGTAATGGATGGTAATCAGTCCGTCGCGTTCGAACTCCTTGAGAATCTTGTTCAGCGAGGGCCGACGTACGCCCAGCATCGCCGCGAGGGTGCGCTGAGCAAGCGGGACCGTGCCGTCGAGGGACTCGTCGAGGAGCAGCTGGGCCAGCTGCGCGGGCAGCGGTTGACCCAACATGGACACGAGCCGACTTTGGCCCGCTGAGACTCGTTCTGCGACCGAGGACAACCAACGACGGGCGATATTGGGGCGGGTCGCGAGCAGGTGCTCGAAGACTGGGCGGTCCAGATACAGGCATGTGCACTCGCTGAGCGCACGCGCGGTGTAAGGGATTGGCATGGCCAGCAGCAGAGCGATGTCGCCGTCCACGTCGCCGGGCCGCAACACGTCGACGACGACCTGACGCCTTCCAGACCCGACCGCGAGTTCGATTCGCCCCTGGCGGACTATCCAGACCCCGGTCGACTGCGCCCCGGCGGCGAACACCACCGCGCCGGGCTCGAACTGACGGGAGACCAGGGTGTCGGCCAGGGCATTGACGTCCTCGCGCCGCAGAGGCGCAGCCGCGCCCCTCCCCACGCATCGGGCAACCCACGCGGCATGCCGGATCTGCGGGTCTTGCGGACTTTCCCCCCCACCCAGGGTGCGAAGCACGCTGCGAATCGGGCCGCTCTGATCCGGCATCACTAACCCCTTCGTGCTTGCGCTTCTGTCTGACGATTGTCTCTGCGTCCACGACCGGCGAGGATGCAGGCGCCGATCGGTAACCCGGTTAGCGGCGCTGAAACTTCCCGACTGTGGATTGCGAGTACTGCAGACGACGAAGCGGGCCCGGAAATCGCCGCATAGCGGTGCACCCTGACACACCCCATGTACCGTCGCGAAGGAAGCCCGGTCTGTCTCCAGGGCGTTGGCGCCCTGCGCCAGGCGGGCGGGCGATGGAGGTAATGCGATGTCAACGGTGCTGGTCACCGGTTTCGGACCGTACGGGGTAACGCCCACCAATCCCGCTGGGCTTACCGCCGAGGCCCTCGAAGGACGATCGATCGGGAACGCGAAGATCGTCGGACGGATAGTCTCTGGAGCCTATTTCGAGTCGGTCGCGGCGACAGTACGCGCCATTGATGAGGTCCAGCCGGAATTGCTCATCATGCTCGGTGAATACCCCGGCCGCGCCATGATCACCGTCGAAAGGCTGGCCCAGAACCTCAACGACTGCGCGCGATACGGTCTCGCCGACACCGCCGGTGTGGTGCTGGGCGGTGAGCCGACAGCGCCGGACGGGCCGGTTGCGTATCACTCAACCGCACCGGTTCGCGCGATGGTACTTGCGATGCGCCGAGCCGGAGTGCCCGCCGATGTTTCCGATGCTGCCGGCACATTCGTCTGCAACCACCTGATGTACGGGATGCTTCACCACATCGCCAGCAACGATCTGCCGATCCGGGCAGGCTGGATTCATCTGCCACAGTTGCCGAGCGTCGCCGCGCTGGAACGCAACCTAGGCGTCCCGAGCATGTCGGTGGACACCGCCGTCGCCGGTGTCGCCGCCGGCATCGAGGCGGCGCTGCAACACCGCGTCGACGTCACCGAGCCTTTCCTCTCACGGCTCCAGATCTAGCCGCCCCGCCCTCTGGGCTGGCACATGCCGGCGAACTACTGTTGAGCAGCGGGTTTTAGCACGCTGAACATCGCGCCCTGCGGATCAGTCAAGACCGCCGATCGACCCACCGACGGGATGTCGAAGGGTTCGGCTACAACCTGCCCGCCCTCTGCAGCGGCCAGGGCCGCCGTGGCGTCGGCGTCCTCAACGGCGAAATAGACATGCCAATGGTTGGGCACACCCACCATGGGCGGCTCCATGCAACCGCCAACATCAGATCCCCCAGCCTTGAGCACGCGGTAGTGCTGGCCGGGTGCCATCTCCATGGTGCCGTAGGTGATGCCGAGCGCAGCTTCGTAGAACGGCAGCGCCGAATCCGGACTGTCAGTGAGCAGCTCGTTCCAGATGCACGATCCGGGTTCGTTCACCAGCGTCGCACCGATGTGCTTGTTGGCCTGCCACAGCCCCACGGCGGCACCGGCCGGGTCGGCGACAAATGCCATCCGGCCGGCGTCCTCGATGTCGAAGGGCGCCATAAGCACCTGTCCTCCCGCGGGTGCGACCTTGGCGGCTGTCGCGTCGACATCGTCGGAAGCGATATAGGTGTTCCACATCGGCGGCACGCCGTCGGGCGCGTTTGGCGGCATTTGTGCGATAGCAGCCACAGTTTCGCCATTCAGCGTGGCCATGGCATAGGCGCCGCCCTGCGGCATTGGGTTGTCATCGTAACTCCAGCCGAACAGCGAGGTGTAGAACCGCTTGGCAGCGGCCTGATCGGTGGTCTGCAGATCAATCCAGTTCGGAGTGCCCTGCACGTACTCGGTTTTCGTTGGCATGATGAACCTTTCGTGTTCGTTGACGGATACCTAGGCAACAGCCGGCTGACGGCCGCTAAAAGCAATGAGCCGATCGAAGACCCCCGCATCGGGCGCGGTCGCCACAGGGTCGGCAAAGCCAGCGTACTGACGCGATTCAGGAGTGATGACCTTGCCGGCTATTCGGTGGACATACTCGGCTACCGGCTCAGATACCGACACCTGCTGATCCACTGCTCTCGCGAAATCCCAGGCATGAAGTAAAAATTCAAGGGAAAGAATGCGGATCGGCAAGATGGCAGGCACCTGATTGGAGTTCAGCGAAACCATCCCTTCGATACCCCGGCGACGCCAAGCCTCCAGTGCCACTTCGGCGGCATCAGCCACCTGGTTCTCCAGCGGCGCATTTGTGTCGCGAGTCCTCGGGGACGCTCCGGCTGACTTGCCGATCGCCGTGATGGAACCCATCAAATGATCGACCAGCTCTGCGACGTTGAATTCAGTACACGCCGTCTGCTTGGAGAGGTCAGCGCCACCGAGGCCGCGAAGCACACGCTGGAGAACAGCCAATGTTGCTTCAGCGCTAGATAGTTCGTCGATATCCTGCGGTTCGTCCGCCCATTCGTCCGGGCCGGCGTCGCCGCGTCTGCCAGCCGCCACCAGCCGGTCGAGGTAGTGATTCCAGCCCTCGGCGTGTCGGGCGGCTTGCTCCTCGTTCAGTCCGTCGTGAATCAGGCGCACCTCGGTTCCGCCGTCGACCGGTGTGAGGGTGATGGACACCGTGGAGCTGCCCGGCGGCGGGTCGCCGTCCTCCCATCCCCAGGAAAGGACCACTCGGTTGCCTGGATCCACTTCGGTGATCGTCCCCGCTGCAACGTGCCCCGGTGTGATCGTCCAGCGATACTCACCTCCGGTGCACAGCTCTACCCGAGCTGTGACGGCCATCCAGCGTCGAAGCCGGTCGGGCTCGGTGATGAGCGCGAATACCGCGGCCGGCTCCAACGGCACCAGTACTGATTTGTCGAACGGCATAGCGAGGTCTCCTTGGGTAGCTGTGTTGGCTTCGGTGACGAGGCTGTCGAGCTCGTCGCTCCAGAACGTGCGGACCAGCTCCTGGAGTCGCAGCATCCCAGCCTCGTCGAGTCGGTAATACCGCTGCCGTCCCTGCTTGCGGGCAGTGACCAGGCCAACTTCGACAAGAACCCCGAGGTGTTGCGAGACCGCCGAGCGAGTGACCGGGAACTGCGATGCGAGTTCGGTGACGGTGTGCTCGCCCGATGCCAGAAGTTGCAGCAGCCGGCGCCTGGTTGGCTCCGCTGCCACTTCCAGCAGGTCAAACACACGGCAATACGTTAGTGATGGCTAACGTATCCGTCAAGGGATTGCCGTCGCTTTCCCCAGGAACGCCAGGGAAAGTTGTTCCTGGACCCCGTAGGTCCAAGAACTCGGGCATCGACGCCTCAGCATGTTCACGGCTAACACCGACGGTCGCGCTCAGCTTTACCAAGCAACCTGAGCGTGGAAGCCAAGAAGCGCTCCCGCGAACTTCCAATATTTCGCGAACTCCCAATATTTAAGGAGGCCAGACCTGATGGTTGTAGCCACGACGCCCTTCACGAAGCGAAAAGCGCCCTGCGGACACGCTGCAGATGGCGATCACCATGTCGAAGATGACGACCAAGGCCTCCTATACGACGACCGCAAGTACTCGTGTGGCTGCCGTGAGATCCGGCATTTCTACCACGACGGATGTGTGCGTATTAAAACCGTCCGGCATGGCGGCAAGGTCTTGTGGGATGAGCACAGCGGCGATCACGAGGCCTGAGCTACGGCCATGTTTTCCGTGTCGTGACTACCGATAGCTGGCCGGTCAACGTCGTGTCCATGGCCTGAACGTCGTGTCCATCGCCGACGATCAGCGCGCTATGCTCCCCATCATGCGCACGATGGACTCGGCGACAGCGGCGGGTTTCTCTGATCCCTCGATCTCCACCGTCGCCGTCACCGTCGCCTGAACGGCGTCTGGGAGCTGCGCGACGTCGGAGATCTCCGCGCTCGCCCGGATCTTGGCCCCCACTCGCACTGGGGTTATGAAACGGACCTTGTTGTAGCCGTAGTTAATTGCCATCGCGATGTTGTCCACTCGGTACAGCTTCTGCATGAACTGCGGCAGCAGAGAGAGTGTGAGTAGGCCGTGCGCGATCGTCCCGCCAAACGGACCGGTGGCCGCCCGTTCAGGATCGATGTGAATCCACTGGTGATCGCCAGTCGCCAAGGCGAATTGATCAACCCGGTCCTGGCTGATCTCCAGCCAATCGGTGGGGCCGAGCTTGCTGCCCCGGGCCGCCACGAACTCGTCAAGTCCGCTGAAGGTTCTCATGACTCACTCCTCCCCTCCGGAATGGCCCCCACCATATCGACCCGGTCGTACGTTCGTAGTGTCTGGGCTGCCTATAGGCTCAAGTTCGTGGACTTCCGCGTTTTCGTCGAACCCCAACAAGGGGCCCGCTACGCTGACCAACTCGCCGTTGCCCGGGCCGCGGAGTCATTGGGCTACTCGGCGTTCTTTCGCTCCGACCACTACCTGGCGATGGCCGGTGACGGGCTGCCCGGCCCCACCGATTCCTGGGTCACCCTGGGCGGCATCGCTCGCGAAACGTCAACGATTCGGCTCGGCACCATGGTGACCTCGGCAACATTCCGTCATCCCGGACCGTTGGCCATCTCGGTGGCACAGGTCGACGAGATGAGCAGAGGGCGTGTCGAACTCGGACTCGGCGCGGGCTGGTTCGCAGCCGAGCATCTGGCGTATGCGATTCCGTTCCCGTCGCTGGGCGAGCGGTTCGACCGGTTGACCGAACAGTTGCACATCCTCGCCGGGCTGTGGAAGACGCCGGTCGGTGAAAGGTTCGACTACTCAGGCGCGCACTACACCGTCGCCGATTCGCCGGCACTGCCCAAACCCGTCCAGTCTCCGCACCCGCCGGTCATCATCGGCGGTGGTGGCGCCAAGCGCACGCCCGCGCTAGCGGCGGAGTTCGCCGCGGAATTCAACATTCCCTTCGTTCCGCTCGACATCCTCGAGGCGCAGTACGCGCGGGTATCGAAGGCAATCTCCGACGCGGGCCGGCCACTCGATTCGCTGACTTTTTCGGCTGCGTTCGTGCTCTGCGCCGGGCGCGATGAAGCAACGATCACGCGCCGGGCCGCCGCGATCGGCCGGGAGGTCGACGAGCTGCGCGGAAACTCGCCGACGGTGGGCACCCCCGCCGAAATCGTCGACAAATTGGGCCCGTTCGTTGCGGCCGGCGTGCAGCGGGTATATCTGCAAACGCTCGACATGTCCGATCTCGACCATCTGGAGTTTTTCGCATCCGAGGTGATCCCCCAATTGCGCTGACCCCGCGCCACCGCGGCTTGCCGCTGCATCGCGGCATTCGTCGATAGAACCGATTCCTCAGGGTGATGCGGATTTCGTTCGGGATCGCTAGGGATGGGGCTCATCTTTGCGCCTTTGCGGTCCGGCACCAACGCGATAACGGTGGCCAGGAGCTTCGGCGAGCCGCCGCTCACCGTCGATGACGGCAGCCACCGCGTTGATCAACGCGAGGTGCGTGAACGCCTGTGGAAAGTTGCCCAAATGACGCCCACTGCGGGGTTCGATCTCCTCGGCGTAGAGCTGGAGCTGACTCCCGGAGCTCAGCAGCTTGCCGCACAGCGCTCGGGCTCTGGGTAATTCGCCGATCGCCACCAAGGCCGACACCAGCCAGAACGAGCAGATGGTAAAGGTGCCCTCCTCTCCGGCCAGGCCATCTTCGGTGTCCTCGACTCGATAGCGCAGTACCATCTCGTCCTCGGTCAGCTCGTCCATGATCGCGTGCACCGTGTTGCGTACCCGCTCGTCGCTGCCGGGAAGAAAACCCAGTAGCGGGATGAGCAGCACTGAGGCGTCCAGGGCTTTCGTGTCGTAGTGCTGGGTGAATACTCCGCGCGCGTCGACCGCGTTGGCGAGCACGTCGTCGCGGATCTCTTCGGCCGCTGTGCGCCACCGCGCGGCCAGATCCTTTTCACCGCGTCGGTCAGCGATCCGCGCGCCGGCGTCGGCGGCCATCCAGCAGGCGACCTTCGACGACGTGAAGTGCTGCGCACCCGAGCGGACCTCCCAAATGCCCTGGTCTGGATCCCGCCAATGCTCCAGTGCGCTTTCGACCTGGGTCTGCACAATGCGCCACAGCCGATCCTCGACACGGTGGGCCCCGGTGTGCAGGTCAATCGCCCTGACGATGGCACCCCACACGTCGTGCTGACTTTGACTGTAGGCGCCGTTGCCGACCCGTACCGGGCGTGCGTTCTCGTACCCGGACAGGTGATCGAGGGTGGATTCGGTGAGAACCCGCTCCCCGCCGACGCCGTACATCAGCTGTAGATGACCGCCTTCAGCTTCGGCGATGTCGGCGATGAAGTTGAAGAAATCGGTGGACTCCCAGTCCAAGCGCAGCGTGTTGAACGCCCACAGGGTGGCGACAGTGTCCCGGATCCAGGTATAGCGGTAGTCCCAGTTACGTTCTCCCCCTGGGGTTTCGGGCAACGACGTGGTCGCAGCCGCCACGATGGCGCCCGTCGGGGCATACGACAGACCCTTGAGTGTCAGCGCACTGCGCTGCAGGTGGCCACGCCACCGATGGTCGGGAAACCTGCCGCGATCCAGCCAGTGTTGCCAGTGGTGACACGTCCATCGCAATGCGTCGGACGCCTCGGCGAGTGTTCGCGGCGGCTCGTGGTCGCTCCAGGACAGCGCGACAAAGCGGCGGTCTCCCTCTTTGAGCAGCGTGCGTGCCGTGGCCGACGTACCTTCGAACCCCACGTTGAGGTCTGTGGTCAACCGCAACTCCAGATCGTCTGGCGCAACCTGCACGGAATCGGTACTTCTTCGCGATTTCTGGTTGGCGGTGGCGACAGCGTCGCCGTATCCACCATCGGAGTAAGCCCACCCAACCGGTGTCCGGCCGTAGCCGAACACGGGGCTGCATTCCATGTGCACCTGGACCTTGCCGTTCACACAGTGGATCTCGCGGAGCAGCACATGGGACGCCTCGTAGTCGGTCGGAGCGCGATGGTGAGCCGACGACCGCTCGGTCGTGTGGTGCCAGGGTCCGATCAACAGCGCGTCGGTAACGACGAGCCAACCGCCGGTCGTCCACCAACTCGTCTCTGTCACCAAGGTTCCGGGGATGTATCGGCGGGCGGCGGGAACCGAGACACCAGAAGGGGCAACCCGGAATTGGCCGGCATCACGATCCAGCAGCGCACCGAAGACACTCTGAGAATCCATCCGCGGCAGGCACAACCATTCCACCGCGCCGTCCGGCGCGACCAGAGCCGTCGTGTCGCAGTCGGAGAGAAACGCGTAATCCTCGATCGGTGGGAAATGGTTGTACTCGAATGGGAGATCAGCCCTCGGGTGTTCGATCACGCGACCCACCGCCTCGCTGACTCGCTGACTCGCTGACTCACCAAATGTTGCGCTAATTCGTGCAACGAGTCAATGTCCGTTGCCCCCTCACAGACAGTTGCCCCCTCACAGACAATGGTCCGGACGGCAGGCGCAGCCGTAGACGTTTGGGTTCCCAGCCACGGGCGGGTTGGTGGGGCCAGGCCGGCAGCCGGTCTCTTCCGCGTGCTTCAAGAACGGCACGATGCCCTCGCGCGCCGCCCGGTGTCCGGGCAGCGGGAACAACAAGAACAGGACGTCCACACCCGCCGGCGCGGCATCCCCAAGTCAATCGACCCGAAGAAATCCAGCGCGACAGCTTCCGCCGATGGGCCGCCCAAGCGGGTACGCGACGAATCGGGATTGCGGCTGGCGACCCGCCTCCTCAACCCCGCGGGCGCGTCGCCGTCAGTTTGTCAACGTGGTGCGGAATCCGCCTGGGGTGAGTCATTGACGAACGGTGTCCTGTCGAGGAGGCTCATCAGTTCAGTGATGTTCAGCGGCCTACTGTAGTAGTAGCCCTGCACCAGGTCACAATCGAAATCCATTAGTAGAGAGGCGGTTTCGATAGTTTCGATGCCTTCGGCGACGGTTGTCTTGCCCAGGTTATGGGAAAGGTCGATGACGGCGCGCACGATCGCGGCTGCGCCCGGATCAGTGGTGATGGGAGCGATGAAGGAGCGGTCGAGTTTGACTTCATCGATCGGCAGTTCCCTCAGGTAAGACAGTGCGGAATACCCGGTGCCGAAGTCGTCGATCGCGATGGTGACCCCGAGGTCCCGTAACCCAGCGAGCACGGTTCGGGCCCGGTCCAGATTGCCCACCATGAAGTCCTCGGTGATCTCGACCGTCAGCGCCGACGGACCCAACCCATGGCGTTGCAGCGACCTGCCGATCCGGCCGGGCAGATCCCGGTCGGCGAAGGTCGGGGGTGGGAGGTTGACCGCCACCGTCACGCGATGGCCTTTTGCCCGCCAGCCCGCGGCGGCGCCCAGGGCGATGTCCACGATAAGTTCGGTCATGGGCCGCATCAGTCGGTTCTGCCGAGCGAGCGGCAGGAACTGGTCGGGATAGAGCAAGCCCCTTTCGGGGTGCGGCCAGCGCACCAATGCTTCGACCCCGACGATACGGCCGGAGCGCAGGTCCAGCTTGGGTTGGTAGTGCAGAACAAGTTCACCCTGCTTGATAGCACGCCGAAGCTGACCCAGCGTTTCCATTCCCGCGCGGGAGCTGACCTGTACACCCGCCTCAGGGGTGTACACCACATACTCGCTTTGGCCGCGCTTGGCGCGGTACATCGCAATGTCGGCATGCCGCAGCAACGTTCCGACATCGCGACCGTGTTGAGGGCTGACCGCGATGCCGATGCTGGCGCCGGTTTGCACGTGCAGACCATCGAGTTCGACCGGTTGTTCAAGCGCGGCGACCAGCGCGGCCGACGTCTGCAATGCCTCTTCGACACCGGCGTTAGGGAGTAGTACGGCGAATTCGTCGCCGCCGAGGCGGGCGACGATGTCGTCGTCGGGCAGCAGGAGCGTTAGCCGCTCCGCGACCTGGCGAAGCAAGTTGTCGCCAGTTGCATGCCCGAGCGAATCGTTGACGTTCTTGAAGTGATCCAGGTCCAACAACAGCAGCGCACAGGTTGGCTGCTCAATGCCGCCCGAATAGTTCTTCAGGGCGGCTGTTACCCGGTCGTAGAAAGCGCGCCGATTCGGCAGCGTCGTCAGATCATCGGTCTGCGCCGGGTACGGGTCCTCGGCGGCGTGACGTGCCTCGAAGAACGCCACCGCGATCCACCCCAGCGCAGCGACCAGGGTGGTCACCGCCAGGACGCGCGCCACC
Source organism: Actinomycetes bacterium (assembly GCA_022600605.1). Taxonomy (GTDB): domain Bacteria; phylum Actinomycetota; class Actinomycetes; order Mycobacteriales; family Mycobacteriaceae; genus Mycobacterium. Next base: position 9,927 of record JAHZKD010000188.1, read on the forward strand.
GGGGCGACTTCGATGTAATGCTGGGGCACAAGCACGCTGATCGCGGCCGCAGCCGCCGCCAGCGGCGCCGCCAGCGGTAGCCAGGTCGCCGGCTCACGGACAATCGCTGGGGCCCGGATTCGCCTCGGCGCCAGGGCCATTACCGTGACGGCGACCATCCACCCAGCGTTGACCAGGCCAGCCGAGTCGTAGGTTCCGCGCGCCATCTGGACCATGAACAGCCCCTCGACGAGCCCGAACAACACCACACCGGCGGCCAGCCACCCTATGCCCGCCGGCGGCCGCCAGCGGAAAAGCGACATTGCACCAGCGACGAGGGCCACCAGAAACAGATCCAAAAGCGGGTAGAGCAGCAGGACCGCGGTGTGGGCGGAAGTTCCGGTCTGGCGGGCGACCAGTTCGGGCAGCACCACAGCCGCTACGACAGTGGCCGCGCCCAAACCGACCACCACCCCGTCGACGGCCAGTCTCATCGGCAGCTGGCTCACCCGAGGCCGCATGAGCATCAGGAGCGCGACGACTACACAGACGTAGTAGGTGAACCACAACAGATGGGCGACGCTTAGGACAGGAAGTGGATCCAGCGTCCGTAAGAACCACACGTAGTAGACGTTCGACAACCCAAAGGCTGCCAGCCCGACCGCGACGATCCGCCAGGCCAGCTGGTCCGGCGAGGATGCCGGAATCCGCACTAAGCAGAGCGCTGCAGCCGCCCCAAAAGCCAAGTTCTGCCCGATCCCATCCAGCCACAGCGAGTAGCCCTGCTCCGGCCGCACGCCGGGGATCGTCGTGACCAGATAGCAGGCGATGACCGCCAGAAAGCCGGCCTGCAGCAGCGGATGCCGTGCGGTCGATCCGAACCACACTGGACTGGGCGGTATCCATGAGTGCGGCGTCCGCGCGGCGCGGCCGATCGCGGACCGGGCTCTACGCCAGTGTGTCCGCATCCCTGTTCGCACCAGGGCTGGATCTACAGTTGACGAAAGAGCGCGCGACTGCGTCCGAACATCCTGCACCGGAGCCGATTTCGCGGTATCCGAGAACCGCGCGGGCAGCACCGGAACGTCCCGATGCCGGGGAAGTCGATTTCGTCCAGTGACCGCATGGACGCAATAGTGTACGAGCACGTGCACCTGGTGGGCGATGGTCGCCAAGTCTTCGTGCCCACCGTCGGAATACACTTTGAGCAGGTAGCCGCGCTTTCCGTCGAACGTGGCCACCCCCAGCACTGCGTTGTATCCGAGCTCACGCAGCAGCGAGACTTCCGCTGGATCGGAACCTTCCAGGTCGATTCCGGCAACGAAGGTGCTGCCGCTTGCGAGGGCCTTTGCGGTGGCCGGGTGATCGGCCAGGCGGTAGAGCACTGGTTCGGTGTCCTCGACGACCCGTAGACCGGAGTCCGGGTCCAGCGCGCTCCCGACACCTTGGAGCTTGCGCAACCCCGCGCAGTCCTCGGTGGTGGCGTAAACCGACCAGGCGGCGGCGTTGATGTGGTTGCCCAGCTCAAAGGCCAACAGCTGGAGCGCCTCGGCCATGGTCGCGGGCCGGCGTCTGCTGAGCGACTCCACGAAACACGGCAGCACGAGGTCGGCCCTTTCCCGGGCCGACGACGCGGATTCTGGGCTTTGCCGGTCCGGAGCCTTGGGCAGCCCGCCGGTGTCGTCCCCGCAGAGCCACAGGCGTCCGGGGCCTAGGCGTTTGGCTTGGAGAAGGGCCGAGTCGGCCGCAGCTATCAGCTCGTGCGCGGTGGTGTTCTGGGAGGGGGGCGCGGCCGCACCCCAGCACAGCGAGACATCCGGGCCCAGCACATCCGCAATCGTGCGGCTGGCCGTGCGGGCGAAGCGCTCGGCGTCGGCGAGCGAGCTGGCCGGCAGGACCACGCAGAACTCGTCGCCGCCCAGGCGTGCCAGCAGTGTCGCCCGGAACCCGGAGGCGACATCGCTGAGCACACCCGCGACGCCGCGCAGCAGCGCGTCGCCTGCGGGGTAGCCGTCGCGGTCGTTGACTTCCTTCAGATTATCCAGATCGCCCACCAACAACGCCGGAGTGCCACCTTGATTCTCAAGGCCGCGTAGACACTCGTCTAAAGCACGTCGGTTCGCCAACCGGGTCAGCGGGTCCTCGTACGCATACCGGGCAAATTCGCTGGTCACCTCCGCCCTGCCGACCGCCACGGACACCAGCTCGGCGATGGCCTCAAGCAGGCGGACGTCCCCGGGGTCGAAGCGGCGGCCCCGGGTGCCACTGGCCCAGAGCTCACCCCACATCACGCCGTCATACATGACCGGCACCGCCAGCTGGCTCTCCTTCTCCAGCCGGTTCAGGAGTGCCAGGCTGGCCGGGTCGGTCTCATCGTCCACGGAGCTCACATACTGCTGTCCCTGACGCAACCGATAGGTGCTGTACCGCAATTCCACCTGCGAGTACTCCTCGCGCTGCGGCCACCGTTCTTCGCCGGGCCCCAACTCGCCGACGTTGACGATCGTGCGCAGCACCCCACGTTGGCGCTCCCACCGGCTGATCGACACCGACGCCGCTTCCAATGCCGCCAAGGACTGTTCAGCGATCGCCTCCAGCGCGCCGTTCAGGTTCTGATGGTCTAGCGCAGTATGGAGAACACCCAGCGCGGCGCGCAGCGGCTGCGTGTCGCCGCCTGCGGCGGAATCTAGCACTTCCACCACCGCCGTCCCGTTCACTGAGGCAGAACTGGTGTCCCACGATGGTTGCTTCGCGAAACCCTCTGTCATGCAACCTGAAAAAGAAAGGGCTTATACGTCGCCTCAGGCCTTTGTCGTCACTGCTCCTTCGCGCTCCGGCGACATAGCTGAAGAATCGCCGTACACACTGCAGAGGCTGGTTCCGCCCATGTGAAGCAGATTACATTGAGTTGTAGAGCGCCGCCGAACATTCCTCACTGTCGGAATTCCGATCTGCGCCCGCTGCGAGTCCGCTCGACCGGGGGCTATCGCACGCAAGGGATACCGTCGCTGCTGAGTTACTCCTCGGCCGGGAAGTCGGTCCCGATGGTCAGCTGCACCGTGCCTCAAGGTCAGAGCCAAGCGGGCTGATCGTGGGATCGGAGGCCACCGCACCAAACAACTCCAAATGCGCGCGCACCACCGCCGCATCGGCCAGACAATCCCCCCACGAACTGGGCGTGAACCAGAATCGGAGCACCTACAGTTGGGCCAGACGGAAGACGGCTCGGGGGCCATTTGCGCCCCGCGCTCAACGCTGATCTCGTTATATTGGAAGGCAATCCGCTTGAAGTGGATGTGGCCTCGCTTCCGGAGGCCAACGCTACCGTGACCTACAAGGACGGACATCTCATCTACTCGCGCGGGCAAGAATGAGCGTGAACCAGGGCCGACCGACGACAAGTACAAGTAGTAGTGGCGAGACGGTACCGAAGGGCAAGATCTATCTCCTTGGCCTGTTGGGCGGGCTCCAGGCACTCGATCCCACCGTTGCCAACACGGCCATTGTCGACGCGGGCAGAACGCTGGGCTTCACCGCCGGGGAGCGGGCACTGGGTGCCAGCATCTCTACGCTTGCGTTGGCAGCCACTGTTCTTGCTGCCGGCCTTGCAGCGGACCGGCTCGGCCGCCGCCGCGTCCTGATCGGTGCCGCCCTCCTCGCGGCTGTCGGCAACCTGGTGGTCGCGGTAGCGCCGGTCGCTGAGGTCTATCTGGTGGGTCGCGCTATCGCCGGTGTCGGACTCGGGGCGACGCTTGCTGCGGCGTTCGCCTACGTCCGCTTTGTCACGCCCGAGTCGAAGCTAGGTGCGGCCCTTGGCCTATGGGCGGCCGTGATGATCGGCATGGTCATTGTGGGGTTGCCGATAGGCGGCGCACTCGGAGCGCAGTCCTGGCGCGCCGCGATGCTGCTCGTACCAGCAGTCCTGATCGTGCTCGTCGGTTTCATCCCGCGAGTTCTGCCGGTCATGCCGCGATCGGGTCAGGGCCGAGTCGACTATGTGGGGCTGGTCCTGATCGGAGCCTCGACGGTGCTGCTGCTCTACGGCCTAAGCCAGGCCGCGGCCTCGATTGCTTCTCCGAAGTTTTACGCCCCAGTGCTGGCAGGCATCATCGGCTACGCGGCCTTCGCCGTCGCCGAGATCTGGAGCAAATCTCCGGCATTCCCCATCAAGCTGTTCACCAACGGGATCTTCGTTGCCGCGGTCGTCGCAGGCGTGGCGTGGAACTTCACAGAGGCAGTTGTCATGCTGTCGACGAGCAACTTGTGGCAGTACACGAAGTTAGCCTCGCCGCTTGAGGTGACAATCCTTCAAGCCCCTGTGCTCCTGGTCCTGCTGGCAACATCGGTGCTGGTGGGCCGCTATCTGTCAAACCACAAAGATAAGCTGCGCCAAGTCCTCGGGCTGGGCTTCGCTGCCTGCGTGCTCGGACTACTACTCATGGCTGCAGCCAAACAAAGCTGGCCGGCCTGGGTCGTGGTCCCCGGGGTCACCGTGGTCGGCTTCGGCCTCGGGCTGATCTCGGTCCCACAGTCGGTCATGTTCGTATCTCTGGCGCCGCCGAAATTTGTCGGCCCGGTGACCTCTTTTCGCACGACCGTCGGACAGATCGGCTACGCGATCGGTTTAACGCTGAGCGTGGTGCTCGTCGAGGGCTTTGGCCACGCACGCTTCGCCGGGGCCCTGCAAAAGGCAGGGCTGGCCACGCCGTCACAGGTCGCGACAGGGATCGACGACGTGCAGGCTTACCTCCATGACCGAGTTGAGCCCACCACCGCCGCCGGGAAGGCGGCCGTGGAGGCCGCCGGGAAGGCGTACACCCAAGGCTTCGATGCCACGATGGTGCTCTGCGCTGCGTTCATCGCGCTGATGGGTTTGACCACGCTGTTCGTGATCGATGCGGGCGGCACCATAGACCGTATGAAGCGTAGGTTCCGACCGGCGCAGCGACGGGGGAAACTAGTGCGATGAACGGGAAAGTAGTGCGATGAACACCGCCGTCGATGAAATCGCTCCCGGCATCTTCCGGTTGTCAACCTGGATACCCGACATCACCGATCAGGGATTCACGTTCAACCAATTTCTGCTCACTGGCGAACAACCGTTCCTGTTCCATTGCGGCATGCGGCAGTTGTTTCCGCTGGTTTCTGGAGCTATCAAGCGGATCATGCCTATCGAAGAGCTGCGTTGGATCTCTTTCGGCCATGTCGAGGCCGACGAATCCGGGGCAGTTAACATGCTGCTCGCAGCAGCGCCGCACGCCCAGGTCATCCACAGCGATCTGGCCTGCATGGTGTCCCTGAACGATATGTGTGACCGTCCCCCGGTGGTTGTCAGCGACGAGCCGCTCGACATCGGCGGGCATCGACTGCGGTTTCTGCCGACGCCGCATGTGCCCCACAACTGGGAGGCTGGCCTGTGGTTCGATGAGACGACAGCGACGCTGCTGGCCGGCGACCTATTGACGACCCTCGGCAAACCAGCCAAAGCCATCACCGAATCTGACCTTGTCGAGCCCGCCATCGCGGCCGAACAAATCTTTCACGGAACAGGCCTGACTACGTCGCTAGGCCCGACGATCCATCGCCTCGCCGACCTAGAGCCCACGACGCTCGCGGTGATGCATGGCGCGTCATTCCGCGGCAACGGCGCCGCCCAATTGAGGGCATTAGCCGACAGCTATGCACAGATGGTAGCGGGCTAGCCTGTGGTGCAGGATGCCTTCGATTCTGAGGAGCCCGCCTAAGTAAGCAGACCCTCAAGTTCCATCTGCCGCAGCCTCTTACGATCCGGCTTGCCCACCGAGGTCACCGGCAGCTCGCCGAGGAACGCAACCTGTGTGGGCACCTTGTAGCCCGAGAGGTTCGCCTTGCAGAACTCGTGCGCCTCCTCCCCCGTCATCTCCTCGCCGGCTTTGAGCACCAGAGCCAGTTTTAAGCTCTCCCCGCGCTTGGGGTCGGGGATGCCGAAGGAGCAGGCCTGCAAAACCTTTGGGTGGCTGTACATCAGCTCGTCGATCTCCCGCGGGTAGACGTTGAACCCGCTGGAGAGCACCATGTCCTTCAGACGGTCGACGATGAAGACGTAGCCGTCCTCGTCCAAGTAGCCGATGTCGCCGGTGAGCAGCCAGCCGTCCCTGAAGGTCTTTTCCGTCTCGGCGGGGTTGTTCCAGTATTCGCGCATGATGGTCGGTCCCTTGGCGAGTATTTCACCGGGCTCGCCCAGCGGCATCTCTTTCTCACCCGTCTCAAGGTCGACGATGCGAACGTCGTTGTCCGGAAAAGGAATACCCACGCTGCCTGGTTTCCGAACCGTGAACAGCGGGTTGGCGGTGACGATGTTGGAAGTCTCCGACATGCCGAACCCCTCGGTGATCACCGCACCCGAGAGCTTCTCAAACGTATGCATCGCCTCGACTGGAAGCGGTGCGGATCCGGAGACGACCGCCTTGACCGACCCGATCTTGGAGGTGCTGATGTCGGGGTGCTGGTTGAGGCCGATAATCATCGTGGGCACGGCCGGGAAGACGTTGGGCTCGTGCTGATTGATGGCTGCCAGGACGTTGTCGGTGCTGGGCTGAGGAACCAGGATGATCGTCCCGCCGCTCACGTGGTTGGCGTTGACATTCATGTTGAAGCCGTAGATGTGGTAGATCGGAACGGCGGCCAGGCAACGTAGTGGCTCGTCCTTGCCGATCAGGGGGGCCATCCAATAGTTCTCCTGGTAGGCGATCGACACGAGGTTCTCGTTGGTCAGCACGCAGCCCTTCGAGAGTCCGGTGGTGCCGCCGGTGTATTGCAGCATGAGGACGTCGGATGGATGGATGTCGGCATCAGGTTCGGAATCAGTCGCAGCGCCGATGAGGTCATTGAAATCGTGGATACCCGGCCCGCTCTCGATCTCGGAGGTAACCGACGGGATCTGGAAGAAGATGACGTTGCGTAGCGGGGTGTCCCCGCTGGATTGGCTGGCTTTGAGGACCTCGATGGGCCCCTTGGCAAAGGCGGCCAGCACAACGACCGTCTCCGCGCCGCTGTCCTTGATGTAGTGGCGCACCTCAGGTCCGGCCGCCAACGGGTTGATCGGCACCACGATCGCGCCAAGTTTGGCGCAGGCCTGGAAGGCGATGACATATTGCGGCACGTTGGGAGCCATGATGGCGACCCGGTCGCCTTTCTTCACACCCAGTGTGACCAGTGCATTTGCCGCTTTGCGCGCCATCGTGTTGATCAGCCCGTAGGGCAAGCGCATGTCGTTGATGATCAGATAATCTCGATCAGGGGTGGCCTCGGCGCAGCTGTTGAACATCTGCTTGATCGACAGCGGCGGGTAGATGACGGAGTACGGGACCCCTTTGTCGTAATGCTTGAACCAGGGCTTGTTTCCGTCGACCATGATTTCCTTCCTGAGGTGACACCCGCCAGTGGTGCGTGGTCACTTCAGCATGGCAGCATAACTGTGGCTGAGAGGGAGAAGTCGTAGTTCAGCTCGGCCTCCCAAGGTCGCCTGC
>JAHZKD010000189.1 GCA_022600605.1 Actinomycetes bacterium
ATCCGAGACCTGTCCTGGGAGTTGGAGAAGCTCGATATAGACCTGCTTGTTGCCCCGGGTGTGGTCGATGTCGCCGGCCCTCGGTTGCAGATGCGACCGGTGTGTGGCCTGCCGCTGATTCACGTCGAGAAGCCGCAGTACCACGGTGCGAAGCGGTTCCAGAAGCGGTTGTTCGACGTCGCCTTCTCGGGCTCGGTACTGCTGTTTGGGCTGCCGATCTTGCTCGCCGTCGCCCTCGCAGTGAAGCTGACGAGCAAGGGGCCGATCTTCTACCGGCAGGAACGGATCGGGTTGGACGGCCAAGCGTTCGAAATGGTCAAGTTTCGTACGATGGTCGACGGTGCCGACAAGATGGTCGACGAACTCGCAGCGCTCAACGATAGCGAGGGCGGGGTGTTGTTCAAGATCCGCCAGGACCCGAGGGTGACCCCCGTCGGCAAGTTCCTGCGCAAGTACAGCTTCGACGAGTTACCGCAGTTCATCAACGTATTCAAGCGCGATATGAGCGTCGTTGGGCCCCGGCCACCGCTTGCTAGCGAGGTTAAGACCTACGATGACCACGCCCGGCGGCGTTTGCTCGTACGCCCGGGTATCACCGGTTTGTGGCAGATTAGCGGACGCTCGGATCTGTCCTGGGAGGATTCCGTACGTCTCGACATGTTCTATGTGGAGAACTGGTCGATGGTTGCCGATCTCCTGATCGCGGTCAAGACCGTCAAAGCAATGTTCGGCCACGCCGGGGCCTACTGAAAACAGCGGCCGCAGACAGCGTGCCAGCCGCCAATCGGCACGCTTTGTGTTTATGACGTCGAACCGCGAGGGTGGAGCACCGGCCACGTCCAGATCCTCACCGATCTTGCTGACATCGCGGCTGAACGGATTTTCGGTTCTGTGCACACCGTCTCGGTGTACAACCTGAGTCGCGCGAACCTGTCGTGAAGTGATACTGAGTTGGAAGCGGTGTATTCGGCGTCGCTTCATTTTCTCACCACGGTTATTCCGGCTCATTTCGATCCAGCCGTGTGCAGTGTGCGGCTGTATGGCGAGAAGAACTTGCTCCCTGAGCCCTACGTTGCCGCCGCACGTGAGCTGGAAGCCTCGATGACTGGCGATGGCTTCCGGATAAACCTTCTCGCGGCGTACGACGCCGGGGTCTACTGACTCTGCGCGAATACCGTCGCTTCTTAAGTCCGCCGTAGCAACTCGACGGCATCGACGGCCACCGTGAATGCCTAGCAATCGACAGTTATTCTGATTTGTCGATTGCGCTCGGCTCGACGTTGCAGCTCCAACACGGGAGACAAGGTATCTATGGCGAAACGCGCATTAGTCACCGGAATTACGGGGCAGGATGGTTCATATCTGGCGGAGCTACTGTTGAGCAAAGGCTATGAAGTCCACGGCTTGATCCGCCGCGCGTCGACGTTCAACACCTCGCGCATTGACCACCTGTACGTCGATCCTCACACGCCGGAAGCGCGACTATTTCTGCATTATGGGGACCTCAGCGACGGTGTCCGCTTAGTGACATTGCTCGCTGGGATCGAGCCCGATGAGGTCTACAACCTCGCCGCGCAGTCCCATGTCCGGGTTTCGTTCGATGAACCCGAACACACTGCCGACACGACCGGTACCGGGACGATTCGCATGTTGGAGGCAGTGCGGCTCTCAGGTATCGAAACCCGTTTCTACCAAGCGTCGTCTTCAGAGCTGTACGGTGCGACACCGCCACCGCAGAATGAGGACACACCGTTCTACCCTCGATCGCCCTACGCGGCCGCAAAGTTGTACAGCTACTGGATCACCAAGAACTATCGGGAGGCCTACGGGTTGTTCGCGGTTAACGGAATCTTGTTCAATCACGAATCGCCCCGCAGAGGTGAGACCTTCGTGACCCGCAAGATCACCCGTGCTGTCGCTGCCATCAAAGCCGGTCGGCAGGAATACCTATATATGGGGAACCTCGACGCGGTGAGGGATTGGGGGTACGCCCCGGAATACGTCGAAGGCATGTGGCGGATGCTGCAGGTGGACGAGCCCGATGACTATGTCCTCGCGACGGGCGTGGGCATCTCAGTCCGGGAATTCCTCTCAATCGCATTCGATCGCGCCGGTCTGAACTGGGAGGACCACGTCAAATTCGACGAGCGTTACCTCCGCCCCACAGAGGTCGACGCGCTGATTGGTGACCCATCCCGTGCAGCCAAGCAACTCGGCTGGGTACCCACCGTTCACGGACGTGAGTTGGCACACCTGATGGTCGACGCCGACATCGAAGCGCTCGCGCATGCTGGCCGTCCATGGATCGACAAAGTGCGGCTGGCTTCGTGGGATGCGCCCGCCGCTCGCGGAGTCGCGCGATGAACGATGGCGTGGAGTTTTCACCCGGGGAGCTCGATCGAGAGGCAACGATCTACGTCGCCGGGCACAGTGGGCTGGTCGGTTCGGCCATCGTGCGCCGACTACAGGCAGCGGGGTTCGGGAACATCGTCGGCAGAACCTCGGCTGAACTCGACCTTAAGGAACGCGACGCGGTCTTCCACTTCTTCCGCGAAGTTCGGCCGAGCTATGTGGTGCTGGCCGCGGCGAAGGTCGGCGGGATTCTGGCCAACAGCACCTACCCGGTCGACTTCCTGAGCGAGAACATCCAGATCCAGGTGAACGTGCTCGACGCAGCGCGTGAATCAGGTGTGGAGCGGCTGCTGTTTCTTGGTTCCTCATGCATATACCCAAAGTTCGCCGAGCAACCTATCCGCGAGGAGTCGCTTCTGACTGGCCATCTCGAGCCGACCAATGACGGCTACGCGATCGCAAAGATCGCCGGCATCTTGCACGTGCAGGCGGTGCGCAGACACTATGGGCTGCCGTGGATTTCGGCGATGCCGACCAACCTCTACGGACCCAACGACAACTTCTCTCCACCAGGATCCCATGTAATACCGGCCTTGATCCGCCGCTACGACGAAGCGGTTGCCTCCGGCGCGCCGTCGGTGACGAATTGGGGTTCGGGGAACCCGCGGCGTGAGTTCCTGCATGCTGATGACATGGCTGATGCGTGCCTGTACTTGCTTGAGCACTACGACGGCCCCGAGCACGTCAACGTGGGAAGCGGCACCGATGTGACGATCAGGGAGATCGCGGAGACCATCGCGTCTGTAGTGGATTTTCCCGGGAAAACCCAGTGGGATACAACGAAACCCGACGGCAGCCCGCAGAAGCTTCTTGAGGTCTCCAAGCTCGCGCGGTCTGGCTGGACATCAAAAATCGATCTTTGGGAAGGCATCGAGCGCACGGTGGCGTGGTATCGCGACCATATCGGCGCAGTGCGTGGTTAGGACGCAGAGTCCTCCTTCGCGATGATCGGCCAGGTGGCTGCCGATCCTGCCTGCAACGTCTTCAAGCGAGACATGACCACTGAATCCGGCGACAGCGCGGCGCAGCACGTCCTTACCGCCGACGCGCTGGACGCCCCGTGCGTTGCGATCTGCCTTGTCGATGGCGATCGGCAGTTCTTCAAGAGCACAGCCGGAAAGGCGGGGCGCGGCCAAGAGGACAGGCAGACCTCGGGGGAGCGGTCCGTCTGCCAGTACACCGCGGCCAACGGCGGTCGACGGCGTACGAGTCGACCCGATATTCAAGAACCACCCGGCGGTGCTCGACGGCACGCTGGTCGCCTATCTCGGCATACCGCTGATCGACCGGGACGACAACGCTATCGGCACGCTTTGTGTTTATGACACCAAACCGCGAGGGTGGAGCACCGGCGACGTCCAGGTCCTCAGCGATCTTGCTGAAATTGCGGCTGAACGGATTTTCGGTTCCGAACAAGCTCAGCGCCGCTGACTGCTGCGCTATTTCCTCAATTGGCTATGCGATGAGGACCGCTGGTCTATTTTTGCTATATAGAGTCCGTGACCAGGGGGTTCGTCGATGCCGCATGAACCAGGTCATGTGGGACTAATTCCCGATGGGTTGCGGCGCTGGGCGAGCGCTCACGGCACCACTTTGACTGACGCTTACCTGTGCGGCGCGCAAAAGGTTGCCGAAATTCTCGTCGCGCTACAACGGCAGAATGTGCACACCGTCTCGGTGTACAACCTGAGTCGCGCGAACCTGGCGCGAACTGACAGTGAGCTGGAAGCGGTGTATACGGCGTCGCTCCATTTTCTCACCACGGTGATTCCCGCTCATTTCGATCCGGCCGTCTGCAGTGTGCGGCTGCATGGCGAGAAGGACTTGCTCCCTGAGCCCTACGTAGCCGCTGCGTGTGAGCTGGAAGCCTCGATGACTGGCGATGGCTTCCGGATAAACCTTCTCGCGGCGTACGACGCGGGTGATGAATTACGTGCTGCGCATCAGCGAGCCAACCGAGAAGGTTGCGACATCAAAGCTGCTTTCGATATCGGCGAGGTGGACATGGTCATCCGAACCACCCCGGAACCGCTGCTGAGCGGATTTCTGCCGCTACAGAGCCAGTACGCCAGGCTGATCTTTCTGACCACACCGCTCAACGAGGTGAAGACCTGTCTGATCGACCAGCTCATCGCCGATTACCGACGCGTTCCACAACTACACGGCCGGTAGTGCTGTCATGGACTTGAACAGGAACCCGTTGATTGTCGGCGCAGGACCCGCCGGCCTTACCGCCGCTCTCGTACTTGCCAAGAGCGGGGTGAGGCCGCGGATGTTCGAAGCAACGGGGAGCGTCGGGGGCCTGGCGCGCACACCAACCCAGGGCGACTGGCGCGTCGACCCCGGTGGTCATCGGTTCTTCACCAGAAGCGAAGCAGTCTCCGATCTATGGAGGTCCTTGCTGCCGGCTGACCAGTGGATCTCGGTCCCCAGGAGCTCGGCCATGCTGGTCGAGAACCACCTCATGCGCTATCCGCTGGTGGGCCGCGATCTGTTGACCCAGATGGGATTGGGCCGCGGAATACACGGACTCGGTAGCCTGATGTGGTCCCGGCTTCGGCGGCCAACGCCGTTGGAGAAGTCGGCGAATTTCCGGGAATGGGGCACGCTGAAGTTCGGTCGCTACTGGTACGACCTGTTCTTCGACGGTTATATCCGAAAGACGTGGGTCACCGACCCTGCCCGGCTGGCAAGCGACTGGGCTAACCAACGAATTAGGCCGATCATCTGGCGTAGGCGCCGCGAGCCCCATGCCATGGATCAGGATGTCTTTCAATACCCGCGGCGCGGACCCGGACAGCTTTGGGAAGCGGCAGCGGCTGTATTGGCGCAGATGAATGTCGTCCCGTCAATGAATTCCCCTGTGGTCAAGATTCGGACTGATGGCGGCACCTGCACTGTCGAGCTGCAGAACGGTCAGACTGTCTCCGGGGACGCCCTGTTTTCCAGCATGCCCCTGCGGTTGCTTGTGGAGGCGCTGGAGCCGGCGGTGCCCCAGCATATTCGGGCGTTCGCTGCGGCCCTCAAGCATCGTTCGCTGATCACGGTCGCCGTCGCGCTTCGAGAGCGCCATGACATTCCCTACAACTGGGTGTACACCCCAGGCGCGAACTTCTCCGTGGGGCGCATTCAGAACTACCGCCGCTGGTCAACCGACCTCGTTCCGAAGAATTGGGACGGAACCTTTCTGGGTTTCGAGTACTTCATCGGTCCAGACGGTGAACTGTGGAACGCCAGTGATGACCGCTTGACAAGCATGGTGACCGAAGACCTTCGTACGCTCGGGTTGGGCGACTCCAAGGTTGAGCGAATCATGGTCGTCCGCTCACAGTTCGCCTACCCGGTCCACGACCCGGCGCGCGATCGAAATGTCGCCCGAATTCGGGACTACCTTCGCCAGCACCATCCAACAGTTCACCCGATCGGCCGCAATGGCATGCACCACTACGACAACCAGGACCATGCGATGTTGAGTGCCGTTCGCAGCGTCGCCCGATACTTCGGCGAGTATGCCGATCCATGGCAGGTGAACGCCGCACATCTGTACCACGAATCAGGTCTGCTGAAGATGTGAGGGCGCGGGCGCCGCAGTAGAGTGCTGACGTGGGCTATCCGGACAATGTGCTGGCCAAAGACGAACATGTGGTTCTGCACCGTCACCCGCACTGGGGGCGGCTGACGGTACCCGCCCTGATCCTGATCGTCGCGACCGCAGCAGCCTCGTTCATCGCCGGCTACGTCAACACCTTGAATTGGGAGTCGCAGGCCAAGAGAATCGTCTTCCTCGTCATTGCCGCGATCTTGCTCATTCTGATCGGCTGGCTATCGGTGCGGCCGTTCCTGAATTGGTGGACTACCCACTTCGTCATCACTGATCGACGGGTGATGTTCCGGCACGGCCTGATCACCCGGCAGGGCATCGACATCCCGCTCGCCCGGATCAACAGTGTGGAATTCCGGCACGGGTTGATCGACCGAATTCTGCGCACCGGCACGCTGATCATCGAATCAGCGTCGCAAGACCCACTTGAGTTTCAGGACATCCCGCAGGTGGAACGCGTGCACTCGCTGCTGTATCACGAAGTGTTCGACACCTTGGGTTCCGAGGAATCGTCCAACTGACGGTGTGACCGTCGGCGTGAGCGCCGCATCGGGGTGACATTGCCGCTTTGGTGCTGGTGGCGCGCTTCGTAGCCGTCCTCCAACACCTCGGCGAAGCCGCCGGTGGACAATGTGGACTCCAGAGCCTTGTCTGGGTTGCGCGCGTACTCATCGGGGAACACGAATCGGCGAAACGCCCAGAATCGGAAGGCCATCTGCAGCAGGTTGCCGATGATGTAGGCCGACACGAAGTCGGCGATGTTCTCGGTGGTCAGTGACACCATCGGAACTCGCAGCATCAGGATGTAGCTCGATACCCACAGCGGAGCCATGCTGAGCAGCACGCCCTCTCCGCTGACCCCGAAGAACAGTAGGGCCTCGTGGTGGCGCTCGCGGCCGCCACGGTCGCGGAAGCTCCATTCCCGGTTGAGGATGTAGGACGCGATGACGGCCACGATGCCCGCGATGATCTTGGCGGTCACCGGCTTGGGCTCAAGAATCGTCAGCTTCAGCGTGAAGAAGATGGCGAAATCGATGACGAATGTGGTGGCACCCACGATCGCGAACTTGATGAGTTCGTGGTGCTGCTCGGCGTAGGGACGGATCGGCCCCGGAAGGCGCTTGATCGTCACATCGGCGAAGGACACAAGGTGTGAGTCTACGTAACCTGCACCAGAACTACCCCATGCAGAGCCAATCCGGGTCCATTCTGTGGCCTAGATCATGACACGATAGATCATGTGACAGTGCACCTCTCCCGCGGCCCCGGCGCACCCCCTGTCGTAGCAATGATCGGTGGGGGACAACTCGCCAGAATGACCCATCAAGCAGCGATTGCGCTGGGCCAGACGCTGCGTGTGCTCGCCAGCGGTGAGGGCGAACCGGCCGCGCAGGTCACGCCCGACGTGGTCATTGGATCCCATACCGATCTGGATGCGTTACGCCGCGCCGCGCAGGATGTGACGGCGCTCACGTTCGATCATGAGCATGTGCCGACGGAGCACTTGGAGAAGCTAGTCGCCGACGGCGTCAACGTCGTACCTCCACCGGAGGCGTTGGTGCACGCTCAGGATAAATTGGTGATGCGTCGTCGGTTGGAGGCGCTGGGCGCGCCGGTGCCGCGGTACACCGCGGTGTCTTCCGGCGGGCAGGCCGAGGCGTTCGCGATGGAGATCGGCGGACCGGTGGTGATCAAGACGGTGCGCGGTGGCTACGACGGGCGCGGCGTTGTGATGGCCTCCGACGCGGACGACGCCCGTGAGGTAGCGCAACGTTATCTGGCTGACGGCGTGGCCGTCATGGTCGAGGAGCGGGTGGCGATGCGCCGTGAGCTGGCCGCGCTGGTCGCTCGATCACCGTTCGGCCAGGGAGCGGCATGGCCCGTCGCTGAGACTGTGCAACGCGACGGAATCTGCGTGACGGTGCTGGCGCCCGCACCCGGACTGTCTGACGAGCTCAGCTCTGCTGCCACGGAATTGGCATTGCGGTTGGCGGCTTCGCTGGGTGTCGTCGGAGTGCTCGCCGTCGAACTGTTCGAGACTGTCGACGGCGCGTTGATGGTCAACGAGCTGGCTATGCGGCCGCACAACTCTGGCCACTGGACCATGGACGGCGCGCGAACCAGCCAGTTCGAACAGCACCTGCGCGCTGTGCTGGACTATCCGCTGGGTGACACGTCGCCGACGGGGCCGTGCACGGTCATGGGCAATGTGCTTGGCGCACCGCAGGCGCCGGCAATGTCGCTGGACGAACGCCTGCACCACCTGTTCGCGCGGATGCCCGAGGTCAAAGTGCACCTCTATGGCAAGGAGGAACGACCGGGCCGCAAGATCGGTCATGTGAACATTGTCGGCGGCGAGGGCGAGTCCTCGGATGTGCTGCGGGAACGAGCCGAGCGGGCGGCACACTGGTTGTCGCACGCGCACTGGACCGATGGATGGGACGGACACACATGAACCCACGGGTGGGCTTGATCATGGGCAGCGACAGCGACTGGTCGGTGATGGCCGACGCCGCCGAGGCTCTGGCCGAATTCGACGTGCCGTTCGAGGTCGGCGTGGTCTCTGCCCATCGCACGCCGGAACGGATGCTGTCCTATGCGCAGGGCGCGGCGGGCCGCGGCCTGGAAGTCATCATTGCCGGTGCCGGCGGGGCCGCGCACCTGCCGGGCATGGTCGCCTCCGCCACGCCACTGCCTGTCATCGGAGTGCCGGTGCCCCTAGCCCGATTAGACGGGCTCGATTCGTTGTTGTCGATCGTGCAGATGCCCGCGGGGGTTCCGGTGGCCACGGTGTCGATCGGCGGCGCACGCAACGCAGGGCTGCTGGCTGTGCGAATCCTGGCCTCATCCGATGCGCAGTTGCGTGACCGGATGGTGTCTTTCCAGGCTGATCTCGAACACGTAGTGCTGCAGAAAGACCAGGAGTTGCGTGAGCGCCTGCTGGGGGAGTGACGGCGGCTTTTCAGGCGTGATCTTGACCGCAGCGGGCCTGGCCCAGCCCTGGGCTAAGACGCCTGCAGTTCGAGGACGCGGGAGCCCTGGCTGCGCAGTGGGGGCACCCACGCTGGCAGGTGACCGCTCTGGGCGGCGTGGATACCGGCATCGACCAGGGCTGATCCACGAGACCAGTGCGAAGGACCACTCCAACCGCAATCGCATTGCGCTGCCTGGCGGAACGAACGGCCAGCGATGTAAACCTGCATGTTTGGGAAATTACCCACGAATCCTCAGAAGTAACCACGACAGAGCTGAGCCTTCCCTGAGAATGCAGGGCACGGCCGGACTTCGCGCACGACCGAGAACACGATAAAGTTACTGGTGAGTAGCAAGGAGACGATGATGGTTAGTTGGTCCGGAGACCCTTCGTTCGATCTGTTCCAGTTACCTGAGGAACATCAGGAGCTGCGGACGGCGATCCGGGCGCTGTCGGAGAAGGAGATCGCCCCGCACGCCGCTGACGTCGACGAGAACGCGCGATTCCCTGAAGAAGCCCTGCAGGCGCTCGTCGCATCGGGGTTCAACGCTGTGCACGTGCCCGAGCAGTTCGGCGGGCAGGGTGCCGATTCGGTGGCCGCCTGCATTGTCATCGAGGAAGTAGCCCGCGTCGACGCGTCCGCCTCACTGATCCCGGCGGTCAACAAGCTTGGCACGATGGGCCTGATCTTGCGCGGTTCTGACGAGCTCAAGAAGCAGGTACTGCCCTCGATCGCGGACGGCGAGGCGATGGCGTCGTATGCGCTGTCCGAACGTGAGGCCGGCAGTGATGCCGCGGCGATGCGCACCCGCGCCAAGGTCGACGGCGACGACTGGATCCTCAACGGCACCAAGTGCTGGATCACCAACGGCGGCAAGTCGAGTTGGTACACCGTCATGGCGGTTACTGACCCGGACAAGGGCGCCAACGGGATTTCGGCGTTCATGGTGCACGTCGACGATGAGGGCTTCAGCATCGGGCCGAAGGAACGCAAGCTGGGCATCAAGGGTTCGCCGACCACTGAGCTGTATTTCGAGAACTGCCGGGTCCCCGGAGACCGGATTATCGGCGAGCCCGGCACCGGGTTCAAAACCGCGCTGGCCACCCTGGACCACACCCGCCCGACCATCGGTGCCCAGGCTGTCGGCATCGCACAGGGGGCACTGGACGCCGCGATCGAGTACACCAAGGACCGCAAACAGTTCGGCAAGAGCATCGCTGATTTCCAGGCGGTGCAGTTCATGCTTGCCGACATGGCGATGAAGGTCGAATCCGCCCGGTTGATGGTGTATTCGGCGGCGGCGCGTGCTGAGCGTGGCGAATCCAACCTGGGCTTCATCTCCGCGGCGAGCAAGTGCCTGGCCTCCGATGTCGCGATGGAGGTCACCACCGATGCGGTGCAGCTGTTCGGTGGCGCCGGCTACACGATCGACTTCCCGGTAGAGCGGATGATGCGCGATGCCAAGATCACCCAGATCTACGAGGGCACCAACCAGATCCAGCGCGTAGTGATGAGTCGCGCCCTGCTGCGCTGACGACGCTGCCGGACGACGGCGCGCTGTGCCGGTCACTGGGGTGCCGAACGTGCTGCCTGGCCCTGGTGCGCCGAACGTGCGTTCCCTGTAGCGCCGGCCGCCGTTTGGCTACCGTGGCTGCACGCTGGCGAGTATTCGCGCACCTCCCTGGCCGGGGTCGGCGGTAGGCTCGGCTCCATGGATTCCGACGATCTGGAGCCGCGCGTCGCAGCCCTTGAAGGCCAAGTGCGCGATCTAAACGGACGGGTGCAAGCCAATCAGCGGGACGCAGCTGCCGCCCGAGTGCTTGCAGGTGCGGCCGATCGCGATGTCAGTGAGATCCGCGACGAGCTGCGCGACTTTCGCCAAGCCACGATCGCGAGTTTCAACGCCATGCGGCGGGACTTCGTCGACCTTCGCGACCACGTTGACCAAGGGTTTACTGAGATGCGCGGAAAGTTCGACGGAGCTGCGTCTGGTCAACAGCAGATACTGGATTTGCTGCAGACCATTATCAGCGACGGGCGCGGCAAACCGGCGTAGCTTGACGCCACCCACTTAGCTCCACGCCGCCCGCTCAGCTCGAAGACTCCCGTAGATGCGTGATGTCACCGGCTGACACCGTCACCGGCTGACACCGTCACCGTGGTGACTGCGTCGTCGACAACGGCCGACCGCTCTGGGGTTGATACCCGTGGCAGTGCCGACGATCTGAGTCGTCAAACAGGGCTAGGACCGCGTCAATTTCTCACTGTCGCGGCGGCGGTCCAACAGAGTGGGGTCCGGATTCGCCACCTGCACCAAAGACGCACCAGCGACGTACACCGCGAGCAGGTGATC
Organism: Actinomycetes bacterium; assembly: GCA_022600605.1. Lineage (GTDB taxonomy): Bacteria > Actinomycetota > Actinomycetes > Mycobacteriales > Mycobacteriaceae > Mycobacterium. The sequence goes on from JAHZKD010000189.1 coordinate 11,342, forward strand.
GATGAGATGCTCGGAGGTGTCCCAGGTGGCCGTCGACATCAGCCGGTCGGCCGCGGTCAACTCCTGAGAGGCCGCCGACGCTCGGGCCGCGGCGAGCACGTCGTCGACCGAGCGG
>JAHZKD010000190.1 GCA_022600605.1 Actinomycetes bacterium
CACTCCGGGTCTTGTTTGCGGCCGCGGCGGCCGTGGGCATCGAAGGTGACCCGGCGGCGCACCGCGGTCAGTGCGTCGTTGGCGAGCTTGACCAGATGGAAATGATCGACGACCAGCACGGCGTTGGGCAGCACCTCCCCCAATGGTTTCATCAGACTGACGTTCGGTCATATGATCGCTCCTTCCGGGTGCATTGGCGAGTCCTAAACTATGCGTGCTGGGGTCGGATTCAGGCACGATTGACCCGAATTGCGGCGGTCGGGCAGCGGCTCACTGCCATGTCGAGGGTTTCAGTGGGTTCCGCCAGGGGGTGCACGGGCTCGGCGGTGCCGTTGCTGCCGATCTCGAACAGGCCGGGCGCTACCGCGAGGCACGTCCCCGATCCCATGCACCGTTCCGGATCAACCGTCACCCGAACAATGGCGGTCATGATTGCGCGAGCGGGCCGGTGCGCTTGTTCAGGGTGACGGTGGCGCGCTTCTTGGGCAGTATCAGCACCGTCTGGGCCTGCTGGGCTTCGTCCCGCGACGTTTCGGGGGCCACCGTCAACTCCTGCAGGATCGTGCGCAGTAGTACCCGCATTTCGAACTGCGACATGTGCGCGCCGAGGCATCGATTGATGCCGCCGCCGAAGGGTAACCAGTGGTAGGGGTCCGGCGGGGTTCCCAGGAATCGCTCAGGCCGGAACTCGTCGGGGGCGTCGTAGAGGTCCGCGCTGCGGTGGATGGCGTTGATGTAGAGCCACACCATCGACCCCTGCGGCAGGTGGGTGTTGTTGATGACGACGTCACGGTTGATCATGCGGGCGGTGAACGGAACCGTGGGACGCAGCCGCAGCGTTTCGGTGATCACCGCGTCGAGATAGGTGTCGTCGTCGGCGGCCAGACTGTCCTCGAGCCGGGCCAGCACCTGCGGATGGCGCGCGAGCCGTTCGATCACCCAGGACAACGTCGCAGCCGTCGTGTCGTTTCCCGCGACCAGTAGCAGCCGCTGGAAACCCGCGATCATCTCGTCGTCCATCCCGCTGCTCTTGTTCGCCTCCTGAATCCTCAGGAAGACAGCCAGGCAGTCGCTGCGATCGGTCGCGGGTGCGGCGCGGCGGGCGGCGATCTCCTCGTGCGTAACGCGGTCGAGGTCGCTGAGCACCCGGTCGAGCGCGGGAAATGGCAGCCAGCGTCCGCGTGACATCATGGCCGCCGCGTAGCGCAACTCCATTGCCTTGGAACCGATTAGCTGGTCGAGGTCGTCCATACATTTCGCCAACCGCGACCGGCGCTGCGGTTCGGTCACCCCGAAAACGACCGACATGATGACCTCACGCGCCATAGTCCGCGCATAGGAGTGGAACCGGATGGGCGTGTCTGTCGGCAGCTCACGCACCATCCGCCTGGCCACGTCTTCCATCGCCGGTCGGTATCCTTGCAACGCCTTACCCATGAACGCCGGTGTGACCGCTCGTCGCATCTCGGTGTGGTTGTCGCTTGCCCACCAGGTCATGATCCGGTCACCGAACACGATCTCGTGTGGCGCCATCCGGCGCAGCGCGGTTCCAAACGACAACGCACCGCTCTTGTCCTGGAAGACGGCCCGCACATCCTCCGGAGAAGAGGTCCACATCATGGTCGGCATCAGCGGCACTTTCAGCACGAATCGCTCTCCGAGTCTGGTCAGTTCCTGCCGTGCCGCTTCGGGCGCCATGAACAACTTGGCCCAGGCTGCTGCCGAGCTTCTCGGGCGGGGCAAAGTGCTCAGCGTCGTGAACGGCGATGCGGTTGGCGTGGCGGTACTCATAGGCGCTCCCGGGGACGGACATGTCATGCAGACCATTCAAGAGTACGCGATAGTATTTTTATAAATCAAGACTGCGTCACAGCCGGCGTACGCTTCCGGTGGTGAGCTCACTGTCGGGCGCCTTCCCCAAGACCGCCCCCGGACTTCCCCGCGGGCGGGCCAGCCTGGAACCGTCCGACGTCAACGCGCGCCAGCGAGCCCGATTGCTGCGGGCAGTGATCTCCGCTGTCGCCGACAAGGGCTATCAGGCGACCAAGATCACCGACATCGTCGAGCGGGCCCGGGTGTCGCGCTCCGTGATGTACCGGGAGTTTGACGGCAAACTGGACTGCTTTTTGGCCGCCATCGAAGCCGGTCGCGAGCAGATCATTGCCAATGTCACCGCGGCCATGCACGAGGTGCCTGACCCGTCGCTGGAAACTGTGCTGCGTGGAATCAGCCGGATTTACCTGCAACGATGCGCACAGGAACCCGACCACACCCGCGCCTGGATGCTGGAGCTCGCCGCTGCCGGCCCACGCGGCGTCGAAGCGCGCGATCGATATCTCGACGGCTTCGCCGCCCTGATGAGAGAGATCGACGGCCGTTACGGCAGCGGCACGGTTCGTTCCGACGCCCACTACATCGCACTGGTCGGAGGCATCACCGAATTGGTGCGTCGGCAAGTCGCCGCCGGAAATCCATCAGCTTTGCCGAAACTGGAAGACGCGCTGACCGAAGCGGCTGTCGCCATGCTGCGATAACGGCCGGTGCGCCAAGCGATGAACGAAACCAAGCATTAGGCCTGTCTGGTTCAGGTACCAAAACAGCCCGGTGAGTTCCGAGTGGTCGATGTTGCGTCCGATCGCCACGATTTCGCTGACGGTGTCGGCCAGGTCTCGTTCGAGGGGGGGTGATGTCGCAGCCCGGCCCTGCTCCGCGTGGCTGGCCTACGGGCAGTCCAAGCTGGCCAACCTGCTGTTCACCAGCGAACTGCAGCGTCGGCTTGCCACCGCCGGTTCCCCGATCAAGGCCCACGCCGCCCACCCCGGCTACTCGGCGACCAACCTGCAGGGGCACACCGGCAATCCGGCCGGGACCAGATTCTGGACGATGGCCAACACGCTGACCGGAACCAGTGCCGAGTACGGGGCCAACCCCAGCCGAGTTCGCTCTACAGTGGACTAGGACCCACCAACCCCAAGTCGCATAGAGACTGGACCACCAACCGGGTCCCCCTCAGGTCGGCACCGACCACACGAGTTCGCGAGCTTGAGCGAGGTCGATCCGTTCGTAGAGCCATTCGCCGCGCCCTATGCCTCGGTCGGCGGTCGCGAACCAATTCGCAACGAAAGATCGTTGGCGGGGGAGCAGAGTCCAGATCGTCGGTCGGTCGAAGATGCCTGGGGCATTCGGTCGCATCGCGCCGAGCCAAGCCAGTTGACCGTCGTCCGCACGGGTGATCTTCCAATACTCCCAACCATCAGCTCCCACCCAAGCCGACAGTGCGCGAACCAGTTGAGATGCGAACTCGGGGCCGTTGTTCGCCAGGGCGAAGCCTCCAGCCAGGCCGCCTTGGGATAGGAGTTGCCGGCGGCGGCGAACTCGGCGGAACGTCACGCGGCCGGTCTCCGGATCGACGCGGGGAACGGACACCTTTGCGGTCCGGGGGACGACGTCGGTAGGGAAGCGGCCACCCACATCGGCGTAGATCGCTTGGTGACGAGACCACCGTCGCAGGATGCGGCGTGCGTTGAGGTAGTCGGCCTCCGCAATCTCCACCTTCGCCGTGGCTTTCTCGAGGCCCACCGCTCCCCAGAACCGCCCGGGCCCTTTGCCTGGCTCGCGCCACAGTTCGGGCACGTTGTGCTGGTACTCCTTGGCGCCGTCCGTGTTCGG
>JAHZKD010000191.1 GCA_022600605.1 Actinomycetes bacterium
CCCGACGCCGGAACCGCCACCCCATACAAATCCCGCGCACCACCAAGCGAAATCGCCGTGGCATCAACCAGGCCCTGCAAGGACATACCCGGCAGTATCACCTACCACCACCAACAACGACCCACACCAACGCCCAATTCGGGTTGAGACGCCAGGCGTGCTCGCGCGTTCTGGCGGCGCCCCGATCACAGAATCTGGATCTGTAGCCGCGCGCCGCCTTCGGCGGACATGGGTCGCTGTCCCCATTTGCCGCACGCCAGCCCCCCGGGTTGAATTTGGATCCATTGGTTGGGCGAGCTGTCCGGCGCGCGCCGAATCGAGGACCCTCCGGGCACACCTTGCCTCGTCGAATCGATCGGCCTCGCGAACTCGATATCAGCGGGGTCCCGCGTGAGCGCAACCGCTCTAACAACGCCTGAAAGGGCCAGCGGGATCGCCACCAACCGAACCCTGAAGTGTGGCTTCCGGGCGTCCCTGTTGTGACCCCCAGGGACATCACACAAGCCATGCTCCCGCCACCTCGACCGTGCAAGATCGAACGAGGCACGCGGAGTCGTTTACGGCTGTAAACAGCCCGTGCCTTCGTCCCGATATCCAGCGCGCGGCTGCTGTTCTGCGCGGGCCAATCTGGCCACCGGACCCCCCGCGCCAACGCGGGCACCGATGCCGCCCGGGGGTAGCCGCCCTCCCCCTTCTCATACGCAACTCATGAAGATCCGAACGCTCGGCGGTGGTTGCGATTCGGTCACCGTTTGGGGCCGTCTTAGTGTGGACACCAGCATGTTTGGTCGGGTACGGCGGGTCGGCTGCCCGCTGTTTACGGCCGTAAACAGCGCGACCGATTCGTCGTTGATCCAGGTCAGGGGGCTGCGGACCCCCAGGTGGGTGGCGCGAGAGCGCCTGGGGGCCAACGGGATCGACCGATGCAACGCTGGTTGTTTACGGCCGTAAACAACACATGATTGCGACGCAGTTTCTCGCGTGTCGCCCTGCCCGGCGTGGACCCGGAACCGTACTCTTTGGTGGTCTGTTTGGAAGTAGTCATCCGCCGTTGTGGATGAAACCCCGGAGGTTCTCCCCTGTGACTCGCGTATACACCGTGCTTAATCAGAAAGGTGGGGCCGGCAAGAGCACGCTCGTCGTCAACCTCGCCGCCATCGTCGCCGAAAGAGTAAACCCGAACCCCGACCCGGACTTGGAACCCCCAGTGGCCATCGTCTCCATTGACCCGCAGGGCTCCGCCTTGTGGTGGAGCGCTCGCATTGGGTCGAAGCGGAACTACCAGATCTATCAATGGGATGCCGCCTACGACACGTTGACCGAACTTCGTGATCTAAAGCAAGCCGTCGGCTTGGACTACGTTTTTGTCGACACCCCGGGATGGTTGGATCTCTCGCCCGGCGACGGCAGGTCCGATGGCCTCGGGAGCGGACGTGCCGCCGAGGCACTCAGGGCCGTTCTCGATGCAAGCGATGAAGTCATCGTGCCAATCACCCCCGAACCGCTGCACCTCGACCCGACGGTTCGCACCATCGAAAAACTCCTCATCCCCCGAGGGATCCCCTTCACCGTCGTCGTCAACGCCTGGGGCGCATCCGAAGGTGAGGTCTGGCTCAACGAGACTCGGGCCTTTATGCAGAAACGTCGGTATCGGTTAGCTGAGACCGCGATACGCCGCTACAAGGTCCACGCGAACGCGCCTCTGAACCGGGTTACGGCAATTGACTACACGAAGAAGCTCAGCGATGCACAGCGACGCCAAACCGATGAGGCAAAGAAGGCTTCGGAACTCAAGGCCGCCGAAGACCTCTACCGACTTGCTGAGGAACTCACCGGCCTGGGGATCTCAATGCGTTCCGATCTCGTCGAGGCAGGACTCTGAGATGGCTAATAGAGGCGCCAACGGTTTTGACTCTTTTGACGATGAGGTGGGCGAGAAGGGGCCAGTTGACCACAAATCTCGCAGTGGCGGCGATCGGCCTCCCCAAGTGAAAAAGCCGCTGACCCTGTCAGTGGATGACCTGGCCCCAAATCCCCGCAATCCGCGCGACTCCATCGGTGATCTCGACGATCTGAGGTCGATCGTCGAGGACCAAGTCCAACCGATCGCCGTCATTCGTGCCGAGGCCTACCGAACAGTCTACCCGGGCGACGTTATCGACAGGCCGTATGTCGTTATCTGTGGCAACCGCCGCCTGGCAGCGGCCTTGAAGTTTGGCCGGCTCGAACTCGACGTCTTCGTGCGCGACGATTGGGCTACCAGCCACGGCGAGCTTCTGAAGCGAATCATGGCCGAGAACACCGACCGGGCCGGATTCAACGTGATCGAAGAAGCAAGAGTGGTCGAGCAGATGGTTCACGAGTTCGGGGGCCAGGAGGCCGCGGGCAAGCAGCTTTCAAAGACCAAGGGGTGGGTTTCGCAACGGCTCGCGTTACTGCGCCTAGCGCTGGAAATCCAGAACGCACTTCGCGTGGGCGATCTGGCAGTAACTGTGGCCCGGGAATGGGGCAGCATGCCCGAGGCCGAACAACTTGAGTTGTGGAGCGCGCACCAGAAAGAGCAGTTACGCAAACGTCGTCGCGTCGAGCATCGAGACCGCAACAGGGGGAGCGGGCCTTCTGAATCTGACGACACGGACCCCGCCAGCGACGAACTACCACGACCAATGAGATCGGTCACCAAAGCACTGCGCCAGGCCACCCACAAGGATGCCGGTGACGCCGCCCAGGCATTGCGCGACTTTCTGGGCGAGGGTACGGCCAATCGCCTGCGGATCGATCTGGGCAAGTGCCTGCGATAGGAAAGCGAGGGTGTTTACGGCCGTAAACACCCTCCCGCAGCCTAGGTGACAGACTGGCCGTGCTGAAGTTATTGGCGGCCAAATACGTTGCCACTCAATGGAATTAATTGATTCGAGAAGTCCATTTCAGCTGGTCCGTTGCGGGGTGCCAAATTTTTTCGGGGCGGGGGAGTGCCCCGAAACCGCAGCGACGGGAAGTGGGATCCCCATCCGCTCCCGGTGTTGGGTTGTGGCCGCTTCAGAGGTTGGACTCCACCCGCCGCGTCATACGGTCCGTTCCAGTTCTGCTATCTATCAACACGGGCGGGCCCAGAGGCAAGCTCCCCGGCATGGCCGGGTGTCGTATGCAGCGCCAGTGCCTGCCGGAAGCGCTGCCCAGCGGCCTCTTGGAGTTCGAAAGCTTCCATCAACAGAGCATTGGTCTCCTCGACGGCAACCAGACGCGCCCGCAAGTCAGCAACCTCGGCTGCATCCTGGCTAGAGCGCAGGTGCCCAATCTCGCTGCGTAGCTGTTCAACATCGGCGGCTAGTTCTGCGACGCGATCGCCTTCCCGCCCCGGCAATGCATCTTCGTAGAAGTACCACATGATTTTCTGACCAGACGTGTCCACCCAGCCAGAAGTCGGGTCAAGCTCGACTAGCTGGCGAATCAACGTCCGGCGATCTTTCCCGGCCCGTCGAGCGGCTTCGGCCATGTTGAGCGACCGGCGATTGCGATCCGGGGTGCGTGCAATCTCCGGTGGAACGTGGCTCGCATCAGCCATCGCCACCTCCACTCACCGAACTCTTATTGCCAGTTTACAGTCAGTATATAGCCATTCCGCTGTTGTGATGCTTACGTGGCCGACGTCGGCCACGACGACACAAGGGTGATCGTTGGTTTTCAACGACATTTTATATACACTGCAGGAGGACTTGATAGAGCCCAAAGTCGAGATGCCGAGGATGAACGGAGCGCGTGTCGATGCCCCAGACCACTGCTGAGCAGGCCAAGACCCGCAGGCCTAGAAACTGGCGGCACAGCGAAACTCGCGCGAGTCCGAAACATATCGCCAAGCGGGTCACCGAAGACAACCACGCAAACTTGAAAACGTACGCCGACGACCATCAGACAACGATCGGTGAACTGCTCGACCCTTATGTCAGTGAACTGATCAAAAAGGCCAACAAATACTGCGCTGAAAAGGCCCGTGACGAACGCGCTGAGAAGGCCGCCAACGCTTCCGAATCGGCCGCCTAAGGGCCCGAGGTTTCACACGGGCCCGACTATGCGTCCGCCAAGTTGGTCGGCGATGAGTTCAATCGCGCCGCGGTCGATATCAATGTCATCAAGTGGCGGGGGACCGGTGGCCATCACCGAATCTCGGTAGGCACGCTCATCGGCACCCACATCGTGGCCCTTGTACGCGCTCAGGGCTGGCATCGCGCCCGCGAGCCTACTTTCTTCTGCACTTTGGCCCCGTATGTGTTCCCGTTCTGCCAGCCATCTTCTCCACGCGCTGCGTTCGGCGCGGTGCCGCTCAAGGCGGGTTGCACGGTACTCACCGAGACGTTGGCGCTCGGCGTGACCGTCAAGGCTGACGCTCCCACGGCCGACCGTGCCCCGGCCGGTACGCGCTATCAGGCCGGCCACTTCTAAGTCGATAACCATCGCATCACCTGTAGCCCGAGGAATAGCAGCGGCGGCATAAACATCGGCTTTGTTGGTCAGGCCGTGATAGGCGATCAGTTCATAGACCCGGCGCAGATGGTGGCCCAGTACGATCCAGGCGTCGTGTACCGGTTCGACCCGAACCCGTTGCCCTCGTGCCGGATCGGTGCTGACTCGGTTCTGACTGGTGAGCGCATACACATCGGCGTCGATGCCGATGTGCTGACGTACCATCACCAACGGGGCACCTTCACGTTCCCGCACATCGGCGAGGACACGCCATACCGTGTCCTCGCTCAATAATCCGCAACCCACTGACAACGACCGACCGCCTACGCCTACCAGCCAGGTACCAGAGCGTTTCTCGCCAGCGACGACCGCGTAGAACGCCATTGATTGCAACACCGCGTGCACCGTCCACCGGTACCGTTTACCGGCGAACTCCTGATCAGCCCACGCCAGCGCATTCGATAGCCAGTCTCGAAGATCCTTCGGTCCTCTAGGTCCGCCTCTTGTCCCCCCCGGTGTGTTCTTACTCTTGTGCCGCGGGGGAGAGGACTTTAAGACATTGGTGGTAAGCCAGCTCAATGCTTTGGCGACGTCGCGACCGAGCGCTTGATCGCTGCGGTGGCGGTAGCGTTCATAGGCGCGGCCAAGGCCGTTGCGCCAGGGCCCATCGCTGGCGATCATTTCTCGCAGGCTTGCGTGACTGTGGCCGCGGGCGATGGCATGTACCACCACCGACATGCGGGGTTCGTGGTGGGACTGCCATGTGGGCCGTGAGGTGCTGATAACGCCGTGCATGGCGTAGTCGGAAACTTCAAGTGGCATCGGATCGTCGCGGACGTAGGGGGTCGCGAGGCGCTGGTCTTCACCGTCTCCGACCGTGAAGACATCCAAACCCGCGGGAGCCCCCGCCGCGGTGGCTGACCGTTGGCTAGGTGTGGGTTTGAGGGCTCCGAGCAACATCGAAAGCCGTGGCAGCAGTGTGGGCTCTGAGCGTGTGGTGAACACCTCGATCGCCTCGTCAAGTGTGCCGTCGAGTTTCCGGTAGCCACCTTCGCGACACGGTGAACCGGGAGGTGTCATGCAGCCGGTTTCGGCGTTGGTGTTGGGAGTGATGTCAAGGGTAGGAAGCCGCGAAGCCAGCAAGCGCACCAGGTGCGCTATCTCGTCAACCGAAGCCGCGGTGCCAATGGCCAAGGGGCACAGCACATGCCCGCCCCCGCTGGTCGATCGGTCGGTGACTGTTAGTCCGCCGCACTGCGCGATCCACGACACGGCCGCGGCCATGTCTGCTTCGACGGCCGCCGATCCACCGCGCTTGGCGTCGAAATCGAGCCAGAGCAGCTGCGTGCGGCCTTGCGCGTAGATATAGGCCGCGGCTGGCCGCTTCGGCAGCCGTTCGCTCAGCTTGGCGGTGTCACTAAACTTGCCGTCCTCGGGATTCCACAGCCGCATGCGACTGCGTCCGGGTGCGGCCAGGAAACCAATGAGACGTTTCCACACCAGTTCAGGCGCGCACGGTCGAGCAGATGACGAAATGCCCGGTGCGAGCAATGCACCCGTCACGCGCTCATGCGGAAACGGTGTGGGGGACAGGGTTGATTGGGGCGATACGGCAGCAGGTGCGCCGTGGTGGTGTGTCGGGTGTTGCAGCTCACAGGGGTGTCCCCTATCCTGGAGCCAGCCCTATGGATGGCCCCAAAATGGTCGTGGGTATTCGGTTTTTATGGGCTACTGGCCGGAAGTTGGCGCTTCCGGCTCAGGTGTCAGATGTCCCCGCTTCGGCGGGGATTTCTGATTTCTGGACCTCGCCCAGTTGTGGCCTACGCTGTAGCGGCGCAGGATTGATCGCGTGTGACTGGTGTGCCTCCTGGGAGTCGTGGTAGAGCAGAGTGTGACACGAATGCACGGTTAAACCGGACAGACACGCTGGTCATCAGATGCTTTTGTAGGCGGCGTCGCGTTGCATGCACCACGACGAGTAGCCGACTGCCCGCGCCCAACTGTCTGGGCTGCTCCATGCCGGTCGCGTGGAGTGCGCACCGGATTCGGCGGCGACATCGAGAGATTTGCTGTGAATGTGGCTCTGGTGTTGATCGATTCGTGGTCGGCGCTTCTATCGTGCCAAAGCATGAACTCACTGATCGCGCACTTGATAGCGGCGATACTGGCGGATGCGGCGGCCCAGCTGGGTGGGACGCCGCCAGGTGCGGGTCCTAGTGTCGCTGACCGAGCGCTGGGCTGTGCGTGCCCGACAGGTGCCGGGGCTAGCTGATGGCTTCTGCTGCTGAGGTCGTCGAAGCGATCGACCATATTCTGCGCTACGAGCCCGATTGGCGCGGATCGCTCAATGATGGTGATTTCACCGCACTTAACGAGATGTATGACCGCGCGAAGAACAATCCCCAAGAGTGGTTGATTGATCGCGATCTGCCGATACACATTGATGACAAGTACCTGGGGGCGTTGCGGCTGGACAACCCCACGTTGTTCGACGAAGCCACGCCGATAAACCCGCCGGGGCAGGCTCCGGCAACGCAGCCGGCAGCAGCGGACGTCGGCCCGACTGGGCCTGGCCAGACAACATCGCCGTCCGGTGAGGGTTTCAATGGCAGGGCTGCAGAGGCCGCTCAGCGTGTCGATGAGGCCCTGGCCAAGAACTCCACGGCGCTCGCTGAAGCCGACGAAGAACTCGTCGATGCGGTCCTGGGCGCCAAAACTGGCTCCCAGCAGGGTCAGGCGCAACTGCGTGCACTGCAAGAAACGCTGGTCGATCAGATCCACAAGTTGGGGCCCACTTTGGATACCCCGGCCGGCCAGCAGCAGCTCAATGACTTCCTTCAGGGCAAGGTGCAAGAAATTCTGGGCATCGTGAAGTCCTCGGGGATGGACGCCCAATCTAAAGCCGAGGTACTCGATGCGTTGACGCAGCGCTACGCCGCGGTCGATGATTCCGGCGGGCCTGGCACTACTGCGCCCGGCCAAACCGGCCCTGGCACAACGACTGCCCCGCAACCGGGTTCGACCGGCGGGACTGGCGGGACCGGAGCGCTGCCCGATGACCCCCTGTTAAACGGCTTGATTTCTGACCCGTTTATGGATGGTCTTGGGGCGCTTGCCGGGCCGGCCATGGGTGCGTTGGGAGGGCTGCCCGCGGCGATGGGCTCAATGATTCCGGGGCTGGGCGGGATGGGCGGTGGACTGCCGTTGGGCGATCTCGGTGGGGCGCTCGGTGGCGCGATTCGCGATGCCTCGGCGCGCGGTGCTGACGATCCCGGCGCGGGGCTGCAAGAGGATCCTTCGATCACCAAGGTCGGCGAGAACGGTGAAAGCCAGAGCGACGGCGAACCGCCCACCGAGGGGGAGAAGACCGATCCCGACGAGAATGGCCCAGCAGCTAAACCCGGTGAGGGTGAGCAGCCCCCGGTGCTCCCTGCCGAGGCTGGGCAGGCCCCGCCGGTACAGCCAGGACCTGATGTGTCGGTGGAGCTGCCAGACGGGTCGACGATCGCCGCCGAGAGCCCACAGCTGGCCCATGTTGGGCGTCTAGTTGTCGACGGCACCAATCTCGACGACGCAGCCGCCCAGGCCCAGGTCACCTTGTTGCCCGCTGGTTCCCCGGTAAGTGAGCCGGTATCGCCGAGTCAGCTTCAGCCGATGGACTACGCCCAGTTCACCGATCATCGGGTGATGGCCCTCGGCGGGGACAAAGTGTGGCTGAACGGGCAGGTCACGCCGGTCAGTGAGATGCCCACCGGCCCCAATTTCTTGGGGTGGGCACGTCCGCAAGTTCAGAGCGCCCCGGCAGCAACTGTGCTGGCTGGAGCGAATTAGGTATCAGCACTCCTACTGAGACGGGGTTAGATTGTGAATATGTCACTTGAGGTGGATCCCGGGGAGCTGCGGCGTCGCGCCGAGCAGCATGCCCAGGCCATCGACCAGATTAAGGCGGCCCGCGCCGACAACGAACGGATGACCAGCGAGGCTTCGACGCTGGGTCCGCTGTATCACCAGGTTCGCGCCTCGGTCAGCGAGGTGACCAGCATGCGTGACAGCGCGCTGGCCAGCGAGCAGCTCCGCCACGAGCAAATGCGTGATGCGCTGCTTGCCTCAGCAATCGATTACGAGCGGATCGAAGCCGAGAACCGTGCTGGCCTGACCATCAGCCCGCACGATACGTAGGGGGATTGGTGCTCGAATCCGCGCAAGAGACGACAGTGGAGGTCTTCGAGGCCACCAGCTGTGATGAAGCCATCATCGTCTCGGTCGACCGCCAAGGCGCTTCGATTGGTGTGCAACTAGAGCCAGAGGCCATGGAATGCGCCGACGCTGAGCTCGCAGGGCGGATCATCAGACTCAACACGCTTGCCCATCTGCGGTCCCAGCTTGCGCTGCGATTGGAGATGGAAGGCAACCGCGTGGACAACGTGGGGGCGTCCCTTCCAACCGAGGATCAAGTCGCCGCGTTCGAGATGACGATTGATTTTTAAGGGGTAAACAGCACATGCCAAGCAGTCAGGGCGGAGGCGGGCGGACACTGGAGGTGTCCCAGCCGGGGTTGGCCACTGTCGCGGCCACGATGTCCTCGGCTTCGACCAGCTTGGCCGCGCTGTCCGCCGCACCGCCTGTGCACGCTCCATTGGCCACCGATGAGGTCTCGACCAGTGCTGCCGCCCGACTGAGCGAGCATGGGGCAGTGCTGTCGAGCCGGGCATCCGACGGTGCGGCGGTCCTGGAAGCTGCGGCGCGGGCCGTTCTAGCAATTAGTGCCCACATGGCCCAAATCGACACGGCCAATGCGGCCGCGCTGGCCCTAGGCCCCCAGACATCGGCGCCCTCGGGGGGCCTTGGTACATCGGCGGCGGCCAAAATCAACGCAGTGGCAGCCCCAACACCGATCACCCCGATGGCGCCGCGCCTGGGCGAGGTGACCGCAGCACTGATCGAGGCAGGTAGTAGCAGCACCGGAGCGACATTTCAGAACTCCTGCCGCGCCTATGGCAGCGCATTTGAAGCGGGCGCGGTAGCAGCGCGAAGCGCTCAGGGCGCGCTGGCCGATGCGATCACCGGACGCACCGGACCGCGGTTGTCGACTGCGCTGGCCAAGTTCGCCACATGGGCAGACCAGATGGCCTCGCACGCCGAAACGGTGGCCCAGCATGCACAAGATCATGGTGGCCGTTTAGAGCGAACCCAGCACGAGACCCCCAAAACCCAGCAGTTCGCCGACACACGCCAATCGCTGAACCGCGCACAGGAACTCAACATGCGCACTGGGGGCATGGCCTCAGGACTGGTGGTGCAGTACGCAAATCGCCTGCAGCAACTGGACTCCACCGCGACCGCGGCCGGAGTGTCCTATCACCTCACCGAGCTGCCCCAAGCCCCGCCACCACCGCCGCCGGTCACCGACATTGTTGACGGCGATTCTGCGGCACCCAGCAGCGAGGACTCAGCCCAACCCGCCGAGGGCGAGCCCGGCCAAACCGACAATCCTGCCGATGGTGCTACCGATGGTGCCCAGCAGCCCGGGGAGACTCCTGACCCGGATGCCGAACCCAGTGTGCTGGGCAGCCACGCCGAACCGTTGACTGATCCGCTGGCCACCGAGGCCGCGGGCGCCTCTCCGGCCGGTGATCCCATGCAGCAGATGGCGCCGATGGCCGCCATGCTTCCCTCTGCGTTGGCCGGAGCTCTCGGCGGTGCGATGGGAGCGGCCACCAGCGTCCCGCAGCAAGTCATGGGCGCAGCCCAACAGGTCATGCAGGGTGCCGCAGCAGCCATGGAGGACCCCGACCTCGGTCTTGACATTGACCCCCTGAGCTCGGGACTTTCCGATTTCGGGGGTGGCGGCCTGGGCAACGGTGGTGGCGGCGGTGGCGCCGCGGTGGAGCCAGCCGGTGTGGACACCTCGCTGCCACCTGGCGGCGGGGCCCTAGCCGCGGCGTCAGCACCGCCAGCAGGGCCACCAGTTCCAACCAGCAGCGCAGCAGTCAGCGGACCCAAAGCTGCTCCCACCGGTGCCGGGATGGGCGGAATGCCCATGATGATGCCGCCGATGATGGGCGGCATGGGTGCCGGTGCGGGCGCAAACGCAAGTCGCCCAACCCAGCCGCCGGACAAAACCGTGGTGGTCCCATCCATCCCGAACGAGGAACCGGTCAAAGGTGAGGTCGAGCGCCGCCAGGTCGCCAGCGTTGACGAACCCACCCCGGCCAAACCTGAGGCCGGCGAACCGGCAAGTGGGCGGCCACGCCGGCGCGTGGTGGTAGCTCCTCCACCAGATCCCGGGGAAGCGAAATGACACAAGCCCAGGAGTCAGACGCCGAACTCGTCGCACGCAATGTCGCACGAATCGAGCGGGTGCAGCAGACCCTGCACAATCTCAACAAAAAGTGGGCCAGCATTGACGTGCACATGGAAAGCGCTAACGGCGATGTGCAGCTCTCGGTGAACCATAAAGGGCGCCTATTGACGCTGTCGCTGGCCCCGGGCTGCACGAGCCGCTACACCAACGAGGCCCTAGAGCGCGAGATAAGCACAACCCTGCAGGCCGCGGTCCAAGATGCCCGCGCCGAGTGCGAAGATATCGAAAAAAATGTCGAGGAAGCAGCGCTCCGTGCTGCACAACTGCTCGCCGACCTTGAATAATTCCTCACCTTTGCTGGATGCCGGCAGTGAATCAGCCCCAGCAAGTAGCCACATACGCGCCTCGACGCTACGGTGAACACATGAGTGAAGGCACGTCACCGCAGGTCGGACCCGCTGCAGCGGGCACCGGCTCGCCGTGGGCGCCGTCGCGGGGACCGGAGCCAACCCCGGCAGACGGCGCTGTTTCTAGCGGTGCGACCAGTGTGCTGCCACCCCAATCGCCGCCCCACCCGCCTCCCGGGCCGGCGCCGGAACCGACCCCAAAAGGCGTGTGGCTGCTCTCAGGTGCCGCAGTGATCCTGTCGGTGGCCGCGGTGGTCATGGGCACGCTGGCATGGACACGACCCGATCCCGCGCCGGTCACCACGACGGTGAGCCCACAGGCGCCCGTTTATAGCGATGCGGAGATCGCCGCCGCCCGCGACGACGCTTGCGCGGCAGCAGACTCCGTCGTGGCGGCAATCTATGAGACCTCCGTGCCGCTGGTAGCCACGCTGCCCGACGTCGATAGCCCCGAGTACAAGGCGGCGTTGGCCAACGAGCAGGCAGTCGTTCTTGTTGAATTGGAATACCTGCGGCTGCACATAACGCCAGCCACACCGCCCGAGATCGCTGACCCGCTCAATGACTACATCGACGCCGTCCTTGCGATCGTGGCAGCCGACACCAGCAACCAAGACCGCAACCCGCCCACAGCCGCGGGACAGACAGCGATGGACAAAGCTCACGCGGCCTGCAAACGATAGGAAACCGATCACCCATGCCATCAGCGGTCAATAAACCCCTCGACCTACGGCCCGCCGAAGCCCAGGCAGCCAACATGTCGGCCCCCACCATGGTCGCCGAAACCGCCGCCCAAACAATGACCACCACAGCCGCAATACCGGCCGCGGCCTCGGGGGCGCTGCGATCGATGTGGGCGCCGGTGACAGCCACAGTTGCCGAAGACGAAGCCACCCGACAAGCACTCAACACCGGCGGCGGGCGCCGAATCGCCAACCTCTATCAACTCCACACCGACCACGTCAACACCCTGGTCGCCGTCGATGACCAGAACCGTCAGGGCCTGACGCTGCTACCACCAGGCACCAGCCCAGGATGACAACCCAAGTGCGGCAACGGCGCCACCGCGGCAGGATCGTCGCCGCAGCAGCATTCGTCGCCGCGACTGCTGCAGTAGTGGCCAGCGCGTTGGCCCTGGCTCATCCAGCCGAACCCGCCCACCACACCGTGAACATCGTGACGCCGCCACCGGTCACCTACAGCAGCGCAAAAATACAAGCCGCCAAGAACACCGCCTGCGCGGCTTGGGATAGAGCCGCCCGGACCGTCGCTGCAGCAGCGAATGCGCGGGCCGAACTAAGTGACACGACTGGTGGATCGAGCATCGAAACTGAGGAAGCGCGGATGGTCGAGAAGCGCGTGGCGGCTGTGGAAGTCAAGTTCCTGAGAACCCAAATCAGCCCCGCAACACCGCCCAGTGTGAAGACGCCCATAACGGACTGGATGGCCGCGCAGATCGACTCCATGCACGGAGCCAACATTCGACACTGGGATGAGTCGAACGCCGCGACAGAGCGCGGCAACGATCTTGTGGACGTGATAGCGCCCGCGTGTGGGTTGCGCTGATGCCTGGTGTCGAAGGGGCGATGCCCGTTGTTGGAGGGGCCGCGGGGGCTCTTGCAGGGGCCGCGGGAGGCTATGGGGCGCTGATTGTTACACCCGATATGGTGCCCCCGGATCCCGCTGGCTGGGATGCCCTGGGACAGCAGTATCAGGCAGGCGCTGCTGCCTGGGAGCGGATCTATCAGCAGATCGTGCGTGACAATGCCGCCCGCCGCGAGGCCGCCGACTCGCGAGGCTTTGACACCGCGCACCAGGCCGGCGCGATACTTGCCGAGGAAGCCAAGACCATCAGCGAATGGCACCAGGGTGCCGCCAAGAAAGCAAACGGCATTTCGGGCGTGTTCAAGGACACCGCTGCGGCACAAGAGCAGCTCGTGCGTGACGCCAACGCAAAGATTCAGGCCGCTAAACTCCCCGGGGAACGCGAAGCCCTGGTGACGGCCTACCACTCGCAAGCGCGCGTGCAGACCGGCTGGGGGGTGACCGCGGCCACCGCGCTGCACACCTCGTTTAAGACCAGCACCGAAAACACCCGCGCTTTAAGCCTTCTCACTAAATTCGGCGACGTCTCGACCGCACCACCAGCAACACCGCTCGACAACACCTCTCCAGGTATCGAACAAGGCGACAACTCTCCCTGGGAGAAGCGAGTCGAGGATGGCAACTACAGAGAGCCGACCGCGAGCCCGCCGAGCGATCCCGCGAGTTCCCCCGCGATTCAGTCTGGATTTGATGCTGTGGATCAGGGGGCCGGCGCCGCCAAAGGCGCACCGGTCGGCGGCCACGGATCTAAGGTGCAGTCGCCTGCGGCCAGCGGTGGGGCGCCGGCACCGTCGATGTCTAATCTTGGCGAGCTGCTCAGTGGTGGCGGGATGAGCTCGGGCGGGACACCGAGTATGCCGGGCGGTCTGGGTAGCGGAGGAATGCCCGGTGTGGGCTCCACACCGCTGGGGGCAGGTTTAGGTGAGATGCCCGGTGCGGCAGGAGGGTTGGCTGGCGCGGGTGGGATGCCTGGCTCTGCTTCTTCGGCGAGTTCCCCAGCGTCGGCGTTTTCGCGGGGAATGGCGACCGGCGCGGGTATGGGCGGGGGAGTACCGACGATGCCTCCGAGCGCTCCGGCAAGTCCCTCACCGGCATTGTCGGCCGGGGGTACTGCTGTGCCCGCCGTACCAGTGTCGGCAGCGGGAGCCGGTGGTGGTGTCTCCGGGGTGGCCGCTCAGCCCGGTATGGCTGCCCCGGCGGCTCCGGCCGCGACAACGGGGGCGGGAATGGGTGGCGCTCCGATGATGATGCCCCCTGGTGCGATGGGCCCGCCGGCAGCAGCGGTGCCTCCGGCGGCGGCGCCGACGGCTCCTGCGGGCGCGGGTGCCGGTGCCGGCAGTGGGCACGCGGCGGCGGCACCTTCGGCGAGCGCGGCAGGGGGTGCCACCTTGGTCCCGGCCAGCGTGGTGGCAGCTGGCCAGACCGCGGCCGCGCGAGAGCGGCAGGAGTCCGCCGACGCTGCTGCGGCCAAGGAGTTGGTCTGGAAGTTGCAGCACGCTGCGGGTTCGGTGAATTCCGCGGGCACTGACTGGGCGGTCGGGGTCTTTCGTTCGCCAAGCGGTACCGAGACGGTGATGACGACCAATGACGGTGCGAGCTTTGTTCCTCACAGTGTGCACGTTCCGCGCTCGGCACGCCTGTTGTCTGCAGATCCGTTGGTGGATGAGCATTTTCGGCAACTGTGGTTTGGGTGGCATGATCCCGCTAGGGTGCTTGTCGAGTATGCCCGGCTTCGTTCAGAGACCGATTGGCGGCTGGTGGCTGCCGCGACGACTGGGCCGGTGACTGCGTTGCGCGACGAGGGGGTCGAGCACCCGCCGTCGTGCTCGCGCGATGTCAATCCGCTGTTGCGGGCGGGGGAGGGGCCGGTATCCGCCCCGCCCCTTGATGGTCTGCATGTGCACCGGTTGAGTCTGTTGTGGCCAGAGGTCTATCCACGGTTGCAGCGGGTGATGGAAGCCGATCCGGTCTATCAGGAGCGCATTGTCAATGCGGTGAGTGCCCTGATGCTCAACACCGCAACTACCCAAGCGGTGGCTATTGAGGGTGGGATTCCGGAGGCATTTCGACGAGTCTGGTCCACTCGCGGGGCGCCCTCGGAGCCCAACGCTCAAGAGTGGGCCGCCTACGACGAGCAGGCCCCGAGGTTCAACATTCAGGTCGCAATGGCACGTCCAGGTTTCCTCAGCGGCGCCGAAGACCCGAGCGAGACTGTGGACGAAGTTCGCAACTACCGGGCCCACTGGTTAGTCGCCCGTACCGCTGAGCACATTGCAGGTTGGTCTACCCGACCGCTGCCATTGCCGGACATGTGTTATTCGGCGCTAGCTTTGGAGCAGCCCCATATTCGCGACCTCATTGAAGAGGCGTTGTCGAGCGTCGAGGACGACCTTCGCGGAACCGGCACCTAGCTCACCGGCGGTAGCGTCGCTCAATCTGCTCGGTTTCCTCATATTCCCGCAACCGGGCATTGTGGCGTAGTTCTTCTCGCGCGCACCGCAACCCCAGCACGCGGCGGTCACGCCCGCGGGCGCCTTCGCTTAAACACTCCAGCTGGGCATCGGTGATCCCTGACGGGCTGCCGCCGCGATCACGGGTGCACATCACGACGTTGCCGCGCAACAGCGGGACCGTGCGGGCAGCGAAATCGGTTTGGGCGAAAAGAATCTCGGTGGCAACGTGGTTGATGTCGTGATGCCATGCGCGCGCGGAGAACCAGAAATCGAACATCCCGTCTGCGCTAGTCAGAATTTCGGGATGCTGATCGCCGACCAGGGCGGCGACGTCCTCACCGCTGCGCGCGGTGGTCAGACACAGACTTCCGTCGGCGCGGGCGTACAGTACGCGAAACATTATCCGGCGATTCCTTTCCTCTGTCCTAGACCGTAGGCCAGCACGGCCCGCCCACACACCGGAACGACTTCCTCTGGGCAGTGAACGACCAGGGGCCGCCCCAAAACCGCCAGGTGAAGCGCCCAGCTGTCAGTTTCTAGTCAATTTGGCTGTGGCTGTGGCTGAGGTGTTGTTTTGCGCGGTACGGTTTCGGGGTGCCGTTCAATTTGGCGTCAAAGACGCAGGTGTCGGGCCACAACTTTCTGCGCCGGAGGCTGGGGTTCGCCTTTCAGCGCCGTTCGGTACGTATGCAGACCGATCGTGTGCGCACGCAGCGGCTGATGTTGATGATTTCGGCGCTGATTGCGGTGTTGGTGATGGTGGGAGCGCTGGTGGTGGGTTGGCTGCGCCCGGCGGGTCTGGTCAGCGATTCCAAGATAGTTGCTGACCGCAAACTCGGCACGGTGTTTGTCTCGGTGGATGGGCGGCTCCACCCGGCGCTGAATTTGGTGTCGGCGTGGCTGATCGCTGGGGAGCCGATGGAGCCGAAGTTTGTCAAACCAGAAGATTTGGCGAAGTGGCCTCGGGGGCCGCTGGTAGGCATCGTGGGTGCACCGACAGAGCCGCCGGCCGTGCATACACCTGAAGTGTCGCGGTGGGCGGTGTGCGACACCGCTTCTGAGTTGATGAGCGCTCGACCTGTGGTGACCGGTATCAACGGCGAACTCACGCTGGGGGATCGGGCGCGTGAAGTCGGCGACGACGATGCGGTAGTCGGGGTCTTCGACGATCAGGCTTACGTCATCACAGGTGGGGTCCGCATGCCGGTAGACCTGGCTGACCGTGCTGTGACCGGACCGGTGGGACTTGATGAAGTTGTGCCCACGGAGTTATCGCAGGCGCTGCTCGACGCGATCCCGGCTGGGCGACCATTGGTGGTACCGGTGGTGCCGCGCGCCGGTGAGCCGGCCGAAGTGGACCTAGGTACGCCGGTGGTAATCGGCTCAGTGGTGGTCTCTGAAGATGTTTCGTCTGGGAAGGACCAGTACTACGTGGTCCACGCCGACGGAGTGCAGCCGGTGACATCTGTGGTGGCCGCGATGCTGCGCCAACGGGACTCTCATGGGGCGTCCCAGCCGCCTCGGGTCTCACCGGATGTGTTGCGCGACGTCCCTGATCGTGAGGTGCTCGATATCGATGGGTACCCGGGGCAGCCGTTGAAAGTCGTGGACTGGCGCGCTGAGCCGGTGCTGTGCATGGCCTGGGAGCGCGCGGTGGCTGACCGGCAAGCACGCCAGCAGGTGCTTGTGGGGCGCGGGTTGCCGGTGACCGCGCAGCAGGAGGCGCATTTGGTGCCGTTGGTGGTCAGCGCTGAGGATCGCGGAACGGTCGCCGATCGGGTGTTGTTGTCCGAGAGTCCGGCGACTTGGGTGGCCACCACGGGAGCAACTTTGGACTCGACGCGACGAGAGACGCTGTGGTTGATCAGCGGGTCGGGGGTGCGCTACGGGGTGTCCTTTGACGAGGAGACACTTCGGGCGCTGGGGCTTAAGAATGTGGCGCCGAGTCCGGCCCCGTGGCCAATGCTGGGAGCGTGGCCGGCCGGTCCGGAGCTGTCTCGTCAGGCGGCGATGACGATGCATGACACGATGGCTGGCCCAACGACGGCCAAGCCTGTAGAGCAGGGACGGTAAAGGCTATGGCAACAGTGAAACCCCGGCAGGGAACTGTGAAAGTGCCGCCAACAATGGGCGGCAAGGAGACTGTGGCTGAGCCGTTGGAGGCTCCGCGCCCGGTACCGCGCAGTAAGGCAGCGATCCTCTTGCCGGTGGCGATGGGAATTGCCTTCCTGGGCATGATGGCACTGATGCTGAGCCAGCCTGGTCTGCGCAACGGCACGATGGGGATGATGAGCCTGTTCTTCCCGATCATGATGATCTTCAGCATGGTCTCGATGACGATGATGAACCGTGGCGGAGGCGACAAGCAGCTCACCGGTGGTCAGCTGGAGATGGCTCGGCGCGACTACGCCATGACACTGGATGAAACCCGGGTCAGGGTTCAAGACGCGGCCCGCGCCCAACACGCGCAGTTCGAATATTTGCATCCTGAGCCTGCACTGCTCTCGGGGCTGGTGGGGTCGGCGCGAATGTGGTGTCGCCGTCCCAACGACAAGGTGTTCAAGGTGTGGTTCACCCAGGTGCGTATGGGGTTGGGCACATCCAAGGTTGTCAAGCCGCTAGAGGCCAACAACCTGGGCCGGCGCGAGGACTACGAGCCAGTCACCTACGATGCGTCTTCGGCGTTTCTGCAGACCCAGAGCAAGCTGGAAAACGCTCCAAAACCGTTGTTGCTGCGTAATATCGCTGGCCTGTCGCTGATCGGCCGCGACGGTATGGATGCCGTGTACGGGCTTGTGCGATCAATGATCTGCCAAGCCGCCGTTGCTCATTCACCAAGCGATTTCCAGATCATGATCGTCACAGACGACATCGCACGTTGGGAGTGGTGCAAGTGGCTACAGCATTGCGCGCACCCTTCCCAGCGGGATCGCGGAGGACCTGCTCGGATGGTGTGGTCGACCGGAGAACAGATGGACGCTGCGGTCGGCGCCGAGTTGCATGGCCGCGACGATTTCCGCAATGGCGCCTCGACCACACCGCACTGGCTGGTCATCGATGATCGCCATCGACGCGGCGACGATCGCCATTGGGAAACACTCACACGTGCAGGTGGTGTGGCTGGGGTGACATTCCTGGCATTAGCCGAACAGCAAGGTCGCGGGCTTGGATTCGCCGATGAGAACACCTACTGGGTTTCCAAGGAGCAGGTCACTCACCGCGGGCAATGGTTCTGCCGTCCCGATGAATTGGATGAGGCAAGCGCACGCACTTTGGCCCGCAAGATGGCCCGATACCGGATTGCCGGCGAACGGTCGCGGGAGTTACTCGACGAAAGCGCTGTTGACGCCGACCTATACAAGGCCCTCGGTATCGAAGACCCCGGCAATCTGGACGTGGAAAAACTTTGGGCCCCGACCCTGTCAGGACCTCCCTTCGAGGACAACCCTTGGGGCCCCAAGTGGTTGCAGTTTGTCATCGGTGTCGATTCGACCGGCGCACCAGTCGCCATCGATTTCAAAGAAACTCACGAAGGCGGCATGGGTCACCACATGGTGATCGCAGGCACGACCGGCTCGGGAAAATCGTCGTTCCTGACCACGTTGATTATGTCGGCAGCGCTGACCCATTCGCCGGAGACATTGGTCTTTGCCTTCTTCGACTTCAAGGGCAAGACGACAGCGAACATGATTGCCGAGCTCCCCAATGTCGTCGCCGCCATGGGCAATCTCAAAGACGATTCCCTGTGGATCGAGCGCATGGCCGATGTCATCAACGGCGAATTGGAGCGCCGCAAAAGGCTGCTCGACCGGGCCAGGATCAGCGAAGTCGCCGAGTATGAATATCGCCGCATTCATCTAGGGATGCCTCTGGAACCGCTTCCCGCCCTGATTATCGTGATCGACGAGTTCACTCAAATGTTTATCGAACACCCTGAGTCCAAACTGATCATCGACGAGATCGGCCGCCAGGGCCGCGCGCTCAACGTCAAAATGATCCTCGGATCCCAGCGCCTCGGCCATGAAATGCAGGCCGGCATCATGGCTAACATCCCCATCCGGGTCGGGCTGCGCACACTTGATACCGGTGAGTCGATCGCCATCATCGGCACCGACGAAGCCAAGCACCTTCCCGAAAAGCCAGCGGGGGCTGGCCTGTTGAGGGTTCAGGGCCGCGACCGGCTCATCCGTTTCCAAACGTCTTTCGCACGAAAGGTTTACCATCCGCCGCGGCAATTGAAGGCCGAGGCAGTGCGCAGTCAGGCAGGCTACATGGCCCCGGAAGTATTCACCGCAGCTCCCATGGCGGCCCTGGCGGCCCCAGCAGCCACTGCAGCCCCGGTGGCGACTGAGTCCGTCGAAACAGTTCCGGGCCCGGACGGGCAGCCGTTACGGGAAATGGAAGCCTCCATCGCCTCGCTGCGCGAACAAACCAACGTGCGCGTACATCAGATGTGGCTTCCGCCATTGGAACCAGTTCCGGTGGACGAGTTGGTGCGCCGGCTGCGACGCAAACCCTGGTTCGAGGACTACGGCAACACCACAGGCCTGCTGTTCCCGGTCGGCATCGAAGACCGCCCGTTTCAGCACGCCCAGCGGGTCTACGCCGTGGATCTTTCCTCGGGCAACTGTGCGGTTATCGGCCAGAAAGATGCTGGCAAGACCACCGCCCTGACCACAATGATCACCGGTGCGGCACTGATGTATCACCCCAAACGCCTGCAGTTCTATGTGGTCGCCATGGGCGGCCCAGTCATCAACGATGTCGAGCCACTGCCGCATGTGGGCTCATTCGCTCACGCTGGCGATCCTGACCGCGTGCTCCGCACCATCGCCGAGATGCGGCTGTTGGTCGAGGAACGCGAAGCAGCCTTCAGCCGGCTTGGATTGACCATTGACTCCTTCCGAGCCCGCAAGTTCGGCAGCGAGACCGGGGGAGTGCCCGATGACCCCTTCGGCGAGGTGTTCCTGGTCATCGACGGATGGCAACAGTTCCGCACCACCTTCGGCGATGGTTTGGTCGACGATGTTGGGATGATCATGGAGCGCGGCAGCGCTCTGGGTGTGCGGGTGATTGTGGCGGCCAACGGGTGGATCTCGGGCGGGTTCCCGTCCTGGATGACCAACTTGATGCCAGTCAATGTCGAACTGGCGCTGGGCAGCCAGGACGATGCGTCGAAGAACAACCGCGACGTCGCCAAGAAGGTTCCCTTCGGTGAGCGCGAGCTAATCGAGGACGAAGACGACGAGCACGGCGCCTCTGAGACCCGGGTGGGGAAGGTGCGCGGGCGAGGCACCTCCATGGCGGGCTACCACTTTCAGACTGCTCTGCCTATCGTGGCCACCCCCGATGGTAGGGCGGTGGGTCCGCGCGAGGCCGCTGCTGCGATCGTCCAGACTGGCGGCGTCAGCCAGGTCGCCCAAGTTCGGATGCTTCCCGATACGGTCGGCCTTGACGCGGTATTCGCCGCTCAGCATCAGCCCCGTCCCGGGGCTGTCCCGTTCGGGATATCTGAAGTGGGCCTAGTGGCCGCCGAAGCTGACTTCGCGCGTTCGCCGCACTTGATGTTCGTCGGCAACCCCGAATGCGGGGTGTCGAATGCTCTTGCCGCAGTGGCGCAATCGATCATGCGGTGCCACGGACCCGAGGAAGCCCAAATCTATGTCATCGACCCGAAAAATGCGCTGGTGCGGGTCGTTCAGGGCGAACACCTGGGCAGCTATGTCGGTGAAGATGGTCTTGAGGCCGAAGGCTACACCTACTACGAAGACGACGTGCGGGCGATGACCACCCACCTAGACACGCTGCTGGCCCCAAGACTGCCGCGCGCCCGTGCGGGGCAGGAGGAGCTGGCCCGGTCGGCTCGGTCGTGGTCGGGCCCAGAGATTTTCGTGCTCGTCGATGACGAGGACCTGGTTGCCGGGTGGAGCAGCGGGGCAATGATGTTCCGGCCCGACGGCAAAGCTCCTCCGCTGGAGGCATTAACCAAGTATCTCGATCGTTCCCGCGAGGTCGGCCTGCATCTGGTGGTGGGGCGAAGAGTCTCGCCGTGGGGTCAGGCGATGGCTTCGCCGCTAGCAGGAAAACTGATCTCACTCACCTCGCCAACTGTCATCATGGACGGCCCGCGCGAGGAAGGCGCGCTGCTCCGGGGTGTAAAGGCTAGTAGGCAGCCCGTGGGTCGGGGCGTGTATGTCACCGACAAGCTAAGCGCTCCAGCACAGATCGCGCAGGTCTTGCCCCTTGAGTGAGGACCAGGGACGACGACTTGGGCTGATTGTGGACGCGGCCAGACTTGACCTGGGCTTGTCGAAACAAGATTTGGCCAAGGTAGCCAGGGTCGGTCGTTCCACGGTCGCCGATCTGATCAATCAAGGCAAGGTACCCGCGCGTGTAGTCACACGGTCTCGCATCGAGGCCGCGCTTGGATGGATGGCCGGCAGCTTCGATGCGGTTCTGGATGGGACAGACCCCACCTTGCGCTCGGATTCCTCCTATCCCTTAAGTGGGTACACCAAGGTGCTCGTGGAACAACTTGAGCAGATTTCAGAAGAAGCTCACGCCGGCGCAGTGGCCGCCGAGATGCTCAGTAAACGCCTGCGGTCGGTCGGGGAGCTTGCCGAATCCGCAGCCCAGCTTGCTGCCCGTGGACCGCGCGGAACCTCTGCTACGCCATGAGTTGGTTCCCCGACGACTGTCGAGAGTTGCCGTGGTGCAGCGAACCCGCGAGATCCGTTCGGTGGCTACCGATTGGAACTGGTAGGCAAATGTAGGCGTACCCGCTAGAGGTGGGTTGCAGTCGCACCGGCTTCTATCTGACTATGCGTAATGTTGTGCGCTGTCGAGGTATTCGAGGATCTGGCGGTAGGGCCGCCCACATTTCGGTCGCTGTCAATGCTGGTTGCTCGGCGGGGGGAAGCAAATCGGTGAACAGCACGAGGGTTTCCCCTAGCTTGGTGGCTGCCGGGGTGATGAGGCCGTGATACCCCAGCTGATGGGCCGCTGCGGAGACATTCTGGCAGTCCGCGTACGCCGATCGGTCTGAGGTCTCAGACTGTAGTTGGTCAGGTGTGAGGCCGGCTAGTACACGATTGGCCGCTGACCGCAGATCGAGGATCTCAGTCACGGAGACCTCGCAGGTGATTAGGGCGCGAGGCGCTTGGGGGGGCACCGGACCATCGTCTATAACAACAGGGTCGATCAAGTGTCGGTACGCCTCGACGACGACGGAGTCGGTGGGTTTGCCCAAATACAGGACCGGATAGCTGCCCTCTGTACCCCAGCGTCCTTTACCTGATCGCCCAGCGAGGCCAGAATTTGCAAAGCGTGCAGCTACGTGCCGCTGCCAGGTGCCGTCGATGGCTGTGGGAGTGGCTTGGGCCAGGCGCGCAGGAAGGGAATCCACCGGCTACATCCCGCCTACGACCCATTTGGCTTCGGCGATGACTTTCTCGATCTGACCTTCGACGATCAGCTCGATCGGGCGGCGCATGTCCAGATTGCGGTTGCGTGCGTGCAGCCAGATATCGATTCCTTCCTCGGTGTAGGCGTCGCCAAGTAGCTCCACCACCGTGCGGACATCCAGTAGCCGTCGGACAGCCGCGCCGCGAGGGGCATTCTGGCCGCTGGCCCAGTTCTGAACTGCACGCGGTCCTGAGCCGACCGCCTTAGCCAACTCGGCTTGGGTGATACCTGCTCTCGTTACATCTTCTACAACTCGCATGTAAGTGACCGATGCGGCTTCACCAGCCTGTCTAGCAACACGTTTCTCAGGTCGAGCTGCACCTTGGCGCTTCTTTTTCGCGTGTGCCGGGGTATCTGTCATGAGCTCATTATCCGATCCACCTGCTTATCATGCTGCGTTTTGGAGTGCTTTGCAACATGCGTGTTGAGTTGCTCACTGGAATGGTACTCTGTCGGGGGAAGGAGTATCTGGGACATGGCGGAACTGCTGGTTCGAGCATCGACGAACGACGCGGCACTGCTGCGGCGCCTCTATGGGCTCGGTGAATGTGAAGTCGGCGCCGCGCGGCCTGCGCGAGTCGTGGTCGACGCCCACGTTCCTATTTCCCGCCACGGCAGAGACGTTGTTCTGGTTGCCCGTCAAGCTGGTGTGCCGTTCCTAATCGATCCCCAGACGTTTTACTTGCAAGGGGTCCAGCATGCCGAGGATCCATGGGCACTCCTTCCCTTTGGGAGGCGGGATAAATTTTCATCAACCGATGTGGGCGAGACCGTTCAGGAAGATCTCGTCACCCGAGTTGTCGACTACCAGGTGTCCCACGGCGCCACCGCGATCGTTCCTCCTTACCTGCATCTGGATCGCCCCAACAGTGAGTGGATCGGCGTCCAAGCTGGACTGTGGTATCGCACCCGGAGGTACCTGGATCAACAGAACATCGCCCTGCCTATAACCGCGGTCTTGGCCGTGGGTTGGCGCGTCCTGGACCCTGTGCACGGGCCCGCCGCACTAGCCCCTGTGCTAGCAGCCCTAGCGGATTTGGGGCCTCGCGAGGTCGGGCTAGCGGCTTCTAAAGCCGACCAAGGCGTACGCGCACACGACCGTGTCATGGACCTGGTGCTCATGATTGAACGCCTCAATCGCACCTATCCCGTGATCGCCTGGCAGCAAGGCCATCTCGGCGAAGTGGCCGTCGCAGCAGGCGCGCTCGGATACGAATGTGGGATCGGGTGGCGCGAGAGTTGCGACCTTGGCGCTGCAGCCAACGCTCATCGAAGCGCTCGGCTTTCGGGGAAGCGATCGGCCCGTCCGGTATTCCTGCCGCAGTTGGGGCGCAGTATCCCGAAACGCTCACTGGAGGCTATGCGTAGTCACCGCGACCTGTGGACGAGCGTTATCTGCTCGGACGCCGAATGCTGCCCCGCCGCGGGTGCAGCTCTACTCGGCGACGCCCGAGGCCATGCGGTCATTCAGCGCGCAAAAAGCCTGGACCAGATCGGCCGTATCGATCTGCCGTGGCGCTGGCAGCAGCTGGCACAGACAGCTGCAGGTGGGCTCGACTTGGCCGCCAGAATCAACCGCCGTGCCATCACAGAATCTGCACTATCGCAAGTGGATACTCGCGCACTTGCGGCCATACTGGCTGTCAGCCACACGCGACTGCACGACGGCCGGTCGCGCGGAGTGGCGTAGCAGGTCGAAGATCCCGATCTGACCAGGGGCCGCGAGAGCCGATCGCTAGGAACCGCTCACAGGTGCAGATCAGCGTCGAGTAACGAAATTCGCCTGTTGTCCACACCCAGGTCGTCGCTGGAGCTGATCCTTGCGCCATCGGGGCGGCCCGCATCGTGTATACACAGCAAACATCCAGGTTTCTGAATTATGCGTGTGGCCTGCGCCGTTCTACCTCTGCAATCGCATTCGGGGGTCCTCGACCCGAGGAGGGTGCCACCTGGGGAAATGTCCACTTTTGGTGTGGACATTCCTGGCAGTTCGCCGTGAATTTTTCCGAATGTGGCTGTACGTGTTGGCAGGCTTTCAGGGTTGCCTCTAACCTCGCTTCATAACAGCTAGCTATCTTTTTTAGGAGGTTGCCTATGTCCATGTTTGTCGAGCCAGTGGCTGTTGCGGCTCAAGCGGTCGGTGAGGCTACCGGCGCAGCGGTCACCGCTGGTGTGCTGGCTGGATCTGCACCTGCAATGAGCGCCGCGGTGCCGATGGGCGCCGAAGAGGTGTCGGCGGCTTTGGCTGCGGCGATCCAGGCCCATAACGCGCAGTTCCTGGCGATGACTGGGGTCAATGTTGCAGACCGTGCGATGTTCGCCACGAACGTCGGTGTGTCTGGCGTGGCTTATGCCGCCACCGATGCGGCGAACTCCACGTCATTGATGCTCTGATCTGATGTCTGTCCAGTACTGGGGATTGCCTCCCGAGGTCAACGCCATCCGGCTGACCACGGGCCCTGGTGCTGCGGCGATGACGCCGGTGCTTGCTGCCTACCAGGTCGCTGGCATCACCCATATCGAGCAAGGCTCCCAAATGCTCACTTCGGCCGTTGCGACCGCAACAGGCAGCTGGCAGGGTGTGGGCGGGCCGGCGATGTTGGCTTCTGCGACGTCGAAGTCGCAATGGCAGTTCCAGGCCGGAGCACATGCTGAGAAGGCCGGCGCGCTCATCGGAACCGCGGCAGCTGCCCACGCCGCGGCGGTGGCCGCAACGATCCCGTACCCGGTAGTCATAGGTAACCGGGTGCGCGAGGCGGCGCTGCAAGCCAGCAACATCATCGGCCAGAACACCCCGGCCATCATCGAATCCAACGTCGAATACGCCACGTATTGGGCGGAGAACGCTACGGCGATGAGCACCTACGCCAGCGCCGCAGCCGCGGTGGCCGCCGGCTTGAGTGTTCCGCTGGCTCCGCCGATGGTGACCGGAGTCAACCCGGCAAGCGCGATCGCCGGTATGGCTAGCTTGGGTGGGCAAGTGGCCCTCAGCGGAGCCCAATCCGCGGTGCAAGCGCTCGGTACGCCGCTGCAAGCCGCGGGTCAGGCGGTCTCAGCCGCCGCTCCTGCAGCGTTGAGCGCGGCCACCAGCGCCGCTCCGACCAAGTCTGGTGCCGCAGAGCAAGGTGACGGCTTCTTGGGCAGGGCACCTCTGGCCCAACCCGGGGGAAGTGACCTACTCAGCTCCGGAGAGTCCATGATGGGGCTAGCTAGTGCAGCTCCGCAAGCGTTGCAGGGGATGACCCAGCCGCTATCGCAACTGACGCAATTGCCCCAACAGGTCGGCAGTCAACTCACCGGAATGATGGGCGCTATGCCTGGCATGGGCGGCGGTCCTGGCGCGGGCGGCTTAGCCGCCAACGCGCCGGGAAGCAATCTTGCTTCATCAATGGGCGGGGTTAACGGTGGCCACGGCGCCGGCGGTGGCCCCGTGTCTGCTGCACTCACCAAGTCAGGCGGCGCCGGCGGCCCGATCGGGTTGCCTTCGTCATGGTTGGGTGCCGCTTCGGCCCCCGACAGCTCCGCCTCGTCGGGCCAAAACAAACCTGTTGCTACCAACGCCCGAGCCGGATCAGCGGCCACGGCGGCAGGGGGCGCATCGATGGGCCCGGGAATGTATGGCATGCCCCCGGCTGCGGCCGCCGGGCAGCGCAACGGTCAAAACCTAACCCGCGGCGAGGACGACACCTCGCTAGCGGTGGCCCTCAGGGACGCTGACGCGATCCCCATCCTGACTGCCGACGGGGTGGTCTATGCCGACGAGGGCGGGTGATCAGCTCGGCGGGCATCCGGCACGACACACGAGAGCAGTTCATAGACACAACAGTTCATAGACACAACACAGACAGAAACGAAAGGACAATGACATGGGTGTTTTAAACAGCGACGCTGCCAGGCTATTAGGAGCCGCGGGCACGCTGGATCGAATCAAGGCCGACACGTTGACCGCCTTGGGCCGGTTCGTAGGCACGAATACCGACCTCACCGGAAGCGGCTTTATCGGCGTAGCGGCGGGAGCGTCACTGAAAACCACCGAGGAGACCGCCTCAGTTGGCCGCAACGTAACCGCTCGATTCGACCAGGTAATCAACGCGATGCGCGCTGGCGCCGCTGAATACCAGCGCATCGAGGAAGAGAACCAGGCCACTCTCGGCAGCGTCGCAACCCAAGCCTAACTCCGTTACACCGCAACTACTTTCGAAGGAGAACAACAATGGATGCCATGCGCTACAACCACGCCCAGATCGCCGACCATGTGTCCAGCCAGCAAGCATTGGTCGCCCATTTTCGGGGGCTTCGGGACGAGGCGCTGGCCGTGCTCGCCCAGACAGCCGACTTTTGGACCAACCACGGCGCCAACGCCTACGCCGAAGCCCAACGCTCCATCGTTCAGGCCTACGACCAGGTGTTTCTCATCATCGAGAAGCACGCAGGTGCTATCGGCAGAGCCTCGGGTAACGCCGACGCCGGCGATCTGGCCTCCGCCGCCCGCTTCGGCGGAATCTGAGCGGTACCAACGTCATGGGAGCGCAGCTATCAACCACCTCGGAAGGACTGTGGTTGGCAGCTGCGCTTTCTGGTGTGACCAGGCTTCCAGCAGCCCTGCGTGTCCGACCGGTGGGCGACTCGGAGGCCATGCTGGCCTCCCATCCTGGACTGGCGGTCCTTGAGGAAGCCGGGGTGTGTCAGGACAGGACTCTGGATGCCGACGTGCAGGAATGGCTGCTGACGCTGGGCCGCTGCGACATCGAAGTGTCGATCATGGTGACACGGCCAACCGAGCGCACAAACGGCCTGGTCGGACCCCCAGAAATTTTTCAGGCACCCGATGCAACCAAGGATCCGCTGGCAGCAGCGGAGGCGTTGCGCGCGTGGCGGCAGAATCAGCCAGCCGAACGTGCGGCGGTCCTGTGCCGCCGCTCGGGCCAATGGGTAGCTGCAGCGCGCGTCTCGCATGGCGGCCAAGACCCCCTCGATGAAGTCACCATCAGCCCGTTGGAGGGCGATACCACGCTCACGCAGGCAATGGTCGACATCTTGGGTGAGGAACCTCCCGCCGAATTCGAGGGGATCAACATCGAAGCTGAGCGCCTGGAGTCGATGCTGTCTGAATGGCAGGCCGACCCTAAGGGCACCGATGCGGTCGGCGAGCTCCTCAAGCTAGGACTTACCGCTCGCCAGGCGCGTGTGGTGGTGGCCGTCAGCGACCTCGGAGCAGTGCGGGCATCCATTGGGGCTGTTGAGCATTCGCTGGACGGCCCAACATCGGCTCCGGCCGGAGCAATGGTGGTCGACACGCTGCTAGGACGAGTAGTCATCTCGTCGAGCACCGGTGAAGACCAGCAGCGCTGGACGATGCTGTTTCCTGGTACGAACACCCGCATCCAGCGCGCAGTCAGCGAGGTCCTACAGGGATTGCCCAGCGGCAGCGGCTGGGAGAATCATCAAAGAATTCAGACGTTTCACGCACACTAATGTGCCCAACGTCGTGGACGATTGAATTAGGTGGTTGGTAGGCTTTCTGCAACGGTGATCCTCACCGATTCGAGGGCCCATATCAACGGCCCCGGTGGAGATCGCCAGGAAGGCGGGACGAATGACCGAGTCCAGAGATCAACAATTCTTCGAAGCACTCAATAGCGATGCAGGCGCCGAAGACAAAGAAGATCCAACGCAGCCCACAGCCAACCTGGCACCTGTCGAAATGACTCCGGGCGGATCACCACCGCCATCGGCGTCGCATCCATCGAATGGTCCTGCCGCAGAACATGACCCGCTCGGCGACGACCCGGCAAACGGTAGACACCACATTGAGGGATCGGCCAGCGCGGGTGCCCCGGATGTCGAGACAGGTAGCGACTCAGCCGACCGCCCGGGCCGCGGCGGGTACGACGGAGGCGGGCTCGGCCAACCACTGGGTGCCTACCCGCAGCAGCCTGGAAGGTCCCCGACGCCTAGCGCTCCGACGGGGCAGCTGTCACCTGGACGATCACCCTCGCCTGGCGCTCCGACGGGGCAGCTGTCAGACGGCGCCCGCGGCGGCGAACCAGTTTCCCGACCGTCCAAGTGGCCAGATCGCGACCACCGTGGCGGCCCTTACCCCGCCAGCCCGCAGGCCTCCCCAACATCTGATCATCCGGTCTCCCCCGAAGAACACACTCAGTTCATTTCCGCCGACGTTATCCGCGAGGCCAGCTCACGCAGCGCGCCTCCGGCGCAGCCCGCACCTGCTGAACGACGTCGGCGCCCCGCCGAACCGGATTCTTCAGGCGGCGGCCGGCATGCCTGGGATTGGCGCGGCTCCTCCGGCGGTGCAAGTGATGGATCTGAACTGCGCAGCGAGCAAATCTCGGCTGAGGAGTTGAATGCGCCTCGCAAGATTGCGTCGTCGCGGGGGTGGCGAAAGTGGCTGTATTACGCTTCTTTCAAGACGATCAACACCGGCGAGTCGCCCGACGAGCAGCATCTGCGCAACTTGAACGCCACTGTGGGCGGCCATTTACGTGGCACCTACTCGGTGGTGGTGCTAGGCGGCAAAGGTGGGGTCGGCAAGACGACAACCACTGCGGCGGTCGGGTCGACGTTCGCCTCTCTGCGCAACGACAAGACGATTGCGATCGACGCCAACCCTGATCGCGCATCGAACTTGGCCGACCGCATCGATCCCCAAGCAACCGATTCATTCAAGGACGTGCTGGCGGATCCAAATTTGAAGCGCTACACCGATGTTCGTTCCCATGTGGGTCAGAACGCTCCGGCTGGTCTTGATGTGCTCGGCAACCGGTATCAAAGTGATCGCCCACCGCTGACAGCCCGAATCTACGACGACGCTCATGAGCGGCTGCAGCGCTTTTATAGCGTGCTCATCAGCGACTCCGGTACCGACGTTGAGCACCCGGTGATCCAGGGCTTGATGGGTCGCGCGGACGCGCTGATCATGGTGGCCTCCACGGCCCCAGATGGCGCCAAAGGCGCTGCA
Source organism: Actinomycetes bacterium (assembly GCA_022600605.1). Lineage (GTDB taxonomy): Bacteria > Actinomycetota > Actinomycetes > Mycobacteriales > Mycobacteriaceae > Mycobacterium. Next base: position 29,674 of record JAHZKD010000191.1, read on the forward strand.
GAATTGATGGATTGGGCCTACGAGGCCGGCTACCATCGCCTGCTCCAGCGCACTGTCGTGGTGATCAATGATGTGCGCGGCGGCGCCGGGAAAGCCCACCGCAAGATGGTCGCTTCGCTGGTGGAGAAGTTCGCCAGATGGGTGGGCGATCAGCGCGTGTTCGTGGTGCCTTTCGACCCACATATCGCCGCGGCCGGGGTGATCGACCTCAATGACCTGCATCCGTCCACCAAACGACGCTTCCTGGAGGTCACTGCCAAAGTGGCCGGCGGCTTCAACAGCAGCGAGGACCTGCGGTGAGCCCTGCCGAATCAGCGGCCCCGGCGCTGTGCCGAATTGCGTTGCTGGTGGGCAGCAATTTTGAGATCGACTATTCGTTGCCGTCGGGCGTGCCGCTGATCGCGGTGACCGAGGATTTGGTCGCCCGAGTTAACGAAGTGCTTCGCGAACGGCACCGCGACCTGCTCGACGACGAACTGAGCTACCGGTTGTGCCGGGCTGATGCCCGGCCCCTGGATCCGCAGAAAACGCTCGACGAATGCGGTGTCCTCGACGGCGAGCAGCTTTGGCTGCTACCGGCGGAGTCCGCCGAAACCTACGAGCCGGTGACCGAGATGGTCTCGACCGCCCTGGCTCGCGAGGCCGACCAGCTGTTGACCAGAGTGACCGGCGAAACCCTGCGCAAGGTTGCTGGATGGCTCACTGCCGCCATTGTGGGGTGGACGTGTCTGATCCTGCTGCATTGGTGGTGGAGCATCGGGGGCACCGACGGCCACTTCGGGTGGCTGGGCGCGGTCTCGACGTGGACGCTGCTGATGGTCATGGTGGCCGCCTCCCGCGGATTGTCGCGGGCTCAAGACCACACGCCGGCGGGCCGACAGCGGCGCGGCGCCGGGCACGCGCTCGGTTGGGCTGCGCTCATCCCGGCGGCTACCGCGGCCGCGATGTCGCTTCCTGGTACACCGGGGTTGTGGCATGTGGCCGCAGCGGTCTTGGCCGTCATGGTCGGCACCATCGTCTTGGCGGCTGTGTGGGGGCACCATGTTGTGGCGATCACCGCGATCCTGACCATGGGTGTATTCGCGTTCGGCGCCACCGTTGTCGAGGCCTCAGGCTGGGAAGTGCGCCCCGAGCGGGTCGGTGTCCTTGCCTTGATCGGCGTCATCATTGCGATCCACTGGGCCAGCAACACTGCCACTGCGGCCTCCGGAGTGCCGACACCGTTGTTCCCGTCGGTAACCAATCGTGGGGTTTTTGAACAAGTTCCGGGCCAACCTGCCGACACGGTGTCACCGGTAGGACCTACCGGAGCCGCCACCTCAGCACAGGTCCGGGCCTGGCTGCTTCGCGGCAACGATGTAATGACGGGGATGATGATCGGCCTGGCCGTCGTGACGCTGATCGCTGCCCGCTATACCGTTGTCTCCGGCCAGCCCGGCGGATGGCGCTACACCGCCTTCGTCGGTGCGGTGAGCGTGATCCTGGTGCTGCATTCACAGTCGTTTGTCGACCGCTATCAGTCAATGACGATGGTGGTCACCGGCGTCGGCGCAGCCGCGGTGGCGATCGGGCGCTATGCAGCCTATGACGCCACCAGCGTCGGTGTCGCACTCGTATGCGCAGGATTCACCCTCGGCATCGCGGTGCTGGGCCTGCTGGCGGCCCTCGTGGTTCCCTATCGCGAGTTCACCGCGCCGCTGCGCCGTTTCGTCGAAATCATCGGAAATACACTACTTTTGGCATCGCTTCCATGGGCGCTGTGGTTGTTGAACCTCTACCCGGTGATCCGCAATGCCGTCAGGCACGGCATATGACGTTCCGGCGATTCACCCGCAACACTGCTGCACTGGGGGGCGCGATCGCGCTGCTCGCGGCCACTAGCGTGGGCGCCAGTTGGGCGATCACCCCGCCGGTCGTGCCACCTGGGCCACCCCCTCCGGACCCGGCGCCGGGCCCAGAACAGCCGATGCGACAAATGCGGGGCTGCACCCTGACCGGGGTCATCCCTGGCAGCGATCTGCGCGAGCTGCCCCCAGCGCTGACGATGATGGATATGCCCGCGGTGTGGCAGGAGTCAACAGGGGCGGGGGTAGTAGTCGCTGTCATCGACACCGGCGTCACACCCTCACCTCGGTTGCCTCATCTCGTTGCCGGTGGTGACTGGGTGTTGGGCCAATACGGCGACGGGCTCAAAGATTGCGATGCCCACGGCACAATCGTGGCTTCGCTCATCGGGGCAGCCCCCTCGGGCGCACCGCTGCCGGTGCGCCCCGTAGGCGCACACGTGGCCCCGCCGCCGCCGGGGGCGCCCGCGCCGGAACCGATCCCGCCGCCGCCGCCACCACCGACGGTCACCATCACCAAAACCGCGCCGCCACCACCGCCGCCACCACCGCCACCACCGCCACCGCCCGCGCCGGCATGGGGACCGACAACTATTAGCGAGCAGACACCGCAAGCCCCGCTGCCTCTGAAGCCGCCACCGGGCGGCGGCCCCGACGGCCTGATCGGCATCGCCCCGGATGCGACTATCATCTCGCTTCGACAGAGCTCGCAAAACTTTGGGCCGGCCAAGCCTGCGCTGGGCCAGGACCAGGACCAGGCCCGCAGGTCTGGTGACATCGTCACCTTGGCCAGGGCGATCGTGCGGGCAGCTAATCTCGGCGCTCAGGTGATCAACATTTCCTTGGTGTCGTGTATCCCCATCACGAAACCAGCCGACCAACAGTTGTTGGGAGAGGCACTGCGCTACGCGGCCGTCGACCGGGACGTGGTGATCGTGGCCGCCGCCGGTAACGCTGGCACCCAAGGGTGCACCCAAAACCCTACCCCCCCAACAGGAGAGCGGGGATGGGACGATGTGATCACCATCGCCTCGCCCGCCTGGTTCGACGACTATGTGCTCGCGGTGTCGGCCACAGATGACCGCGGTGTGCCTTTGATGGGAACTAGCGCCTCACTGCACGGGCCGTGGGTGGATCTAGCCGCACCAGGAACCAACATTGTCGGGCTGTCGACCTCAGGCAACGTCATCAACGCCTCGATCGACGATGACAAGTTCAAGCCCATCGTGGGCTCATCGTTCGCCGCAGCCTACGTCTCAGGTGTGGTTGCCTTGATCCGTGCGAAGTTCCCGCACATGCCCGCCGCTGAGGTCATCAACAGGCTCACCGCCACCGCTCACAGTCCCGCTGACGGCCGCGACAATGTGGTCGGATACGGCGTAGTAGACCCACTGGCCGCCCTCACCTGGGACGTTCCCCCGCCCGCCGCCGAGCCAACCGCGCGCACTACCGCGCCGTTGAACGTGCCGGCCCCGCCGCCGCCGCCAGATCCTCGGCCGGCGCGCGTGCTGGCCGCACAGCTCGGTGCCGGTGTGGTCATTGTCGGTGCGGTGCTGTGGGCTACGACTGTGTGGCGAAGGAAGCAGCGGTGAAAGAACGCACCTGGAGTGCCCGGGCCGATTTCCGGGCACTGCTGTACACCGAGATCACAGCGCTGCTCGGGGCGACGGTCTCGGCGGTGACTGCTGGACCGTTGTGGATCGGAGCAGCCGGGGGAGCCGCGCTGGGCCTGCTGCTGTTCGTGCTGCGCATCGCTCGACTCACTCCTTGGCAATGGGTTTGGCGCGCTCTCGGACGACTACTCCACAAACAGCACCGCATCGAGTTCGGCGAGTTTGTCGATGTAGACAGCGATGGGCATCCGCTGGGGGTGTGTGTCGATGAGCACACCTTAGTGACGATGGTCAACGTGTGGGGGCGGCCCTACATCCCCACTTTGCTTAGGCCACAAGGCGCAGAGACGCCGAACACGTTGCCGGTCACCATGATTGCCGACCAGATGCAGCGCCTCGGGCTAGGGGTGGACATCGATGTGATCACCCAAGGGCGGCGCACCGCCAACGACAGTTACGGTCAGTTCTTCGCCACGGTGCTCGCTGATCGGCCTGCGGCTGGACAACGCACTACCGTCTTGGTGATCCGAATGGACACCCGCTCATCTGATACCGCAGCCGGCTTGCTGTGGCGTACAGACACATCGGCTGCGATCGCCGCCGCGACGCGGCGGATCACGCGGGCGCTTCGCCAACATGGCTGCCGCGCAGAGCCGATGACAGCAGCCGACATGCGCCAGGCAGTGCTCGATATGCACGGTGGCAGTTCCGAAGGCGTCGAATCTGCCTACCAGGAGGGGTGGAAATACCTCACTCATCGCGGAGCGATCCTCAGCAGTTACTACCTCAGCGCGCCAGACCTGCGCGCCGATCGCCTCGCCGATATGTGGGCCCTTCCTTCTGATCACACGATGCTGGCCCTGCATCTGCGCCGCTCACCAGAGGGCATCGTGGCCTCGGCGACGGTGCGGTTCAGCACTGCCCAGCCGCAGTTGACGCCTCCGGCGGTGATCCTCAACCGCTACAACGGCCGGCAATGGTGGGCGTTGTCAGCGCTGCTGCCGGGCGCTGAGCGCATCAACGGCATGCCGGCACGGCCGTTAACCACTGATCTCGATAGCGCTATCGCCATCGGTCCATCCGGGGTGATGTTGGGCAAGGTCGACGACGCGCTGCTGATGATGCCGCTGCGGGATCCAGCCGGGCCGACTCGCGTCGTCGTTGATTCCGACGACGACCTTGCGGTGCGCCAGCTCATCCGCCGCTCGGCGGGCAGTGGCGAAACCGTCGCCGTCTACGACACCCAGCGGCGTTGGGCGATGGCATCGGCCTCGTCGCGAATCTGGAACACCACCGATATGCGCTCCCAGCCACCGCGCCCCCCAACGCTGGTGGTACACAACGGTTTAAGCAACCCCTGTCCGGGCGCGGCTGTCAGCGTTAGCGTCGGCGCCGGCCACCGACCGATCGAACCTGACATCCGAATCGTCCAACGAAGCGGACGGATAAGAATAGAGACCGCGCGGTTCACCGCCCGGGTGGACGCCGTGGGATTCCGCAATGAGCAGACGTTCCTCAACTAGGCAGCCAGGGTTCACCAAGCTCGTGGAGCCCCCCGTACATCGATCAATCAGGAGAACGAAAGATGAATCCGCAACAGCTTGTTGCTGAGTACGACGAAATGCGGGGTGTGCTCCACCGGCACCGCCAACAGCTCGACGATTGCAACCTGGGGCGATACCACGACGAATACGCTCAGGCCATCCGCGGGTTGGATGCCTTGATCGATGGGCTCGCGACATTCAGATAATTGACCTGAGGGACCGCGGTATCCGCATCGAGCCAGCCCGTACTAGCGACGACGTCCGGCCCTCGCAATAGTGGTCGGGAAAGGGCAGGTCTGTGGAAGCGTTTTTCCTTGCGGCAGCGCTCGTGGCTGTGTTGGTGTGGCTGTTCGCCGTCATGCCGCAACCAGAGCGGGACGCCGCAGCCGCACACGCTTGGGCCGAGTTCGCACGTTCGGCCACTGATCACGATTTGAGCATGCTCTACATCGAGAACGTGTATGACCGCGCCTATCGGGGGAGCAAAGCGGTGGTGTCGCTCTACGGCGATGGTCCTAGCGCGAGCAACGATGCGTGGTTTTGGTGGGAACACGTTCAACCGGGGTCGGTCGTGGCGGTGCGTCTCAGCAAAGGATGGGGGTCACACACCCGCCGAGATGGCGTGCTGTACATCGGCAACGGCGGCACAACTGATCAAAGCGGCATTTATGCAACCTTCGGTGCACGAGAACTGACGCAAGCGCAGCGACACTTCCAACAGCAGGGGATTGCCGGGCCATAACTTCGCTGTGTACGGCAGCCTGGGATGAGTCTTCGGACCTAACCGATTCGTCGTGGACGAGGTGCGGCAGGGGAGATGACAGCGGGACTAGGCTTGTTGACCGGACAAGAACTTCTTCACGACCTCTTTAATGACAGCGTCAGTGAACGCCTGGTCGGGTTGGTCACCCCGCCAGACCTCCTCTGCGGCAACTAGCAACCCAATCTCATGAGGCCCGCGGGATTCCAATCTGAACTCGGCGTAGTTCGGCTGTTGATCGTCCACCGCGATCGCCAGCTCGATTGTCGCCCACTGTTCCTCAGCAGTAACGTGCGCCTTCATGCCTTTCGCGAATCGCTTCAGGCCTTTTGCTTCAGCAAAGTGGATGATCGTAGTATTCATCTTCTGCTGTAGCCCGGTGAGCTTGGTGCGAAGCGCGTGTAGAGCGGGGAGGTTGCGGCTAGTTGCGAAATCGTCAACCTGGGCTATCAATTGATCAAGGTCGTCGCCCTCGTTAGTATTGCTTGTCATCGCTCTCTCCAGGTCGGCAACTAGATCCGGTGCGGTTCCGTAGCGCGCTGACAGGTCAGGGGTGAACGCCCTGTCGAGGACGCGCAACAATCGAAGGCATTGGCGCTCCTCCAGCCTCTCCATGAGGAGGGCGCGGATCTCTGGACGTTGGTGGGGCATAAGACCTGCTTGGTCGACCAGCACTCGCGGTTCTATGCCAGTAAGGATGTAGAGCAGTACACCGGCAAGCTGTGTTACGTCGCTGCCGGTTGCTCGACTACCGAACGCATGCTCGGGCAGGCGAAGAAATCTATTGCCCACCTCTTCGCCGACCCTCGTAAGGTCGTCTTCGCCCTCATCATTGAACGATAGGCCGAAGTCGACGAGAACGGGTTCGGTCGGAGCGCCTTCTCGCAGAACAATGTTGGCCGGCTTCACGTCACGATGAGTGACATTGTTCTCGTGGCAGCTATGTAAAACCTCAGCAAGTCTGCCTACACAAGCAAGCGCCGAATCAACCTCGACGAGCGGCCCATGCTGTTGCACATAAGACTGAAGGTTCGGACCATCGATGTACTCCAACGCCATGTACATCGGCCTGCCCGAATCTAGCCAGGTCTCGGAGTTGTCGTCGAGCAGGGTCGGTGGCCCGAGACCAGTGAGGGTTTCGTAGGCCACCGCTTCGCGCCTGAACCGTCGCCGCGCTCTGAGATTGTTCTCACGGTGTCGCAGAAGGGTCTTCAAGAACGCTTTTGATCCACTATCGCGGGACGTAGCGACGAAGGATGCACTCTGGCCGCCGCGAACGGACGTACCTGCCTCACGCCGCCAGCGCACTTCCCACGGATTCTGATTGCGCGTCATCGTTGCGGCATTATCGATGTGACTGCGCTCTGGCAGCCAGCTCCGGCTCGATGTAGGGGCCCCACTCGATTGTTACGACGGACGTCAGATTGTGTCGAAGTTCTTCTTGATCATCAGTGGTCGTTTGGCAAACACCATCCGAGTAGTAGATTCTCACGCCATCGCGACTTGCGTCGCATAGCACCGCGTGCGATTTCTTGTCGAGCGCGAAATACAGGCTAGGTAGTGGCGCGCTGATCAACTCTGCGTATGCAGCGTCGAAGTGGATACCTCGTGACGCCCATGTCTGTCCGTGTTGATCAAGCCATCGTGTCAACTCTGCCACCCGCACCACTCGGCAGTCGAACTGCACTGCAAAATGCTCTGCCAGTGCATATATCGCCTGAGTGTCAGGGCGCAGCATGGACATGTTGATCACCACGGGCGCGGTCAGGCGAGCGCATTCGGCGATGCCGCCCTGTGCGTCGTCGGGCCAAGGTAGCCCTACGGCCAACCAGAAGCCAGGGTGGCGAGCTGATCCGCTAAATTCTGGCATTCCCAGACCTCCCAGTGATGGGTTCCTCACTCCACGACGTAATCGTAGAAGACCGATATGAGACGGCTGCCATGGTGGATGATCCCTTTCGACTCTCAATGGTGCATGGTTTCTCGCCTATTCCTGGCGGGTCGGGGTTTGCCTGCTAGCTGAGTAGCTCGTTCGGTAGAGACATCACGCCGCGTAGGACAATGGTCGTGTACCACAGGGCGCCCGCGGTTGTGATCGCCGCGGGAATGCCGACCCGAAACCAGTTGACGGGCGCGGGGCGACGTCGCGGAACATGTTTTGTATCTGCAGGTTTGGCGCTGGTGGGTACGGGGTCGAGCAGCGTGGGCATCAGGACCGGATCGGGTCCGAGGATGAGGTTGGCATTGACGGCGCGCAGCTCGGGGGTCAACGGCCACCACTCACTGGAGCCGTCGATAGCCAGCCAACCCTCAAGCCCGCCGTAGACGGCGGCCGAAGCGAAGGTCGCGGGGAGCTGGGCCAGCAGCCAGGGAACGATCAGAGTGCTTGTCAATGATGGACTGGGGCTATACAGCAGCGGCAGCGGGGCTCCGCTGAGCACCGCAGCCCATGCCAGCGCGACGATGGGGTAGGACTGCAGCCGCTCAGGGATGAGGCCCACCAATCCCGTGTAGAGCATCCGCCCTAGGGGCCACCCAAGCGGAGCGGCCACGGCGGCGACCATGACAAGTGCATTCTCTAGGCTCCCGGCCTGTGTGGTGGGCTTGCGCATCAGAATCCAGGGGGTGACCTGATCATCGTGTGTGTCGGGGTTGGTGATCGGGGCACGAATGCGTGCCCGGATGCGTTTGCCGAGCAACTCTGCCCGTCGTTTCTGGATCAGCCAGATTCCTGCATGCGCAGCGATCCAGGCTTGGCGTTCTTGGTCGAATATTTCAGCGGGCATCGCTACCCCCGAGTAGTCCCTCGACCAGCTGATTGGCTGATTGCAGCTGCTCGCCAATGCTCGTAAGGACTACTCGTACGTGATCGTGGGTGGCACAGCCTCCGTCGTCGTCAGAGGGAGGTAGTTGCGAGGTGGGGGTCTTGCCCTCCAACACGGCCGCTGCAGACCCTTGAGTCCAGCCCAAGGCGCGGTCGATGCGCTCCAGTGAGGTGATCGACAGGCCCCGGTCGCCGGCGAGAGCCTTGTAAATCGTTGATGGCGACGGTCCGCCGCGGGCGAACATCTGCGATCGACTCATCTTGAGGACGCGGCGGCGTTCCCTGACGAAGTAGTGCAGGCGCGCGATTCCCCCAGTTGGTATCTCCATGCCGCAACAGAACCATATTTCTACCTTAATCGTCTATCAGTGTGGACACAATTGTTCATTAGTGGATACCGTACGGCTATTCAGTGGAGTCATAGAGGTGAGGAGCAGGTGACGTGAAGATCGTGCTTATGGTGGCGGCGGGGGTAGCGCTCGGGTTGACCGCAGCCATCGCTGTACTCATTCAGGTCCTAGAGCGGCTGCTGCCGTTAGTGCTAGTCGCGGTGCTCGTCGTGATCGTGGTGAAGCTGGCGCGAGGCCGCCTCGGGCGTCGGGCCATCACTGCCCAACGCGCGTTCGTCGCCGAGTCTGCCCCGACTCCTCCGCTGCCCATTGCACCGACAGCGCCACGGGCAACTAATCATGCACCCTCCCTGCATTGGGGCCCGCCGGTGTACGAGGACCTCGACCTGCCGGCACTTGAAGTAGCTAGCGGACCCCGTGCGCGCGGTACCGGCGCTGGCACCAACCCGCACAGGCACCGGCCGTGACCGGCACGTCGGTGGGTCTGACCACAACCCAGGCCGCCACCAATCTCCCAACCGCTTCGAATGACGCATTCTCACCGCCGACGCGTTCGGCCCCCTGGTTGCTCACAGTCATTGGCGGGCCGCACTGGCCGCCACTGCCGGGCGGATCCGCCAAAAAGAGGGCGGCGTGATGACAGACGATATGAGCAGAACCGCATGGCTGCACAAGACACTCGATGCCCGCGATGGCCCCGCTGCTGAGCGCGAGGTCGCCCACACCGACATCGACGCAGGCGATTCAACCCTCGCCTCCGTCGACGACGGCGATGTGAACCTCGACCCGAAGACCATCGCCGGCGCAGAAGCCGGTATTGACGACGCCGCTAGCGAAGCCAGTTCCACAGCAGACTCGCCGCCGCGCCGGTTCACCCCGTGGGTGCCAGCCGGGATTGGTGCCGCCGCCGTACTGGCGACCATAACCACCCTAGTAGTCACGCTAGCCAACTCGCCGAGAACCGACCCTGAAATCTCCACTGTCTCAGCGTCGGCTCCAGTACGTGTGGTCGAGGTGGCTCCACCGAGCCCACCCCCGAATCGCGATGCGCCCCTGGCATTTACCGCATCATCGGATTGCGCCCCCGGATCAACCGCGGCCCAATCGGTGGCTGATCCGAACTCCACCACACCGTGGGTGTGCGTGCGTTCGGTCGACGGCCAGGTCCTTGAGATCGATCTCGGCCGGACCTTCGTGATCACCGCTGTCTCGATTGTTCCCGGCGCGGTCCACAAAATCGACGCCAACCCAGACCAACCGGATCCGTGGCTACAACATCGCGTCGTGACCCGGGTGCAGTGGCAGTTCAACGACACCGACCGCACTGTGATGAACCAGAACACCGGCAACGTCCGCGGCGAGGCGGTCGAAGCCATCCGCCCGGCAGTACTGGCATCCAAGATCACGCTGATCATTTTGGAGACCAGCCGGCCCCCGGCAATCACCCCAACAGACACCGACGGCACCCCACCTGCGGGCTCCGGCCCGTCGATCCTCGGCGAGATCCTCGGCGGCAACCCGGCCACTGCCCCACAGCTGCCGATCCTGCCCGGAGCACCTGCTACCCGCGACCCCGCGGACGGCACGTTTGCGGTGTCCAGCATCAAAATCATTGGCCACAAGGCGGTTTGACATGCAGTTGACGAATACCTGGCGGCAGCGACTGAAAACCGTAGGCAACGGCGGCGCCCGGCTCATCGTCGTCGTCCTGGTTGCCAGCGCGGCACTCAACGGTCTATCCATTGCCTGGAAGTGGGTATTCCCACCCGACAAAACCTCGGTAGTAGTGACAGCCCGCACGGTCAGCAACCAGATCGCGCTCGTGGAAAGCTACGCGATCGACTGCGTGACAGTGCTACTGACCGCAAGCCAAAGCCGAGCCGACGAGCTGGCGCGCTGCTTTCCCGCCGACGCCATCGCAGGTATGGCCCTGCCCAAAACGCCCCCGCGCATCGTGTCCGCTCAAGCTGCAAGTGCCACCCTGGTCGGCCAAAGCGGCGCTGATGTCGCGACATACGGGGTCGTCGTTTCGGTCACTGAGCAGCCTTATAGGAACGCACCGCCGGTACGGAGCTATTACCAGTTGCCGGTCAGTGTCTATGGGGGAGTTGCGCCCAAAGCGATGGCCACGCCCGCGCGCCGCGATCCACCGCCACCAGGGGTGGATGTGGCGCTGGACTATCCGATCACCGTCACCACTGACAGTGAGCTGGCGTCGGTGATCTCCGGATTCGTCACCTGTTATCTGACCGGCGCGTCGGGAATCGAGCGGTTCGTCACGGTCGATTCCGGCCTAAGTACGCTGCGCGCCTACTCGCAGGCCACGGTGTCGGGGATCCGAAGCCAGCAAGAACTTCCGGAAGAAGCTCCCGCAGAAGGCGCGCACCTACGTGCCTGGGTGTCCGTCAGCGCCCGCTCGGCTGACTACTCGACTACGCCGTTGGTGTACCCGTTGACCCTGCGCGCTACCGGCGGCACGTGGTCGGTTTCCGGCATCGATCCGGTGCCAGCTATCGACGCCAACTCCCCGATTGACGACTCCACGGCCGGCCTGCGCTGAACCCACGTTGCTGGCCGCGACCCGTTGCCCGCACAACCTATCCAACATCAAATTGAAAGGAACACACATGAACCTCTCGACGACGGATACAACCTTTTTGGCGGCACAGGGGATTGTCGGGATGTCCCAAGAGCTGTATTCGATGGTGGTCATTGTCGGTGTTTCTGCCGCGATGGCATTGGGAATCGCGGTCGGACTGAAGAACGGTTGGAAACAGGGCATCGGTTCAGCGATCGGCGCTGTGGTCGGCGGCATCGTGTTGTCGTTGGTGATCGCCAACGCGGGCGGTTTCCAAGAGTCTGGGAACAAGGAGTTGCAGCAGCGCGGCCTTGTGTCAAATTCGGTGTACGGGCGGTAAGAGGTGGCTGAGGACACCGCGGTCGCCACCGGAGAGCCAGCCAAGGTCTTTACCGGAATCCGCGACGTTCCGATCTACGCCGGGGAGTCCTCGGCTGACAATCGCCTACCAGGAGGTCCGTACCGTAGTGCCGAGCTGATCGCTATCGGGCTGATCATGGGTCCTGCGCTGTGGTGGTTCCGTTCACATCAGGACGCCGGGTTCGGTGTCCTTGTTGTGGGCGCGCTCGTTGCTGCAGCCGTGACGTTCATACTGCGCTTGGTGTTGCCCAAACGCCGACCATCCTTGGCGGCGCGCGCCGCCTTCGCCTGGGGTTCGCTGATGCCCCGACACGTCTGTGCCGGCCCGTCATCGCCCGCCGACAGTGCTAATGGCCCGCCCCCGCACCCCGCACCCGGGCCGGCGACGGCCAGCCGCAGCCAGCCCCGAGTTGATCACAACTTCGATCCGCCGGAGGCGGTCATCGGCAACCTGCGGTTCACTCGCGGCGGGGTCTATGCCGACTATCTCATCGATGGATTGCCGTTGGTGTTGCGCCCGTTGCGCACTCACGAACGGGGCAGCCGTTCCTACCGTAATCTCGCGCGGGCACTGCCGTCGGGATGGTCGCTGTCGGGGCTGCTGGACACCACCGACCCCAAACGGCTGATGCGCAACCTCGTGGGGAATTTCAGACATAGCGACCAGTGGGTAGACCATTGCCGTGTTTGGGAACCGACGTTCAACCCTGAGGTCGCCGCCCCCGGGGACGCAGCGTTCGTGGAGGAGCGCCGCCGTGGATGGCTGACGTTCCCGGTCGACAGCGGCCGAAGCGGACGCAACGCGGCCGGGGCTGCCACGCGTGTCAAGGACTGGATGGTAGGTCGCGATGTCGACTCGGACACATCAGTGGCGGCCTACTCCCGGTTGGCTGCCGAGGTGGTCGCTTCGCTGCCACGAGAGTTCAGCGTCCGCCCGGCCAGCCCTCTGCAAATCCAGTGGCAGCATCGCCGAACCGTTCTTCGGGGTCAGCTTCGCGACCCGATGCCCGCGGCCGGGCAAGGCCCTGATCGGCTCACGGCAGCCGATTTCGTGCGTCCGGCCATCGACGAGGGCGCCAATGCGCTGCGGCGCTCATGGTGGCCCACGATGCGCCCGATTGTGCGCACCTATGACGCCGACAACCTGAATGGGCCTTCGAGCTACCAGGCGTTTCTGCCGGTCACGCATTTCCCTGACACCGGGCTGCAGTTCACTAAAGCGGCCTATCTACACGCGCTGGACAACGTCGATAGCCCAGCAGCCATCGACTGGATCCAGCACGCGATCGTGCGCAGTCCTGAGCGTGCCGAGTCTCTCAATGCCAATGCGGCCAAGAACATTAAGGATCAAATGCGCCAACGCGGGCGCCAAATCGAGGAGGACGACGAGCTCGACATCAAGCTGGCCAACACCCGCGAGTACAACGCGCAGATTAAAGCCAACCCCAGCGAACGTGAGCTTGACGTTGCCACCATGATCGTCGTGAGCGCCCCCACGGTAGAAGTATGCGAGGACGCCGTTAAGCAAGTTCGTCTTGCGCTCGACCAGCCAGAGATCGCCGTCAGTCGGTGGCGCGGTGCGCAGTCGAAACTGTGGCTTGCGTTCAATCCGGGCAGCGAAAAACTCGCTCATCTCGACGAGTTCCGCAACCCAACCTCAGCGCATCTATGGGGCCGGTTCACTCCGCTCATATCAACCCGGGTCGGCGACGCACGCGGAACACCGCTGGCCGAGAACCAGAACACGTTGCGGCGCAGCGTAATACTGCACGATCCAGAAGGCTGCGCACAACGCCAACGCAACACCGGCTTGATCGTTATCGGAGACCCCGGATCCGGAAAATCTAACCGCGCCAAGCTCTCCGGAATCGAGGTTGTACTGCGCGGCGGTCAAGTCGACGTCTTCGACCCCGGGACCCATGGCGAATGGGCCCAAGCCTTTCGCAACGTCACCGATACTGCGGTGATCGACTTGGCCGACTCACAGTTCAGCCTGGACCCATTGCGGATGTTCGATTTCGACGAGGCCGGCGCGGTAGCCGCTGACCACATTCTGCCGATGATCGGGGTGCCCGCAGACAGCGATATGGAGAACCGGTTCACCCTCCTTGTGAGCCCACAAACGCGGCACCGCGAGGGTATTGGGTCGATGCGAGCGCTGATCAACCACCTGCGTTCACAGCCTGACGCCGACAACGACATGCTGCTGGCACGCTTGCAGGCCTGGGCCACCCAACCCGCCGCCCGTGCGATCTTCGATGAAACCCTGCCCCCCTACTCGCCCACGCAGTCGCTGGCAACGATCTGGTTGACCCACCGCCTCGGTCTGCCCGACGCCGACGACATTCTCAACCCCCATCTGTATGACAAACTGCCCAAGGGCGCGCGCGCGGGCATGGCGATCTACGGCCTGATTATCGACACCGTGCAGCGCTATCAGTTTCTGCACCGCGAGCAGTTCTCCACGATGATTTTCGAAGAAGCCGCCGAGCTTATGGCTTACCCTGCTGGCGCGCGTACAGCGCACCGGATCACCCGGCAGGGGCGCAAGCACGCGACCGGGATTTGGCTCATTTCACAGGATTACCGAGATTTCGAGCGTATGGGCGACAAGTTCATCACCCAGAAATGGTTGTTCGCGATCCGCAACGAGGAGCTGGCCGGCAAAACCCTGGAGTGGGCTGGGGTGGACACTCGACTATCCCCAGAAGTTGTGCAGTCCTACTGCGAGGACACCAGCCCGGCCGAGTCGGCCGACGACGAGGACAGCGACGATGAGGCTTTCGGCAAGGTCGATCCGTCGCGGATGGGGGAGGGGTTCATCATCGACGAGCGGGGCCGCCGCGCTCGTTGCCGGTTCCTTGGCGCCCCGACCACACAGCTGGCCGCCGACGTCGACAGCACTCCACCGCAGTCAGTGCCGGCATGACCTCCCCAGCGGCAACCCTTTGGTTAGCCGATCATCCGCGCGTGCGCCGCGCGCTGGTTGCGATGACGCTGAGTTACGGGTTCTCACTTGTTGCCCTGCTGTGCGCCCCTAGCGCGGTGGCAGCCGGAGGGTCGGCGGCGCTTGGCTGGACGGGACTACACGACACTGACGGTGTCCCCATCGGCTACTACTTCCTCTCACTGGTCTCAGCGCGCGAAGCTGCCACCAATAACGGGCAGGAAATTTCCATCATGGACCCGGGCACGTGGGGGACCTGGATTGGCGCAGCGATGGAACGCGCTGTCGACAACGCCACCGCCGCATGGTGGTTGGGCATGTTCGCCGGCGCCTTCATTTTCATCATGGCCGCCTCATTGTGGTTTCTGCGGTTTGCGCTGTCGACGGGTTGGCTGGTCGCGATCGCGACATTCGGTCTGCCGCTCTACAACGCGGTCAGCGCGCTAGTGAGCAAGATGATGTTGGGGCCCATTGCGATCACGATCTGTGTCCTGGTGGCGGGGTATCACATGGCGCGGGGAAATGCGGGCCGTGGGTGGGCGATGATCGGCACGGCGATCGTTTTGACCGTGTTGTTGGCTACGGTGTTCTCCGATCCGATCGAGGATCTCTACAGCGATCACGGGCTGCTGGCGTTGGGCCGGGGCACAGGTTTGGAGATCGCACAGTCCGCGCTCGGGACGTCGTTCGCGTCGGGCGCCTCGCTGGATGCCAAGCTAGATGCGTTGATGTCACATACGGTGACCGCCGGGGTGCGGCACCCGTTGCAGGTTCTGAACTTCGGGATGGTCGTCGATGATGTCGGCCGATGCCAACAGGCCTATACCGCGGCAATGATGAGCGCTCAGGGCGTGGACGGGTCAGGGCCGGCCCACGCAATGGCCAATTGTGGTGCACCCCAAGCATTGGCCTACGCCCAGCGACTCGGCGGCTCAGATGCCACCTTGAGCCTGCTATTGCTGGCCGTGGCGGCCGTGGTGGGTTTCTTCTTCTGGTACGTCGGTTTGTCGGTGATGCTCGTCGGCATCAAATCGCTGTACTTCGGCATCCTGGTCGGCCCATCCTTTCTGATTGGCATGATGGGGTTCGGTCGGGCGATGAAGTTCGCCAAGCATTGCGGCAGAGAGATATTCATGCACGTCGTCCAGTTCGCAGTGTTTGAGGTGTATTTGGCGGTCTCGGCGATCGGGTTGACCTGGGTGCTGGTTGCTGATGTGCTGGGCGCCTCGACAGCAACTACTATCCCGCGTGTGCTGATGATGGCCGTCGCGGGTGCGGCCCTGTGGATGGGGTTTCGGTTCGTCGACCGCTCCTTTCACACCGACGACATGGGCACCATCGGCCGCCAGGTCCGCGGCGCGTGGCATGCCGGCACCGGCGCGGTCCGTGAGGAGGCGGGCTCCTACCGGGACCATGGTCGCCGGGTGAGCAAGGCGTTGGCCGGTCGCCGTGGTGGTGACGCCGGTGGGCAAGACTCGCCCGAGACAGCTGCGACCCGGCGGGTGCCTGGTATCGACTGGTTCACACCGCGCGCCTCTGGCAGGCCCGGTGCCCAGAACGCCGCAGGGGCCGCCCCCGGTGGCAGCGGTGCACACTCGGCAGCTAAAACAACGGCCAAGTCGGCGGCCACCAAGGCAGCGCTGACCGCAGTCAAAGTGGCTGCCCCCGAGGTGGCCGCCCCGGTCGCCGCAGCCACCAAGGCCGCCGGTGCGGCCGGGCATGTCCTCAAGAGCAAGAAAACCGGCAGCAGCTCGTTGACGGGCACGCATAAACAGGGCTCTAGCGGTGATTCTTCGCCGGTGCAGCCGCGCCAACCACGCCCTGCAGCAGCCAGCTCGAACTCAGACGCGCGTGAGCCAACTCAGGCCACAACCATGGCCGGCCGAAGTTCAGGCCGCCGAGCAAGTGCGCTGACCGAGTCAGGGAACCAGCCACCGAGCACCCCGAGGACACAGACGGGGACAATCGAGGGCGACGTTGCTTCTCAGCTCGACGACCCGCAGCCCCGCGCTGCACGACGACCGCGACCACCCCGAGAGATTGGGCCATAAATTGAGCACTGCGCGTGACTACCTCGACGCTGGATTCGACGCGTTGGGGCTGCTGGGCCACCCGGCAGACCTCAATGCTGCCCGTGATCGGTTTCGCCGTGCGGTCAGCATGGACGCAGGTATGTGCGATGCCTGGTTGGGTCTCATCGTTGCCGGGGATCGTTCTAGCGAGACCTTGCGCCGCGCCCACGAGACCAGCGTCACGGTGCACCGTGAAACCCGACGGTTAGGTCTGCAGGACACCGCCCTGGACGCTTCGGTGGCCTCGCCGGGGTTCATCGAAGTGTTCCCCTACACCCCGGCTTCGATCACCCTGGCCTACATCGCGGCCCTGCTGACTGAAGGCGACTACGACACCGCCGAGAAGCTGCTGGACTCCTACGACACCGCCCGAGAACCCCAACAGTCCCCGATCTGGCGCTGTCTGGGCGCCACCCTGCACTACGTCACTCAGCGGTGGACCGATGTGCTCACCTGGGCAGCACGCTCGACCTCGGGGGCTGCGCCAGTAGTCGATGCCGCCACCGACCTGATGGCCGGAATCGCCCATGTCGGCCTGGGGGAGTTTGAGCCCGCCTTGGACGTATTGGGCCGCATACCCGCACAACATGTCAGCCCGGCAGCCGCAGCCTACGCCGCCCTGTACCGCGGGCTGGCATTACGCGGCCTTGGCCGCGACGGCGAGGCCCGCATCGAGTTCGGCAAAGCCAGCATCGACGGGAGGCTTCTACCGGATGCCAGTAACGCTCTAGCCGATGCCACCTTCGGGCCGGTCACCACCACACCCGAAGCCATCGCCGCACGAACTAGTCGCTGGGATCCAAAGTCCGGGCCGAGCACCGACGAGCTGCGCCGGGCCGAGCAAGCCCAAGCCGCGCAAGCTGTCCTGGAACAGGCCGACCAGGAACTCGAATCCTTCATCGGACTCGCAGGGGTCAAAGCTCACATCAACAAGTTGAAGTACGTACAGGTCTACGACCGCGCGATGGCCGCCCGCGGAGAGGACATCGGCCAGCCAAACGCGTTGCACATGACATTGGTCGGCCCGCCGGGAACAGCGAAAACGTCGATCGCACGGATCATCGGCAAGATGTACTTTGGACTGGGCATCCTCAAATCGCCAGACTTCATAGAGGTTTCGCGAAAATCACTGGTCGGTGGTGTCATCGGTGAGACCGAGGCCAAGACCGGCGCCATCCTCGAAAGTGCTCGCGGGCGGGCGCTGTTCATCGACGAGGCCCCCGAGCTGTACAAAGCCGACAACGAGCGCGACTTCGGGCGAATCGCCCTGGAAACCATCATGAAGTTCGCCGAAGACCACCGCGACGACACAATGATCGCGCTGGCCGGCTATTCCGGGGGCATGAGCCGGCTGCTCTCGGCCAATCCCGGTCTGCGGTCACGGTTTCCCACCCAGTTGGAGTTCTGCTCCTACAGCCCTGCCGAACTGGTCGAGATTGCCTCCCTTTTCGCCGACAAGTATCGCGTCCTGGTCAACCCGGACGCGAGCGCCACCTTTCAACAGTTCACGAATTGGCTCACGACGAGCTCCAGCGCCAACCCCGAGGACACCGCCGAAACGCTCATCGACATCGCCGGCAACGGCCGCTACGTGCGCAACGTGATGTCCGAGGCAGTGGAAAAGATGAAAGCACGCGTGGCCGAAGACACCTCGATTGACCTGGCCACCGCAGACCTAAACCTGCTGCGCACCGTAACCGGCGCCGACATGGCAGCGGCCATCAGCGCAATCCTTGCCAGCGCGGGAATTCAGCCCCCGAGTCTGCAGTAACGGCGCTCAACGGCGTCGACCATCCGTTCCTGCAGACTCGCGGGCAAAGGATGTGCCCTACTGGCGTGTCGTGTCGCCACACGGCCGATCGTCAATGGTTCAGGTGAGAATCGGCCTATGACTAACACCGCGGGACAGCGCCATGACCACGACGAATTTACCCAGAGCATGCTCGATGCCGGCGAAGAGATAAAACGGAAGCGCCGTGCCGACCGCAGCAAGTGGTGGTTGCAGGTTGTCGCGCTGGCTTCCATGGTGTGGGTTCTGCTGCTCTTCGCGGGAACAGCGAGGTGGATGATCGCGGGCGGGATCTGGTCCACAGCGCCATTGCTGCCGTTCTGGTCACCCGAGTTGTATGGGTACGCATACGATCTTGTGGCGACGCATGCTAGTCCCGTTCACATCGGGAGTTGCGCTCTGACGGCTCTCGGAATCAATTTCACGATCCTGCGGCTCCTATACTCCGATGCGGTAGCGGGCGAGGACGCCCACCGCACCCGGACGGTACTGCGAGCGGCGGTCTTCGCGATGACATTGGTCGCTGCGATGACGGCCATTACGGGGTGGGCCACCATCGGTTCCAAACACGATGTGTGGCCCATCGCCTTCACCTGCGGGGTAGCGCTACTAGCTGCGGCGGTCGGGATCTTGGCAGTACTTCGACTCAACGTCTTAGGATACGACCGATCGTTGGCGCTTCTTGAAGTCTCGAGCACGCGTGCGCAGCTGACAGACTGGCAAGCAGCTCTAGACGACCGTGACGTCCCCTCGCCGCTGGACCTGCCTGCAGCAGGCCAAGAGCCGAGAATTGACGCGGCGGTGGCCAAGCAGTTAGGAAGGCGCTGTTCCGTTGCCCTCGCCCAGCGCCTGCTGTTGTTGGGGATGCTCAGCGCGTTGTACCCCTGGAGCGTCCTGAGTGTATTCATATCGGCGACCGATGCTGGAACGCAACAGATCACGTTCTACTGGTGGATCGGGGCGGCGGCCGGGATGTGCCTGGCGGCAGCCGGACTGAGCGGCATGCTGGCCGCGATCGAGTCCAGGAGCCGCTGGACCGGATACGAGGTCACATCTCCGCAGCGGCGTTTGGTGCTTCGCCCCGCGATCGTCTACACGTGGTACGGCCTCTTCTACGTTGCGATACTCACCAGCATGCTGTTGACCTATGGGGCAGCGACGACATTCATACTGGGGAGTCCGTTCGCCGGGGCAGCAGTGGTGTGGGCAATCCTGTGGGCCAGTCGGCGCTGGCCGCAGGCTAGCTGGTTGAAGGTCGCTACCTGGCCGTTGTGGGGCCAGGTTCAACTCGATCTTCGTGCCGCGCAGGACACGACAGAGAACAAATGGAACGAGTTGCAGGAGGAAGAGCGAGCCGACCGCGCGGTGCGTCGTCCGCCCAATCCTAGGATCAAGCAGCCCGTCGCTGCGCCCGTGCGCCTCAGGAAACAGGCGAAGGGCCGATACAGCCCGCGGTGAGCGAACGTGCTGAGGCACTCTCAGGGTTCGGATTTCACCCGGGGCATAGCGTCACGTTGTGAGCAACGGCAACCACGACCGAAGGCCGTGGCCGGATGGGGCGAGGGGCCGCAGTTCTAGAAGGTCAGCGCGACCAAAAGTACTCTAGAACGGATACCTCTAGGGTCTTCCGCTCAAGCATCACTTCGAGCTGTGCCAACGGGTTGATCGGCGTGGGAAGGTGCCGCGCGCTGGTATCGATCCCGAGGGACACATGAGGTAGTTTTGTCAGAGCAGCCATCAAATCTTTCCTTTTCTAACGTGATTGAAAGCTCAGGGACCTGACGGCGCCTGTAGTTGTCCTCACGATGGGTTGCCGTGCTGTGCCAAGACCCCGATTGGTATTTCCAATCTGCCTGGGGTCAAATTGCCGCAGCGAGTCTTCACTCGCAGCCACGTTCGGCACACAGGTTGGGGGTTAGGTGAACTCGTGCTGCCGGCGGGCGGCGATCGCCTTGTCGTAGATGCTCAGGAACTGGCTCCAGTCGGGTATCTGTACCCGGTGACCCGGGGTACCGCGCAGCAGTAGTTGGGCCTCTTCGTAGCTTTGTGGGAGCAGTTCTTGCCAGTCGATGACTTGGCCGTATTGCGATGATTGCGAACGGCTTCCGGCGTTGTACTCATAGGATTCGGTGCGTCGCGTGGCCTGTCCTGCCCAGTGGGACGCTTCTTCGAGCAGGTGGCGTTCGTGTGCACCGCGCATGACTAGTGTGCTGGGAAAGATGTCACGTAACGCGTCGGCGTATTTTGGGCCGAAGACGACATCGAAGTGGCTGAATGCCTGCACGGTGGCCATGATGTTCACTCCGAGACCGGCTGATTCTCCGATGTAGTTCAACAGCGCCGGAAGTGGGCAGGAGTTGCACACTTCGTCGAGTTCTAGGAGTAGTCGGTGTTCAAGTTGGTTCTCTGCGGTGCGCTTTTTGAAGTGGCGAATGATCGAGTCGATCAGCGCCACTGCGGCGCCGGCGACGGAGCCAGTGTTGGGTGCGATTACGAACAGGGTCGCGTCAGGCTCGTCGAGCATGGACAAGTCGAAAGATCCGATGCTGAGTTGATCAATGGCGCTGAGGCCGTCGAGGTGATCGGAAGCACCTAAGCCTAGGCGCACCCACGGGGTGACGGCCTTGGAGACTGTTATCGCCACGCTGTCGCGCATGCGGCTGTTGAATGTCAGCACGCGCTGCATAGGTTCTGTCAGCATCGTGTGCGGGCACAGCGCTGCGGCAGTCACCCAGGACGCTGTGGCCGCCAATGCAGCGGGGGCGTTCCCGCCGTTGTCCTCATTGTTGTCGATGCCAAGGTTTTCGGCGGCTTCGAGCACCCACGGCATTCCCTGGTTGTTGCCGTGGGGTCCAGCGGCGTAAAGCAGGCAGGCCAGTGGCCGGCTGGCGGTCGATTCCCATAGCCCCCCAGCAGCCACGGTCTGCCCGCTCGACGCGCCACCGAAACCGACCCCGGAGGTGGCGAGCATGGTTTCGGCGACGGTCAGAGCATCGTGGGCTGAGGTGATCGCCATTGTGGGGTCGCTGACCATTTGGGTTACCCCCTGCGGCCAAAAAGGAGCCTTCTCAGGCCGCAGGTCGATGACACCGGTCGGGCCGAAGCAGCGTCTGGCCAGGACCAGTTCGGCGAGGTCCTGCTTGCTGGAGACCGCCACAACTGGGCCGGGATGGAGCACGGCCGCTGGCGCTAATACGCGCCGCGTCTTTCCGGTACGGGTCGGTGCACTAATCGCGAGATGCGGTGCGCCATTGGATCGTTCGGGTTCTCTGTTTTCGTTGTACACCAGCCCGCAGTAGGGGCTATAGGGCTCGTGGCCGGTACTCATACAGGCATAGTGGCCGACGATGCCCGCTACTTCCTAACACCTGAGCCACATTCGCCCACAGGTCGACGCTATTGGTCGCTAACGTCAATGTCGTGGGCGGTGTCAGGTTCATCGACCGCCAAATCCGTGCCCCAACCCAAGGCGATGTGACGGCGTTGAGCCGAGCGGACACTGCGGGCGGCATTGTCGTAGCCGGTGAGTACCTGGCGCCACGGATGGCTAAGGCGAGTACGCCCGAGGCGGTCAGCCAGGACGACCGCAGGTGTCGGCTCTGCCTGTGGGAGATCTCGGCCCGGGTCCTGGCTGTCCAGACGGGAGGACCAGGGGACGGTGCTGGCCAGCAGATGCAGTGCCGGCGAGCTCGGTCCGTGCTGGGCGGTGCCCGGGTCAACGATAATCGCGCGGGCTCCCTCGCCGGCAGCGTGTCCGGTGATCGTGGCGAGGTGGGCGGGGTCGGCGGCAGCGGGGTTGTCGAGGATGACGATCGAGCCCGCCGGGAGCCTCCATTGCTCCTCGGTGATGCGGTGATGTGCCTCGGCGATGGTGGTGGCGGTGTCGGCGAGCTCGGCGGTGCGTGCGTGTTCGGCATCGTCGTCAGTGACGCTGAGCCACAGCACGTTGCGTTCGTCGGCGTTGGCGGCCGCACGTAACGTGTGCAGGGCCTCAGCAGTGTCGGTGTCGGCGGCATCAGCGTGGACGTAACTAATCGCATAGGGCTGGGCAGCTAGCGTTGTGAGCTGATCGGCCACGGCCGGGGTGTGAGCGTCGAGGGCGGACGCTGTGACAGTCAGGGGTGCGCGATCGAAGTCGACGTAACCGGCGGCGCGCAGTAGATCAACTTCGTAGCGCGCGGAGTCCAGCAGTGCGCTCAGCGTGTCATCGGTGGCGGTTTGGGCGGCGGCGAACGCGGCGGCCACGTCTCGGTCGGCGCGGTCCAGCTCACGCCGTAGCTCTTCTCGGCGCTCACGCAGCGCGGTGCGCGAGGCCAAATCCGCGCGTTCGGCGGCACCACGTGCGGCGGCAATGTCGCGTTCGGTGACGATCGCGGCGTTGCCGGCGGCCGCGGCTCGGGCTGCCTGCGCATCGAGCAGGGCCTGTTGAAACTGTTGAGCCGGCGGCTGCTGCGGTAGGCGGCCTATATGAAGGTCCACATTCGCTTGGGCTGAGGCGAGGTCGAGGTCGTCGACTCCAGGAGTTGCCAACAGATTGTCGTGTTCGGTGCGGGCGTGCTCGATCATGCCAAGGATGTCGTTGTAGGCGGCATCAGCGTCGGCCCACTGCTCCAACACCCCGGCAACGGCGTGCGCGTAGGGCCGGTCGGCGTCGAATTGGCGTCGCATGTGCAGAAGTTCATCGGCTATCGCTTGCATGGCCGGGCCCTGTCCGGAGTGAATAGCGGCATCGAGGGTGGCAATTTCTTCGCAGACACCGCGGTATTCCTGGCGTAATGCGTTCAGCGTTTCCATAGTGATACCCAGTTCGGGTGCAGGCCGATTTGCTGAGAGATCTTCGAATTGCAGTTCGCCGCCGAATTCTTCGGGTCCATGTTGGTCGGCGTAGGGGTCGTTGTCGGGCGGCGGGAAGGTGTCATATTCGTCGAGCACGGCGCGGTCTTCGACGCCCAGATAGGAGTCGTAGGGGTCCGGCGGGAAAAGCTCTTCCTCAGCCGGATCTGTTGGCAGGTCGGCATCCCCGGGGGTGGGGATGTCGGCGAAGTCTGCACCGAGGCGGGCCTGGAGCCGGTGGGTGAACAGGTCGACGGTGTAGGTGATCAGTCGGGCGTAGTCGCCGGGCGGGATCAGATTTTCGCCGCTGTTGGCGTCGGCGAGGTGTTCGGCGGCCACGCTGAGAAGATCGCGTGGTGTCCACGTGTTGGGGTCCGCGGCGCTGATGGCCGCGACCAGCCCGGGCCAGGCGGGGTCGGAGGTGATGGTTTCGGCCAGCACGGTTCCAAACACCCCGTCCAGGTCGGTAATCCAGGCGGGCCGCAGCCGCGAATGTGTGGTGGCCAGCGTGGCTGTCGGTGAGAGTGCACCGGCGATACGCCACCACAGTGCTGCTGCGGGCAGCTCATCGGGCAAGGGTCCTTGACCGGCTGCGGTGGTGATGACCTGGCGTAGGTCTGGCGTGGTGCGGGTGGCTTGGGCCAGGTGGGCTGCCAATTGTGGCCAATATGCATCGGTGCGTACGCGGGGCTCGATGGCGTCGATGAGGTCGTTCCACCGGGTGGTGTCGGCGCTGCGCCGCCCGATCCCGGCAACCCCATGGCGCTGCAGGACTTCTTGCATGGCACGGGTCCGGACCGGGTATTGGCGGGCTCCGGTCAGGCGGGTATCGGCCTCTTCAACGCCGACTGCGGCGCGGAACACCGCGATCTCGGCGACCAGTTTCGGGTTCACGGTGATCAGTGGCCGCGCCCAGGCCGGCGCGGTGGCATTTGTCCAGCCTTGGGCGCGCTCACGAACAGCCTCGGCCAGGGTGTCGACGAGCGCCTCGCGCCGGGCCAGGTAGGCGCCCCATTGCGGGTCGTCGGCCAGGGCAGATGGAATGGCGGGCAGCCAATCGAGGACCCCGATTCCGGCCGAGTGGGTGCCGGCGGGATCGATGCGGTGATCCAGGATAGCGGCCGGATCGGCGGCATCATCGATGCCACCCTTTTCCAGTGCATCAACCAGAAGCTGGTGTGGGTCAGCGCCGCTGATCGTCAGGACGGCGAGATTGCGGCGCAAAACTGGCCACGCGTCACGGGTACTCAACGCCGGTATTACCGCATCGGCGATAGCGTCGAGCCGGTCTCGGGCACCGGCACCGAGCTGGTTCTCGGCGGCTTCACCGACCGCGTCGTAGAACATGTCTGCCGCGGCGCCCAGACGTGTTGCGGGGTCGGCGGCGTGGCGGGCGGCGGTGGTGGCCGATACCTGTGCGCCGTCTCGGGCCAATGCCCGGGTCAACACATCGACGGCGGTATCGGGGTGGGTGGCCTTGGGGGACAGCAGCCGGTGGGGATCGGCTTCGGCGGTCGACAAGTAGACGTGGTTTTCGTCTTTGGCCCGGGTCAGCGCGACGTAGAGGGCTTGGCGGGTCAGCATGTCCGAGCCCACGATGTGACAAGAACCCTTAGCGTCGCGCCGCCCCGCGGTGAGCCCTTGGGCGGAGTCGATAGTGGCCGCATAACCCAGGGTGACGTGCTCGGCGATGTAGTCCGCCGGCAGTTTGACGATGCGTCCGCTGCGCAGATGGCGGGCCTTGACAGCGCCATCGGCCATGACCTCGGTGATGGTGTAGCGGTATCCATTGCGTACGAAATCGCCGCGTCCGATCCGTATCCACCGCGAGTTCTTGCGAGTGCGGATGGTGTCGCCGGCACTGGCCTGTAGTTGATCGGCCAACACCACGGTGGGAGCGTTAGCCGCCTCGGGTTGGGCAGCGAGCCGGTCGATGCGGGCGCGGGCATTGAGTTCGTTGATCACATCGTTGGTGGGGGCCAACAGGATCGAGTCTGCGCCCGCGGCAACGTCGGCGCGCCAGGCTTGGTAGGCCATGTCGGCCGCGGTTTCGTCGGTGCCAACGTGGATGCGGTTGTTGTCGATGTAGAAGCCGATCCCGGCCGGGTCGGCGTCGCGCAGGGCCAGCCCCGCGGCGGCCTCGGCGGGTGACCGGAAACGCACTACCTCCGAAAGAGTGAGCGCATCAACGGCTTCGGCGATGTCACGCAACACCCCGCCAGCGGAGATCGACGACAGCTGGCCGTCGTCACCGACCAGGCGCACGCTGGCCCCTTTGCGTAGCGCATCGGTGATCATCGCGTCCAAGCCAGCGGTAGCAGCCTTGCCGGCTTCATCAACGACGATCAGTGTGCCGGGGCCGACCTTTTCGAACCATTCCGGGCGACCGAACATTGCCGATTTGGTGGGATCAGCGGAGAACACGTACTTATCGAGAGTGTCGGTGGTCGCGCCGAGATCCTCGCCGAGAACAATGGCCGCATCCGCGGTGGGGGCCAAGCCGATCACGTGTCCGCCCGAGCTTCGCCAGGCGTGCGCCAGGGCAGCCATCGCCGTGGTTTTTCCGGTTCCGGCCGGGGCTAGCGCCAGCGCTACCCGACGGCCGCAGGTAGCCATCTCCGAGACCAGCGCGACCTGCCCGGGGTTCAACGTCCGCCCACGCGCTGCTGAATCGGCCAACGCCAAATCGACATCTTCGCCCGTGGCTCGTCGTCCATCTTCGCGACTTACCGCGGCCAGGATGCGCCGCTCGGCGGCCAAGGTTTCACCACTGGTGTACACCTCGACGCCGTGGCGGGTATACACGCTGGCGCCATCACGGCGGCGCAACGCGGCAGGCTCACCCAATTCGGTGTCACCCACCCGAGCGTGTGGGATCGAAAACGCCTCCCCGAGAGCGGTGTCAGTGAGCGTGTCGACGAGCCCGACATCATGGGCCAGGCCGTGGGTGCGGGCTTGGCGCAGGGCCTCGGCGCGCACGTGGTGTCGCTGCCAGGTCGAGCGCGTTTGGCTGACCGTGGCGATCAACTCACCAGCCCGCTCGCTGATCCACTTCGCATCCACCGCATCAGGTGCGGGCTGGTTGCGGTTGGGGCCGGCCAGGACGTCGGCCAGCATCTGGCCCACGCCGCTGCGGCCAAGGACCTCGACAGCTTGGGTGCGCCAGGTGTGGCGCTGCTCGGACAGCGAACGAGGTTCGTGTTTGGCTTCGCGTGATTCCAAAGTCGCCTGCTGAGCCAGGGCGATGATTTCGATATTTGTCGGTTCGCGGCCGTGCTCGGTTTGGAACTTTTTGGAAAGCTCGGCGGTGCGGGCCTCGATCTCCGCTCGGCGGCTCGACCACCGCGTCATGAGTTCGCTAGACATGCCTTCGATCTCGCGTACTGGACGCTTGCCGCGCCCCCGGGAGGTCTCGACAAACCGAACATTCGCCCTGTCGATCATGTGAGCTTCGAGGCGGGTGTTGTAGAGCTCGGAGGCAGCCACGGTGACCCGGTGCAGGGGTTGGCCATCTAGGGCCAGCCAGCGCCGTACCCCGTTGGCATCGACATGGGAAACCTTGTTCGAGATCGCCACATGGGTATGCAGATCGGGGTCCCCCGCGCGGGAATCGCGGTGAGTGAACGCCGCTGCGATCAGCCCTTCGGTGTCCACTTGGGCAACCCCGTTGGTGCCGGTGCGCGTGAACGTGGCGTGATCTTGGAGCCACTCCAGCACGTCGGCCACCGCGGCATCGTGGGCGGCATCGATCTTCTCGGCCACCGAAACTGGGGCGATAGCCCACAACGCTGACACCGACTTCACCGGCGAGAACGTCAGGTCATATCCGGCGACCGCGGTGGTGCGCGCCCGGGTGTTGCGCGCGATGAAACCCGAGAGCTCGCGATCATCGGCTGGTGGGCGACCGTATTGCTCGGTGAACAGTTCGACCGCTATTTGGGTGCGGATTTCGGCCCGAAGCTCGGGGGAGATGGTCGCGTTCCAGTGCTGGCCGGCTTCGGCGTTGTGATCACGAAAGGCCACTGCCACCCGTCGGGCGAACTCCGGCTCACCGTCACGGACCACGTATTTGCGCCCCAGCTGGGCCGCCGCCCACTGCTTCTTGTGACCGCGGTCGGCCAGATAGCCGGTGATGCGGTCGGCGTTGGGGTGCAAGCCCACCCCATACAGCGAGCGCATCTGGTCTTCACTGACTTCTGAACCTTGCTCAACCGTCCAGAGCTGCGTGCGGGCCTGTTCGCTGACCTCGCAACGGCCCGAATCCGACAAAGCAGCCAGCCCGCGACCCAGCCACTTTCCAGGAGTTTCGCCCTTGGCCGAGTAGTAATCGGCCAGCGTGGAGCGGCCCCGCTCAGTGCTGTCAGCCGCGGCGACTTGGCGCACCAAGTACAAATAGCCGTCGCCAGCGGTCAGCTTGTGCAGCGTCATCACCATGACGCACACCGCCCCGAAACCATGCCCCGCACGCTACGAACTCGACGGCAAAAAACCCCCACACCAAACAAGGGATCTCACCCAATTCTTAGGACTGGCCTAAATGCAAGAGGTGTGTGACTGAATGTGGGCTGGGAGAGCTGAGGAAGTGAGGCAAACCAAAGGTGTCGAGATGCAGGCGAGATTAGCAGGGTGCGGAGTTGACTAACAAGAAGAGGTTCTTGAAGGGTTTCAAGGATGGGGGTCGGGTACGCAGGATGGGGACGGTTCAAAGCGCTGCGCCGCGCGCTCGGCGGGCGTGTCAAAGTAGCCCGGCGATCCCGGTCACTTTCGGCTGCATCTCGGCATAGAGCTGGGAGAAGCATTGCAGGCTAACGGAGTTCAGAGGGTGATCAACGAGGCTCGGGAGGCTAGGAGGCGCTGTTGAGCGCTAAGCGGATGTTTACAGGCAGTGCAGTGAACCCGCGGTTAACGATGTCACTACCGTCGCAGCGGCAACGCCGATCGCCGGTCTTGATCCCGAGGATCGGCGTTGTTCTTCGCCTGCGCCGGGGTCAAGACCGGCGATGTCAGGCGAGGATGTGGAATCCGGACTATCTCGACTGCCGTGCCAGCAGAGGTTGAGAGGCAATTGATGGCTTGAGGCGGCAGTTCGCGAGGTAGCGGGCCTGGCTGAGTGCGCGCTGCGCTGCAGTTTCACCCCGCCGGGCATCTCAGACCCAGTCGGCCGGCACATTTCAAGTCCGCACTCGGGTAGGCAGTCGAGCGCCAGCCGCCGCGGGGTAGCGCTCGACAAGCGCATTCGTAGTCACCCGGTGCGGGACGCATTGTCGACACCGCGCAGGTCGGGGATACCGAGCACCCTCGGGGTCGGGTCAACGACGTGGGGAAAACACCAGCGCGGGTGAGGATCGTGCCGAACGGCCCGAAAATTCGTTGAGTGCGAATGTGGCTCTGGTGTTGGGCTGATACCGGGTCGGGGACCTAACGTGGCCGACATGACCGAGAAGAGATCGAACAACAAAGCAGAAACACGTCGGCGAGTGCAGCAAGCGCAGGCCGCAGCCAATGCAGCACGCGCAGAACGGGACCGGGCCAACCTCCAGGATGTGACGGCATTGGTTGAGGCCATGAGAGAGCTCCGGGCGGTCGACGCGTGGGAGGCCCAGAAACTCAAGGAAGCGACCGACAAGTGGCGTGCGGCAGCCGACAAGCGCCGCGCAAGCCGCAGGGGCAAGGCAAACTCGCTACTAACACGACTGAAGGGGCGGAGAGAAACGCTGGCAACGATCGCGGCAATGTCGGCGGAAAGCGTCGGTCAGTTACGCGCAGTGTCCCGCTACGCACCGAAAGTCGACAAACCCGCGCTGCCGGACAGTTCGCGTGCACTAGGCGGTGTCGACGACGCTGGCAGTGAAAAGGCCAGCGACGCTTCAGGTAGCGATGGCCCACCGGCAGTCACCGACCGTGACGTTGCCTAGCTCTACCACTTGCACGCTGCCTCGTGGTCGGCCCGCGTCTCAAGGTTGCACCACCATGGAGCCTGCGTTGGTGTTCGGGCTGCGCACCCCAATGCGCGAGCTACCCGACGAGCACGACAACGGCGACCCGGTCCCTGCTCGTGCACAGCAGGCGCCGACTCGATGCAGGCTCACGCCTCCTGTGCCTGAGTACCGACATGACAGCCGCGTTGGCACGGAGCCACCACAGTGTCTTGGTAGCGAAGTGCGGCCCGGTCCTGTCGGTGCCGTGACTTAAGGTCAGCGGTGATGAGAAGCGCGGGTAGGTTGACCGTCGATGTGCGTCGTGATGTTCGTGAAATTGTCCGATATCACAGCCACATTGTGTGCGGCCCAACCCCTTCGGACTGCGACATCTGGACCGGCGCGATCGGCACCGACGGCTACGGTCGCTTCTACCTCACTCGTGGGGGCATAGGGCTATGTGTGCGTCCGCACCGCTACGCGCTGGCCTTAGCGAGCGGATTCGTCGCTGCCGGGGTGCTGGGGTTGCACGAGTGCGACAACCCCGTGTGCGTCAAGATCGGCGCCGAAGGACAGACCGAGCATGTCGTCGCGGGTTCTCAAGGTGACAACATGGAGCGCATGGCCAGGATGCGGCGAGGCGGTGGCCGGCATGCGGTGCGGCGCTTAGACAGCCGGGGAGTGCGACGGCAACGATCGGTGGCGCTGCGCGAAGCGGTACGCGGCGGCTGGGATGCCGCTGCTGTGGAGGCTGCGCTGCTCGGCGATCAGCCGATGCTGTGGTGACTGTTGCCTACGCCGAGCGGGGCAGCGCGTCGAAGCGCTCAGCCCCGCTGCAGTAGCTCGGCGGTGCGCGGCGGACGTGGGGAGCGTTCATCGAACCACAGCGGCAGAGCTGGCACCCCGGCCGTACGCGCCCAACAGATGCGATGTTGCCCGATGGTTTCGAGGTTGCCTTGACCGTTGAGGTAGATGCGCAGCGCGTCGGTGTAGCTCAGAAGCGCCAACGCTAGGCGGCGGTCGTCCTTGGTGAGGCTGTCAAAGTGTGCTTCCTCGCGGGCTGCACGGGCGATGGTGTCGGTGTCGCCGCTGGCAGGAAAAGGCTCAAGGAACGACGACACTGCCGGTAGAACCACAGCCCAGTCTCCTTGGTGGACATCGCATCCCTTGCGGCTGGCGGTCAGGGTTGCGTCGGTGAACAACTCGCGGTAGCCAGCCTGCCCGGGAGACCATGAGCTTGACTGGCCGGCGCGGCGCCGCAAAGTGGTCAACGCGAGCGGGCAGTTGGAGCGGATCACTTGTCCATCTTTGATGCGGTCGCGCATTCCCATCGAGTGCGGGTATGGGATGTCGGACAGATCTACGAGGTAGTAGGCCACAGTGGATGTCCTTGAGGGTGCGTGGTCAGCTTGCCAGCGCGGGCGTAGCTAGCGCGGCGGAGACGATGTTGAGGTCGCGCTGCGCATCGAGTTCGGTGTAGGGCTCAATGGTGGCTACACCAACAACTCGCGGCGCGGTCGCGGTCAAGGTGATGAGTTCACTGGCGCTGTAGGCGGCGCTGACCTGTGTGGGCTGGTGGTAGTAGTCAAACAGCACCAGGTAGGTGTGCAAGGCCGCGTGTGCGGCTTCTGGGGTGTCGTGCAGCGTGCTCACGTCGAGTCCGTTGTCACAAATGGTCAGCATGTACATGGGCAGGTCTCCTTCAGGGTTGGGGGACTGGGGATTAGAGCTGTGCCTGTGACGCGCCGCGATGTCGGTCCGTCTGTGTTGTCCCACCGCGCCTTCTCGGCGAGCGCGGCAGGACCGCTGTTGGAATCCCAACGTCGGTGCTGGGCGTCCCTCCGGTGCCGCTGTCTGGATGCGGCGGGACAGTGCCGGGGAGATCATGACGCTGCCCGAACTGTTTCGCCGACGATGGCCTTGATCCGATCGGGCCGGAATCCCGCCCAGTGGTCCTCGCCTGCGACCACGACCGGCGCTTGCAGGTAGCCGAGAGCCATCACGTAGTCGCGGCTCTCGGCGTCGATGCTGATGTCGACGGTTTCGTAGGCGATGCCCTGCTTGTCGAGCGCCTTAAAGGTACCGTTGCGCTGGACGCATGCGGGCTTGGCGTAGACGGTAATAGTGGCACTCATATGGCATTCCTCGAATAGTGGGGTTGAGGGCAGTTCTTATACCCCTAATTGTATTTGCTATCGGTCAGTTAATCAAGCTGTATGCCGATATTCGACAAAGAACTATATTACTAGTTCTGAAGCGGTGTAATGGCACTAGGAATGTCGCTCGGTTGCGATTAAATGCCATATTTAGCCTCCCTTATCCGGGCCTATTTTGATCATTCTTCCCAGAATGCTGGACGGACCCGGGAGTCCCGCTGGCGCTGAAGCGGGCGAGCCTCTCGGCGTCGCATTGGTCCTTCATGCAGGACCCGTGCGCGCGTCCGCGCCTTGGCAGCCAGATGCAAGCAAGAAGGGTCCGTTACAAGGCAAGCGAGGCATTTCGGGCCCCGTTGTACGGGATTTCACGGGCTCCTCACAGCAGCTGCCGCATGTACCTCGGTATACGTGAGACGGTGAGCTTCGAGAACTGGTGGCACCAAGCCCATCAACACCCGGAAACCGAGCCGATCCATCACGGCGTCGGACTGGCTGTCCTGCGTCAAGACACAATTCCGCTGACCTCTGAGCAGATCGAGATTGCCGAGGAAATGGTCAGGTTGGAGATTCTTGGCCGCGGTGAGAAGCCGGGGACATACACGTTGGTCGTTTCACATATTGGCACGGCCAAACCTCGTTCCGCCGTCGACGAGTTGTCGTCGTCGTACTGGGGACTGCCCCATTACACCCGTCGGGGCAGGAAATTCCTGTCCACAGCCCAGCTAGGATTTGAATTTCGCGACTGGATTACGCCGCGCGCAACATTGGGATAAGGGCACGATCGCTCGACGGATGTGACAAGCGCTCCTGATTAGGCGGTGCCGCCCTCGGAGGAGCCTGGAGTTGAGAAACGTCCAAACCGCTGTCGCGTTCGACGTGCGCGCCCCGGAATGGGGAGCCGGGCCAGCAAGCTCTATCGCGCAGTGAGCTATCCGGCCACGGCTGCCGTCGTCGTCGATGAACCTGTCGGTGTTCAGTTCCTCCGGCGGGTAGTGCGGGGCCATCAGGGTTGATTCTCCTTGGTTGTCCAGTTGTTTCCTCCCCTACGTTTGTGGACGCTAGCTATATCCGCAGTCATTGCAGTAGCCGTCGTCGTCTGTCTCAACAAGGTGAGTGCCGTCGGTGATGCACTCGTCGCGTGCCACGTAGTAGGTCGTCATTTGCGTATCTCCCTGTGCTCTTCTCTGGACTACAGCTTGATCACAGCAGTGAAGGCGCCTGCAGTGATTTGATCGTCGCTGGTTGCGATGGTCAGACCACGACGGACTGCCTGGGCTACGAGCATCCGATCGAATGGATCTTTGTGTGCCCAGTTGAGCTGGCCTGCGACGATCGCATCAGCGGAGTCGATCGCCAAGTTCGTGGCGTTCATCGCCTCCAGCGTTTCATCCCAGGCTGACAGCAGCGGTCCTCCATCTAATCGCCCGATCCGAGTTTTGATCGCCACCTCCCAAGCCGAGGCTGCCGACACGATCAATTCGGTGGCCTGATCAGCCAATGCCTTTCGCAGCGCAGGGGCGATGCTGTCTGGCTTCGACACCAGCCGCAGGACTGCGTTGGTATCCAGCAAAAATGCGGTCACGAGGCCGACTCCCATCCGGCCAGCTCCTCGGCCGGTAGCGGATCGTCGAAGCCCTCGGGTATTGCCAGGTTAGGGAATTGACCGAAGGTGCGCGGTTTCGGCCGAGCGGGGGAAACAACTGCCACCGGCCGGCCGTGGTTGGTGATCGTGACCGGTTCGCCCGTGCTCTCCACCTCGGCCAGCACAGCGTTCAGGCGTGCCTTGGCTTCTGTGCTCGTAATCGTCTTCACGAATCCCACCCTACACCAATCGCACTAGTCGCACTAGTCCGACCAGTGCTTTCTTGTACGGTCCGGGCTGAGCCGCCATCTCCGGAAGCGTCCGTGCCCGCCTCATCGTGACGAAGTTTCCTCTACGCCTGGGATTTCGGCCCAATCCGTGACGTCGCTGAGCGTCCTGAACCGACGCTGTTGCACTCGAATCGCCCGTCCTCGCGCCGCAATATTTGAGTGTAGGTCGGCGTAGGGAATCGCTCAGATCTAGGGCCGCCCGCCACAGAACGTCATCTCGAATGTTGCCGAGCGATGAACAATCATCCAGCGCATCTCTGCAATATTCGGCCTCGAACTCGACGGTGATCATCACGTGAAACCGCATCTCCACCTCCTCCGCTACCGGGGATGAAAACAACACACACGCCCCACGCGCGAATGGGCGGTATAGGGATGCCACGGTCGATCGCTAGCCTGAGTTCATGACCACACCACCGATGCCGCCCCCACCGGGGTGGTCTTACCCAAGCCCCCCACAACCGGGCCCCTTACCGTCACAGCGTCGACCCTCCCAGACAGGACTGCGGGTCCTTGGACGCATCGGTGACGTGTTGCCCGACATCGCCGGTGCGCGTGCGGATTCCGCGGCGCGGGACGGCTGGGTAATGGACCTCTTCCTGCTCAGGAAAACCTGATGGCGGGCCTGCTGGTCGCGGGTACGACGAGCGACGCCGGCAAGAGCGTGGTCGTCACCGGCCTGTGCCGCGCCCTAGCCCGCCGCGG
>JAHZKD010000192.1 GCA_022600605.1 Actinomycetes bacterium
CACCGCACGCCGCTACCGCACCGTGAAAATACAGGCAGGAACCCAGACCCTTACCGCCGCTGACCCGCTACCCGACGATCTCCGCGCTGTTCTGCTCAAAATCCGAAGCGACGGTGCGCACTAATTTGAGCCAAGTCGGGTAGGGTCCTTTGCCAGCTCTTCCGGAAAGGAGTGTGAGTGTGGTTGGAGGGGCGGCGATTCGGGTGTCGGGGTGGTGTCGGTGAGCATGAGACATGCCCGTCGGGAACAGGATGCGACCGGGCGACCGCCTCGTTCGCCGGGGTCGCCAAGCACCGCGGGGTGTCGGCCAGTAGGCCTACCAGGGGAAAATAACTATTAATCGGGCCGCCCTCAGCGGCTCAGAAGAGCGAATAGAGCGTGAACGGAACCACCGTCTGGACAACGCCGGTGAATGCCGCAATACCCAGCAGGACGACTATGAGGGGCAGTACCCAATAGGCCCTGTTGACGACGGAGTACGAACTGAACTCTGCCAACAATCTCCAGGTGTGAATGATCCGGCGCATCAGTCGAGCACCGTCGATATTGAGAACGGTTCCCGATTCGCCCGGTCGGGCTGCTGCTTTTTCTCCAAGACATGGTCTTCGAGTACTAGGTAGTCCATCTCAGTATTCATGAAACATCGGTAAGCGTCTTCTGGAGTGCAGACGATCGGCTCTCCTCGAACGTTGAACGAGGTGTTTACGATGACAGGGCAACCGGTGAGTTCCTCAAATTCTGCCAAAACGTCATGGAGAAAGGGATTCGTGTCCCCAGAGACCGTTTGGATGCGTGCGGAGTAGTCAACATGGGTGACTGCGGGGATCGATGATCGCACCTGGTTGACCTCGGTCCGGATGTCGTCCGATTCCTGGCTGGCCGGTGCTGTGCACAGCGCTTCGTGAACGGGTGCGACTAGCAGCATATAGGGAGAAGGTGCGTC
Organism: Actinomycetes bacterium; assembly: GCA_022600605.1. Taxonomy (GTDB): domain Bacteria; phylum Actinomycetota; class Actinomycetes; order Mycobacteriales; family Mycobacteriaceae; genus Mycobacterium. The sequence continues at coordinate 944 of JAHZKD010000192.1, forward strand.
GAGGTCGAAGTACTCCTGGGCTCGCTCCTCCATAACAGCTGGGGCAAACGGTCGAAATGACTCGCGGTACTTGATCTTAAGATTCATGACCGATTGCATCTCGGGTAACCGCGCATCGCCCAGGATCGAACGATTGCCTAGGGCCCGAGGGCCAAACTCCATGCGCCCGTGGAACAGGCCGACTACTTTGCCATTCGCGAGAAGCTCAGCAATCTTGCGGGCTCTTTGTCCTGCATCAGTAACAGTTGTGAATGGATACCTCCGTGTGGATAGGTACCCAGCGATCGTTTCCGATGCGAACTTGGGGCCAAGGTAAGCCCCGCTCATACCGTCGCAGACGGTGTTGGCTGACCGTGGATTTCCGGCGATCTGGTACCAGGCGTAGAGGGCCGTACCAACGGAGCCGCCGGCGTCGCCGGCGGCTGGTTGAATCCAGATGTCAGCAAATGGGCCCTCTCGCATCAGACGCCCGTTGGCAACACTGTTGAGTGCCACACCACCGGCCAGGCACAATTTTTTCTCGCCGGTCACCTCAGCAGCGGTCGCTGCCATCCGCATGACGATCTCCTCGGTGACAACCTGTATGGAGCGAGCGATGTCCATCTCCCTATGAGTGATGCGGCTCTCTGGAGGGCGGGCGGGACCGCCGAAAAGGTCGGCGAACCGATCGTTGGTCATGGTGAGGCCGCCGAGATAGTCGAAATAGGCAAGGTTGAGCTCGATCGAGCCGTCCTCGTGGATGTCTACGAGGTTCTCGGTGATCAGGCCGACATACTTGGGCTCCCCGTACGGCGCTAAGCCCATCAGCTTGTACTCACCAGAATTCACTCGGAACCCGCAGAAGTAGGTAAACGCCGAGTACAGCAGACCTACCGAATGCGGGAACCACATCTCTCGGTCGATCTCCAGGCGATTGCCGGTGCCGCGGCCGATGCTCGCTGTCGCCCACTCACCGGTTCCGTCGATAGTGAGCACCGCCGCCGACTCAAACGGGGAGGGGTAGTAGGCGCTAGCGGAGTGACTCTCGTGGTGCTCCGTGAAATACAGATCCGATGGCATCCGGTAGCCGAGCGCTTTCAGGTTGCGCTCGATCTCGTACGGGATCCAGAGCTTCGTTCGCAGCCATTGGGGAAGGGCCGTTTGGAACGAGCGGAAACCCCGGGGACTGACCGCGCCGTAGGTCTTGACCAGACGGACAAACCGCGTTATGGGCTTTTCATAGAAAGCAACTGCATCGATCCCAGCACGGCCAACGCCGCCAGCATGCAGGCAATAGGCAATCGCGTTCACCGGAAATCCGGGGTCATGCTTCACACGCGTGAAGCGTTCCTCCTGCGCGGCCGCGACGATCTGACCATCAATTACAAGCGCTGCTGCCGAGTCATGGTAGAACGCGCTGATACCCAGAATGTTCATGAACGCGGGCTGCTGCCGACAAGAATTCCCCTGAGTTCGCACACGCTCACCGCTCCAACCGGAGGTGAGGATAGATCGCCTGCGCCACGCTCGCAGCACCCAATTCGTTGGTGTGCACGTGGTCGAAGAACACCGAGTCCTTCACGCCGTCCAGTGAATCGGACAAATCGATAACTGGAGGGCCCACGAGCTCCGTCGCGGCGAGGTAAGCCGGTCCAAAATTCTCACGGCCCCGACTAGCAAACTGCGCCGCATCGTCGCCCGCCGTAGTGTAAGCGTTCGGCTGCCAAATAAACACGGCTTCGAAACCGTAAGTCTCCGACAAACGCCGGATCACTCCGACCGCTCTGTTGTGGAGCGTCACAGCGTTGTGGGCGCGGGCTTGAGTCAGCTCCGGGGTTGGTGCCGGTCGCGAACGTCTGGCACTAAAATACATGGCGACACGCGCCACCATGCTTCGGGGTTTCCCAAACACCCCCTCCGCTGGGGGAGCCCTGTACAAACTCGTGAAGGAACCCATAAGGCCGGAGAATGACCCGCGCTTGCGCTCCCTTTTCACGGCCTCTCTCACGAGTTTAGCCCTCGGATAGGAGGGGTCGGTGGCGATTTCCTGAACCTGCAGACCAACGTCATTGTGCCCGTCGTAGAAGACGGCCACATCGGGGACGTTACCCTTAGCGAGCAGTTGTTGGAGTAGAAGGAGTTCCTGCCAGATGCCCCATCCCGGCTGGCCGTAATTGCTGACGCGGACCGGAACCCCCTCCTCTTCGGCAAGTTCAGCCACATAGGACGGGATCGTGTATTGGTCACGTTGACCTAAGCCCCACGTCGTCGACCCACCGAAGAAGTACACTGAGGTGGCATCCTCCTTCACTCCTGCAGCGGAGTAAGTTGTTCGAGCCCCCTGCCCGATATTGATGTACTTGCCCTTATGGTCCTCAGGCACCATACCTAGCAATGGCCGCCAATCGACTTCCAGATTACGGAACTCACGGAAGTAATCGACAGCCCATTTGTCATCCACCAATGCTGCCGTCGAAGCTAGTGCGTCGTAATAACGGTCCTCTGGGTCGCTGCGGACGTGCATGTACGCAGTCCCGACGACCAGATCCAAGGCCACCAACAACACCGCTGCGCGAACCGTCACCATCACGAAGAACCGCGCCCTGGCGCCGGGTCCTCGCCGTCTCCCTGCCAACATTCCCGGCTCGACGGTGAACTGGCGGCGGACCATCTCCGGTTCGGACTCTCGTGGCTTAATGACCCACGTGCTGACGGAACTAGTGCCCGGAGCTGCCAACAGATCGCGACCAACGAGGCGGAGGAACAACGACACCGGGGTGATTAATAAGAAATACACCATCGCCAATAGGCTGGTTGACACCGTTCGTGCAATCGATCTCGCCACCTTGACAAGCCCTGCGTCTATCATCCTGCCTGCAGCCGGGTAGAAAACTGACACCAGAAAAAGGGAAATTACCGCGACGACAACCAACGCTGCTCCGAGCCGCAGGTCAAGCACCCAGAGGACTCCGGCGAATGCCAGCCCGCCTCCGCCCCGTATCGTGGCGGCCCTCCGTGGCGCCGAGCTTGGTGATGGCTGAAGTCGTCCGGCCGAGACTCTTGGACCGGCGCCGGTCCCCGGCCACCCGTATTCGCCATCGTCATCGACGGCGCCCCAGCTCTTCAGCCCAGGCTTCTCGTTCGCCATTTTCCGCCTAATGTGCTGTGAGGAGGCGCACTCATCCGTGCTTGAAAGTCGCCATGTCGGGATAGTACGGGAAGGCGGTTAGGGCGGAGCGAGCGCTTGACTGCGCTTAGCCACCATCGACATAAACGACATCATCGCCACATTCCCACCGGTGCTCGACTCGCAGGCTAAAGCGATTCTCACTGCCCTGGCAACCTAAAGCTTAGGGCACTGTTGGGACTGTCGCGATCAGGCCTTTTACACCCTTATCGAACAGTCCCGTCAACCCCGGATGCGCCTGGCGGCGAGGTTGGATTTGGACATGCGGAAGGACTGTTCGACCCGCCACAGGTCGTGATCGTTGGCGATGATTTCGGCTGTCGGCATGAGGTTGGCGTCGATGTCGCTGATGTAGCCCTTCAGGCCGGCGAGCCGCCACGCCGGTTCCAGGGGGCGTTGTCGAGTTCCTGGGCGCCGTTGCGGGTGGTGACGGATCGTGGTGTGCGGGCAGGTCTGTCCCCGGCGACGACCGCGCGGGTTTAGAAACCAGCGGTATCGAGGGGCCCGCTTTTCTCGGCGGAGCCAAACGAAGGGGAACGTCGATCAGCGGCAGGTGCAAATTAGTTGGCCCGGTCAGTGTCGTGACCACTTAGGTGCCCGTCGCGGATAGTCTTACGTGGCGATTCTCGTTCGCGCACATACACCATCCATACACCACGCGCCCCCACCTCCCCACCCACAATCCCCGCACTCGTCAGATACCGTTGACCGAGTGAACGGCGGGATGCGGAGGTTCGACGATCGGCTCAACCGCCTGCTCGAGGAATGCGCCGCCGACATGGGCGAAGATGTCGAAACGTATGTGACTCGCGCGGTGGCAAGGCAGATGGTCGCCGAGCAGAGGCGAGTCAGCAGTGAGTCTCTCGAGGAGCTCCTGGCCCACCTCGCGGACTTCGGGGTGTTCGGCGAGGCGTCGACACCGAGCGTGATTGCCGCTATCACCGACCCTGACCGGTTACGCGCGCTGCACGACACCGGGCTACTGGATTCCCCGCCAGACGCGGTCTATGACCGGATCACCCGCGCGGCCGCCGATGCGTTGAACGCCCCGCAATCAGCGGTGTCCCTAGTTGATGCCGACCGGCAGTTCTTTGTGAGCACGGCCGGTATGGGCGGCGGGTCGGCAGAGGAAAGGCAGACACCCCTAGAGCGTTCTGTCTGTCAATATGCCGTGGCAACCGGTAAACCTCTGATTCTCGAGGACGCACGACTCGACCCGGCGTACAAGAATCATGCCGCGGTGCGTGACGGCAGTGTGGTCGCTTATCTCGGCGTACCGCTGATAGATGCCGAACGCAACGCGATCGGGACGCTTTGTGTCTTCGATACCAGACCGCGGTTGTGGGGTAACGGCCACGTGCAGGTTCTCTGCGATCTTGCGCAGGTGGCCGCCGAACGGATTTTCTCCTCCCAGAGTCCCGGGCGCTGAGCAGTTCATCCCCGGCCAGGCGTGGGGTGTTGCCTGCTTCGTCAGAAGAATCCGCACCTCAGACGGTGTTGTATTACTCTTTGCCATACAGCGACTGCCGCGAGGTTGGAGGGTGCCCGTGCGCCAGCCTCCAAACCATGTGGGTTTGATTCCCGACGGATTGCGGCGTTGGGCGGACGCGAATGGCACTACCTTGGCCGACGCCTACCTGCGCGGGGCGCGCAAGGTCATCGAAGTCCTGCTGACGCTGCAACGAAACGGTGTCCAGAG
>JAHZKD010000020.1 GCA_022600605.1 Actinomycetes bacterium
CTGACATCAGCAGCCTGTCCAACTCAAAAGTGACCACTACGAAACTAGCCGACGGCACGGTCGCAACACTCATCGAATACCCAGATGGCAGCAGGTCTGCCACCATATCTACGCCGGATGGCCGCCAGGCAGATGTTCCGTTGGACCTCTTAAACGAGAACGCTCTGAGTTCGTTCAGCACTCTCCTCAAGGGTGTGGAGGTGGAAGCTGAAAAAGGTCTCCCGATACTTACCCAAGAGGCGTCTGAACACGTCCGGGTGGGTGCAAAGTACGGAGGTCCAGCCTTCGCCGTCGCAGGCGCGCTGTGGGATGTTGCAGTTGCGGAAACGGGATTCGAAAGATGCGTGGCTGCCGCAGAAGGGACGACCTCGGTGACATTGGCGGCTCTTGGCGGCATTGCAACAGCGGGTGCCGGGCCCGGGTTAGCCATCCCGACGGCCATACTCACGTCCGCAGGCGGTAAGGCGCTCGGGAACTGGATGGGCAACATGTTCTGTCCGCGATGAAGGGTTCCACAAAACTAGTCGCGATCTCGATTGCGGCTGCCGCAATTGGGGTTTTCACCAGTGCATGGGTTGCGCTGTGGCTTCTCCGCGGAAGCTACTTGACGGCGCTAGTTTTTCTGTTGGTGTCGATTTGGGGCTTCGGTTTCTGTCTGTATTTTCTCTCAACGAGATTCGGCACCGCGAAGCCACGAATAGAAGTTGATGCCGAGGGCACTCGGCTTCAACCCCCAAGGGCCACCGACACAACGCATGTAATCGCGGCATGTGCAGTCTTTATTGCCGCCGCGTTATATCTTGTATTCGCACCACTGGGAATGCTCGACTACGTCCCGTCAGGACCGACCGGGGTAATCTTCCGCGCTGGCTGTGGCTCCTTGGTAGTGCTCGGCGTGAGCACCGCGTATCGGATGCTCAAGTACAGAGGTGGCGGCCACTTGCGCCTCAATCCAGTCGGCTTCGAAGTCTGGAACGGTCAATGGGGCCAATTCCGGCAGGGCACCTGGGATGCCGTCGAGCAAATCCTCGATCACCGACTCAAAGGCTTCAAGCCATTTAACGAAGTGATCGTCTTCATACTGCCCCAGGGGCGTAGCGCGATGTTGATCGCCGATGCCATCACACCCGACAGTCGAGCACTTCGGGAGTGGGTGCGATTTTATTGGCAGCATCCAGAATGCCGCGGGGAGTTAGTAGATGGCCGCGCCGTGCGACGCCTCGACGAGGAGAACAACGTCGAGTGACTGGCTGCCTCATCCTTAGTCAGGCGACCCATAGACTCCTGCTCTAGAACTGGGGGGATCGACGTGATAGTCAGGCGACAGTTCCTTCAGTCGGGCCTGGCCGCATTCGGAGCACTACTGGCTGCCTCTTGCGCTGGCCGCGAACCCTCGGCCGAGGGTGGCCCCAGCAGTGACGGCCACGACGATCAGCGGACATGGCGCATGCCCGAAGAGGGCGAGCCTCACAAGCGAACCTGGATGGCCTTCGGTGCCAACGAAGCGATTTGGGGGGCGGCACTGCTCCCCGAGGTCCGCCGCAATCTAGGAACCATCGCGGAGACGATCGCGCAGTTCGAGCCGGTGTCGATGCTGGTCCGGCCAGCGGAACTCGACCTGGCCCGCAGTCTGGTCGGGCCGTCTGTCGAACTGATCGGAGCGCCGCTGGACGACCTCTGGATACGGGATACCGGACCGGTGTTCGTCACGGGAAACGGTACGACGGCGGCGGTGAACTTCAATTTCAACGGCTGGGGTGAGAAGCAGGATTTCGATCAGGATGCCGACGTCGCCGACTTCGTCGCCGCCCGGGCAGGTGCGGAGGTGTTACCCACCGATTTGGTTCTCGAAGGTGGCGGCATCGAGGTCGACGGCCAGGGAACAGCACTGATCACCGAGAGTTGTGTGCTCAACTCAAATCGCAACCCTGGGTGGTCGAAAGCCGACGTCGAAGCCGAATTGTGGCCACTACTCGGACTCGACAAGATCATCTGGCTACCTGGCGTCGCCGGTGAGGACATCACCGATGGCCACACTGACTTCTATGCCCGCTTCGCCCGCCCCGGCGTTGTCGTGGCGGGATTTGACCCGGATCCGGCGTCGTTCGACCACGAAGTGACCGTGCGCCATCTGGACATCCTTGCGTCGGCGACCGATGCCCAGGGGCGTTCACTTGAGGTGGTCGTACTTGAGTCGCCCGGCCAGCTCCGGCCGGAATTCAGATCAGATGACTTCGCCGCCGGCTACATAAACTTCTATGTCTGCAACGGCGCCGTGATCGCCCCCGAGTTCGGCGACCCCGACACAGATCGGATCGCCATACAGGAACTCGAACGGCTCTTCCCCGACCGCCGCGTGGTCCAGATCAACATCGACGGCATCGCTGCCGGCGGTGGCGGCATCCACTGCACCACCCAACAAGAACCCCGCTATTCATAGGATTTCCCTAGGTATCTGTGAGCTGCGTCTCAGCAGCCGGGCGCATCGTGGAGATATGGCAAGCACAACGGAGCATCGGTGGGCTGTCGCCAGGAGGTTCCAGGAGGGTTGGCGGACCCGCGCGGTCATGGTCCTGGCGCTGGCGGGAAGCGGAGCGCTGCTGCTGCTGGCCACCATCGCGTCTTTCCCCGACCTCGCGTACTGGGCTGTTTCCTCTGTCGCGGTGGCCACCGTGCTGACCGTGTACGTGGTCGGCGAGCGGGCGTGGGACCGAATGGTCGCCAAAGCGCGAGCCGAGGGTGTCGTCGAACGCTGACGTACCGCCGGAATGCGCTATTGAGCGGGTACCTCGGCGGCGAGGGCGATCAGCTTGGCCCGCACCAACTCCGGACGCTCATCGGCGATGAAGTGCCCAGAGTCCACCGTTTCAAGGGTGTAGTCGTCGGCGCGGGCAGTCTCGGGAGCGGCCAGTTCGGTAGCGATGGCGGCGTCGTTCTTGCCGAACAGCACGCGAGTGGGCACAGTCGAGCGCCTTGACTCACCGGCGCGCGCCATTCGCGGGATCTCATGCAACAGGAACGTCCGGTATGTGTCCCGCGCGGTGCGGGCCACGACGGGGTCACGGAAGCGCTCGGTGTAGACCCGCGCAGTCTGCGCGTCGATCTCTGAGGCCCCCCGATAGAGACGGTCCAGAAATCCGGTCCGTCGCTGCACCGGCACCCCGGCAAACGCAATCAGCGGCTGGTACATCAAGAATCGCCACGCATGCCGAGCCATCACTTTTGGTGGCACCCACGGGTGGGCAATGTTGAGCGCGAGATAGCCGTCGATGCGTTCGGGCACTCGCAGCGTCAAAAGGTGACCGAGGAAACCGCCCCAATCGTGGCCCACAAGTAGTACCCGGTCCAGACCGAGGGCATCCATCAACGCGACCAGGTCGGTGACGATGTCCTCTTTCGCCCAGTGGTGCGGCGGCGGACCCGACCACCCGTAGCCGGGCAGATCGGGAGCGATGATGCGCAACCCGGGCGGCGGGTCGGCCAACAGATCCCGGTAGGCCCAGTGGTGCTGGGGCCAGCCGTGCAGCGCCAGCACCGGTCTGCCATCGAGTGGACCAGCCTCGGTCACGTGGAATCGGACCCCGCGGACGGTGACAAAACTCCTGCGGACATCGCCGATCGGCGGGGGTTGGTTCGTCATGCCCCTGAGACTAATCGGAAAGGATTACGGTTCTGGCATGCCCCGGTACCGCGACCTGTTCGACGCCAGCATCACCGATCCCGAGGCCTTCTGGGCCGAGGCCGCCACCACGGTCACGTGGTCACAGCCCCCGCGGCGCATCCTCGATGATGACAACCCGCCGTTCTACCGCTGGTTCCCCGACGCCGAGCTCAACACCTGCGCCAACGCCCTGGACCGCCACGTCAACGGTGGGCGCGCCGACCAGCCGGCGCTTATCTACGACTCCGCGTTGACCGACGCCAGCCGCACCTATACCTACGGCGAACTACTCGACCACACCGCGCGGTTCGCCGGCGCCCTGCGCGACCTCGGCGTCAGCAAGGGCGATCGCGTCGTCATCTACCTGCCCATGATTCCCGAGGCCGCCATTGCCATGCTTGCCTGCGCGCGGCTGGGCGCGGTGCATTCAGTAGTCTTCGGCGGATTCGCGCCGCATGAGCTAGCGGTACGCATCGACGACGTCCGCCCGACGGTGGTCGTGTCCGCATCGTGCGGGATCGAACCGGCGCGCGTGGTCGAATACAAGCCGATGCTCGACGCCGCCATCAGCATGGTTGAGCATCCACCGCAGCATTGCGTTGTGGTGCAACGTGATCGGCTCCGCTGCGCCCTCATCGAAGGGCGCGACCTGGATTGGGCTGATGTGATGGCAACCGCGACGCCCGTCGAGGCAGTACCGGTCGCCGCGACCGACCCGCTCTACGTCCTCTACACCTCGGGGACCACCGGCAAGCCCAAGGGCATCGTCCGCGACAACGGCGGGCACGCAGTAGCGCTGATGTGGAGCATGCGGCACATCTACGACATCGAGGCCGGCGATGTGTTCTGGGCCGCCTCGGATGTCGGGTGGGTGGTCGGCCACTCCTATATCGTCTACGCGCCTCTGCTGGCAGGTGCGACGACCGTGCTCTACGAAGGAAAACCGGTCGGCACCCCCGACCCCGGCGCATTCTGGCGCGTGGCCGCCGAACATCACGTGAAGGCACTGTTCACCGCGCCGACAGCGATCCGGGCGATTCGTCGGGAGGACCCGGATGGCAACTACCTGGCCGGCCACGACCTGTCGGCATTGCAGTATCTTTTTTTGGCCGGCGAGCGCCTCGATCCAGACACCTACCACTGGGCCGGCGAGAAGCTCGGCATTTCGGTGATCGACCACTGGTGGCAGACCGAGACGGGGTGGCCAATCGCGGCCAATCCCATGGGCACCGAACAGCTTCCGATCAAGGCGGGTTCCCCCACTGTCCCGATGCCCGGCTACGACGTGCGGATCCTGCACCATGACGGGAGCGGCTGCGAGAGCGGCGAGGAGGGCGCCATCTGCATCAGCTTGCCGTTACCGCCCGGCACGCTTCCCACACTGTGGAATGCCCAGGAACGTTTCCAGGCGTCCTACCTGTCCGACCATCCCGGCTACTATCTGACTGGCGACGGCGGCCACTTCGATGAGGACGGCTACCTGTTCGTGATGGGCCGCATCGACGATGTCATCAACGTTGCCGGGCACCGCCTGTCGACGGGTGCGATCGAGGAAGTGCTGGCTACCCACCCGGCGGTGGCGGAATGTGCGGTGATCGGGGTCGCCGACGAGATCAAAGGACAGGCCCCGCGGGGCCTTGTCGTTGTCAAAGCGGGCGCACCGACCGACGGCCTCGCCGATGAACTGGTACAGCTGGTGCGCGATGAAATCGGCGCGGTGGCCGCGTTCAAACATGTCGACGTTGTCCCGGCATTGCCCAAGACGCGGTCAGGCAAGATCCTGCGCAAAACCATGCGTGGGATCGCAGCCGGCCGCGATGAGCCAGTGCCCTCGACCATCGAGGACCCCGCTGTGCTCGAGGCACTCACGCCGATTCTACGATCCTGACCGTCGCGGCCCGTCATCCTCGCTCAGGCGATCGACAGCGCGATCCCGTCGAGGATGTCGTGCTCACTGACGACGAGTTCGCTGATGCCTGCCCGCTCACCCAGCGCAGCGGCCAACTCCTGCACGACGATCGCTCCCCCGCCGATGACATCGACCCGGCCCTCATGCATTGGCCCGAGGGCGGCCCGTTGTCGGCGCGTCATCGTTAGCAGATCGTCACACACCGCCAGGAGATCACCGAACCCCACCCGAGACAGATGGATAGCCGCGGACTCATAGGTGGTCATCTTGTGCGCAAGAGCGGACAACGTCGTCATAGTTCCCGCGACGCCGACCCAGGTTCTGGCCCGCTCGATCGGCACCACCCGCAGCGTGTCCGCAAGGGCGGCACGCACTATGGCGCGCGCGGAGCCGATCTCCTCCTCAGTGGGCGGGTCGGAGTGTAGGCAACGCTCCGTGAGGCGTACGCAGCCGATGTCGGCCGAGTGGCTGGCCACCACATCATCGGAGCCCAGCACCACCTCGGTGGATCCGCCGCCGAGGTCGACCACAACGAAAGGCACTGCACTTAAATCTAATTCGCCGATGGCCCCGCGAAACGACAACCCCGCTTCCTCGGAGCCGGTGATCACCTCGGCCACCGAACCGGGCACGACGGCCTCGAGTACCTCGGCGGTCATACCGAAGAAGGCCTCACGGTTGGCGACATCGCGCGCCGCCGAGGTCGCCACCATCCGCACCGCTGCAACCTCGTAACGGTGCATCAACTCGGCGTAGTCAGACAGCGCTGCGCGCGTACGTGCCAGGGCATCGGCAGCGAACTGCCCCGTTGCGTCAACGCCCTGACCCAAACGCACGATGCGCATTTCGCGGTGCACATCGGTCAGTCGGCCGTCGGTGAGGTCGGCGATGAGCAGGCGGATGGAGTTGGTTCCGCAGTCGACGGCGGCAACCCTGCGCACCAACGATCCCGCTTCGCCTGTCATTCTGCTCTCACGCCCAGCGCCCCCGATCCAGTATCCCGGCCATTTCGGGTTCGGCCGCCAGCACCGACAGCGCCTCATCGCCGAACGGGTTCACCCCAGGTCCCTTCGCCAAAGAATGCGCGATCACGACATGCAGACACTTGACCCGGTCAGGCATTCCACCGCCAGAGAATGTCGTGCCCAGCGATTCGATCGCGTCGCGCTCTTCCAGATACGACTCGTGAGCCCGGCGGTAGGCCACGGCCAACTCGGGATCATGCGCCAAGCGCTGCGTCATGTCCCGCATCATTCCCGAGGACTCCAGTCGGCTGGCCGCTGCCGTCAGTACCGGATGGGTCAGGTAATACAGTGTCGGAAATGGGGTTCCGTCAGGAAGTTTCGGCGCCGTCTTCACAACCGCAGGCTCGCCGTTGGGGCACCGATAGACGATCCCGAGCACGCCGCGGGGCTCACGTCCCAATTGCCGCGCAACGGCGTCGAGATCAGATTGCTCAACCACCGGGCTGGGGTGCGCTGGGCGCGGCAGGTTCGGGCACATCGGGGGTGGCTGGCGAAGCGGGAGGCGCTGCCGGCGAAATACCGTGCGGCGCATCGGCGATGGTGTGCCACAACGCGGTGTACCAGGGGTCGCTGCTGTTGGCCGGAAGGTCCACGCCGGAGGGCGCATCGGGCACTGCGGACCCGGGCGGCAGCTGCACCCGATAGGGGATCTCTCCTGGCATCACGAATCCCAGCCGTTCGCGCGCCTGTGCCGCAATAAAAACCGGGTCCGCCAGCCTGTCCTTCTGCTGCTCGAGCTCGGCGATCTGCTCGCGCAGTTGGGCTTCGGAGGCCTTGATCTGCATCATTTCGGTGCGTTGCCCAAAGTAGGTCCGCACCGGCCCGGCGATAGTCAAGGTCAGCACGCAGACTACCGCGGCCAGAATTGCCGCCCGTCGCGCCGCTGACCCGAATCGCTGCTCGGAGGCCCGTTCTGCTGCTGCGGCAATGGAATCGCGGATCGACTCGCCGATCGCGATTCCGTCGGCGCCCCCAATGGCATCGGTCGTACCCTCTGCATCGGCTGCCGAACCAGAGGATGCGGGGGCTCTGGCGATCTCCTTGCTCGTACGCGGTTTGGCCCGTCCAGCGTCCCCAGGCTTTCCCGGCCGCGACGCCGGCGCTTTTCTACTCCTGGCGTCCGCAGAAGACCGCCGTTTGGGATCGGGCCTTTTCGCTTCGGGCACGGGCTATTTGATTTCCGGATTGAATCGCGGGAACGCAAGGTCACCTGCGTAGCGGGCGGCGTCGCCGAGCTCCTCCTCAATGCGAAGCAGCTGGTTGTACTTGGCGACCCGTTCGCTGCGGGCCGGCGCGCCCGTCTTGATCTGGCCGCAGCCCACGGCCACTGCGAGATCGGAAATCGTGGTGTCCTCGGTCTCCCCGCTTCGGTGGCTCATCATTGTGCGATACCCGCTGTTGTGCGCCAGTGACACGGCGTCGAGCGTCTCGGTCAGAGTGCCGATCTGGTTCACCTTCACCAGCAGGGCGTTGGCGGCGCCCTTTTCGATGCCGTCTTCGAGTCGCTCGGGGTTGGTGACGAATAGGTCGTCCCCGACGATCTGGACCTTGTCACCGAGGGCGGTGGTCAACGCCACCCAGCCGTCCCAGTCGTCTTCGGAGAGTGGGTCCTCGATTGACACCAGCGGGTACGCATCGATCAGTCCTTCGTAGAAGGAGATCAGTTGCGCCGCGGTACGGGTCTCTTTTTCGAATGCATAGCCGGTGCCTTCGGTGTGGAATTCGGTCGCCGCCACATCGAGCGCCAGGGCAACGTCGCTGCCCACCGTCAACCCGGCCGCCTCAATCGCTATGCCGATGAGGTCCAGCGCTGCCGCGGTATTAGGAAGGTCGGGGGCGAATCCGCCCTCGTCCCCCAGGCCAGTGGCCAGGCCCTGCTTCTTGAGGACAGCCTTCAGTGCGTGGTAGACCTCGGCACCCCAGCGCAGCGCCTCTTTGAAGCTGGGCGCACCGATGGGCGCGATCATGAACTCCTGGACGTCGACTCCGGTGTCGGCATGGGCTCCGCCGTTGATGATGTTCATCATCGGCACCGGCAGGATGTGCGCGTTGGGCCCGCCCAAGTAGCGGAATAAGGGCAGCTCGGCCGATTGTGCCGCGGCCTTGGCCACCGCCAACGAGACACCGAGGATCGCGTTGGCGCCCAGCCGCGACTTATCGGCGGTGCCATCCAGATCCAACAACGCCTGATCGACCAGACGCTGCTCGTCGGCGCCCAATCCGATCACCGCGGGGGCGATCTCGTCGAGCACCGCCTCGACGGCCTTCTGGACGCCTTTACCAAGGTAGCGGGATCCGCCGTCACGTAGCTCGACAGCCTCGTGCTCACCAGTCGAGGCGCCCGAGGGAACCCCGGCGCGGGCCACGGAGCCGTCCAGCAGGCCCACCTCGACCTCGATTGTCGGGTTTCCCCGGGAATCGAGAATCTCGCGGGCTCCGACCTGCTCGATGATGGGCACTGTTGTCTCCTTGGTCTCTGGCCGCAACGGCGCCCAAGCGGGCTTCGAAACGGACTCGGAAGCGGACTCTGAAACGGGCTCGGGCTTGAGCCTAGAGCCTGCGTCGTCGGTGGGTGCGCTCAGAGCGCATGTCCGCCGGCATAAGCTGTCGCCCAGTCCCGGACGTTGCGGGCGTACTGGTCGGAATGGTTGTAGGCGCGCAGTGCCTCCATCCAGCCGCGCGGTGTCGCGAGGTCCTTTCCACGCCAGCACAGATACCCCGCCGCCGACAACGCAGCATCGTCGATGTTGTCCACGCTGGCGACACCGTCGTTGTTCGCATCGACGCCGTAAAGCGCCCACGTCTCCGGAATGAACTGCATCGGCCCCATCGCACGGGCGTAGGGCTCCTCCCCATCATGGCTGACCGAGTCGCCATCCAGGATCTCAAGGTTGCCGTTGGTGCCGTCCAGCAAGACCCCGCGAATAGGCGGCCAAGTATCACCATTGGCCTCGATTGTCGTGCCGCGGTAGGTGCCGTGGTGGCTTTCCACCTGACCGATGCCCGCCAGCGTCGTCCAGGCTAGATGGCAGTCGGGGTTCACCACTTCGGCCACTCGAGCCGCGTAGGCGTATGCCTCCAGCGCCGTCACCGGAATCTTGAGTGCGGGCGCGCGCTCGGCCGCCCAGTCATGCAGCTGATCAGCGGGCCGGCCCTTGGCATAGGTGTCGATCTGCGGCACCGGCTCACCGGACGGGGGCGGAACGCCATCGGGGATGGGGATCCCGAGCTGCCACGAGCAGCTAGAGGCCATGAGCAGCGCTGTCGCGCCGATCACAGCCACTGCTTGCAGCCAACGCACCCGCGTCACCGGACTCCTCAACCCACTCTGGTCAATACCCATGCTGCCACGCACACCGCGATGGTCGGTTCAACACACACCGCCGCGCGGGGCGCCCAAGCGCCCGAGACCGCCGGATGAGCGAACTAGCGCGAGCCGCCTTCCCCGCACTATTTAGGCATGCCTATCCTTATGGTGCTGACGTTGCAGCGTTCTTGCGCCCGCAGGCGTCGGAGCGTTCATGTACCCACGGAGTAGGAGGCTCAATGACAAAGTACGTCGCCTGGCCAGTGTCGATGGTAGCCGCGGGGCTGGTTCTCACTGGCTGCTCCGGTGGGGGCTCCGGCAGCGATGCGGCCAACGGTTCTGCCGAGACCACACCGGCAACATCGGCCGCCGCTGCCCCCAGCCCGCTGACCGAGCAGGCCGCTGTTCACTACAAGGACTACGCAACCGCCCAAATTGACGAGTTGGTCACCGTTGTCAAAGTGTTCACCGATGCCGTCCGGGCTGGTGATCTGCAGGCCGCACAGAACGCGTACGCACCTTCACGGATGCCATGGGAACGCATCGAGCCACTCGCCGGGCTCGTCGAGGACATCGACGGCAAGATCGACGCGCGCATAGACGACTTCGCCGGCGCCGACGACCCAGAGTTCACCGGTTGGCATCGCCTGGAATACCTGCTGTTCGAACAGAACACCACCGACGGCGGTACGCAATTTGCCGACCAGCTCGACGCCGACGTCGCCACGTTGAAAGAGCAGTTCCCCTCGGTCGAGGTCACCCCGGTTGACGTGTCGGCCGGCGCTGCCGAACTGGTCGAAGAGGTCTCTCAAGGAAAGATCACCGGCGAGGAGGATCGCTACTCCAAGACCGACCTGTGGGACTTCGACGCCAACATGCAGGGTTCACGTGACGCAATTTCCAAGCTGAGTCCGGCTCTGGCGGAGGCCGACCCGGCCCTGCTGGGCAAAGTCGAGGCCGGAATCAACTCGGTCTTCGACACGATGGCACCGTTGCGCCGGGGTGACGGCTGGGTGCTGTTCTGCACCGAGAACGATCCCTACCCGTCGCCGCGCTGCCCGGACGTGACCGTCGATCCGGCGACCGTCGACAAGCTTAAGGCTCAGCTGGCCGGTCTCTCGGAGAATATGTCCCAGGTTTCTGGAGCGCTGAGGCTGCAGTGATGACGCCAAAGTCACGCCGGCCCGGGATATCTCGCCGCGGGTTCGTCACAGGGGCAGTCACAGGGGCACTGGGCACTGGCGCCGCGGTAGGCGCAGGCTCCCTGGTGGGCTGCTCAGCCCCCAAGGAGGATCCATCCGGCGAGGCCGCGGCACGCTTCGTACCGTTCGAGGGCACCTCTCAGACCGGGATCACCGCGTTGCCGATCCCCGAACAGGGGCTCATCGCATCGTTTAACGTGCTGTCCGAGGACCGGGCCGCGCTGTCGGCGACCCTGCAAGGGCTCTCCGAGGAGATCCGAGCGCTGATGGCGGGTCAACCAGTCGAGACCAGGGACCCCACCTACCCGCCAGTGGACTCCGGGATCCTGGGTGACAAGCCGCCCGCCGACAACCTCTCGATAGTGGTCGGCGTCGGGGCGTCGCTGTTCGACGACCGCTTCGGGCTCGCCGACCGGAAACCCAAGGAACTGGTCACCATGCCGTTCCTGGCCAATGACCGGCTGGACCCCAACCTCTCACACGGCGACATCTCGATCATCTTCGAGGCCGGGCACCACGACACCATGCAGTTCGCGCTGCGCCAGTTGATGCGTCGAACCCGCAATGACCTGGTGCTGCGCTGGATGGTCGACGGCTATGCGCGAGGCATCGGGGCGGGGCAGGCCTCAGAAGCCGGCACGCCGCGCAACCTGCTCGGGTTCAAGGACGGAACGGCGAACCTCGACGTCAATGACAGCGCCGTGATGGATCGCCACGTCTGGGTGTCTGCAGACGACGGCGAGCCCGACTGGGCGGTGGGCGGTTCCTACCAGGCGCTGCGCATCATCCGGATGTTCGTCGAATTCTGGGATCGGACCCAACTGGTCGAGCAAGAGGCGCTCATCGGCCGCGCAAAGGTCAGCGGCGATCCGCTGGGCCTGTCCGGAGAGTTCACCGATCCTGATTACGCATCCGACCCAGACGGATTGCGAATTCCGCTGGATGCCCACGTAAGGCTGGCCAACCCACGCACCCCGGCAACGGAGGACAATTTGATCCTGCGTCGAGGATTCAACTATTCACGCGGTTTCGACGGCGCCGGGCGGCTCGACCAGGGCCTGGCCTTTATCGCCTACCAGCGCAGCCTGGACAAAGGATTCCTGGCTGTCCAGGCTCGGCTGACAGGCGAACCGCTGGAGGAGTACATCATGCCGGTCGGCGGCGGGTTTTTCTTCATGCTGCCCGGCGTCACCGGTAGTGACCGCTTCCTGGGCGACCAGTTGGTCAGCTGAGAACCTACTGCTCTGAGTCGGCCCCGACGGTTACGCGGGCCAATGCGATCGCCACTCGTCCCCGCCGATAGCGTCCCGCGGCCCGCCATCGAGCTGCTCGGCCACCTCGGCGCCGCGTCGGGCCGCAGCCACCGACCGCTCGGCGGCACGCACATCGTCCATGAATTCCAGAACCGCTGAACGCAATTCACTCTCGGCGTCAACATCGGCCGACACCGATACCGAGGTGACCGCGGCGGGAATCAAGTCCGATGGCAGTCCGGCCAACTCAGTACGGGCAATCACCTTCTGCGCCAATGCCAACGCGGGCTGACCAGTCGGGATGTCGTCGACGACAGAGAAGGAGCTCGCGCGTTTTTCTAAAGCCTTGCGTTGCTCCCACTGAGCCAGCTGGTCCTCCAGCGTGATGGACTCACCGGCCAGGACTGCGGGCACCCGGTGGCCGAGCTTACGGACCAGCGCATCGGCCACGTCGTCGATGTTAAACGACTTCGCAGGCGCTTCTTCGGCTATGCGGGCGTGAAAGAGTACTTGTAGCAGCACATCTCCGAGTTCGTCGCGCAGCTCTGAGAGGTCGCCGCCTTGTACCGCGTCAAAGAGTTCGTAGGTTTCCTCAAGCAGGTAGCGCCGCAGCGAGTCGTGCGTCTGCTGGCTCTCCCACGGGCCCGCGGTGCGCAGCTTGTCCATCAATGCCACTGCGTCCACCAAACGCTCCCCGGATTGCGGCTCAGGTGCAGAGATCACCCGCTCCCCCGCCGCGGTTCTGCTCACCACCGACGGATGGTCGGGATCCGAGGACAGCAGCACCGCAGCAGGGACGCCGTCGTAGGCGGGGCGAGCCGACGGCAGCGACCACGGCACCTTGACCGGCAACTCCTCGGTGTACTGGACGTCACCTGCC
>JAHZKD010000021.1 GCA_022600605.1 Actinomycetes bacterium
CGCCGAAAAATATGCGTTCTGCGGTTGCGCGGGTGGGTAGCCGGGGCCTCCGGGTGCGCCTTGTGGGTACGACATGACCTCTCCTGTGCTGTGCGGGCATCGGATCGACGCTGACGACGCTGGCGACGCTGCCGGCATCGACGACATTGACGACACTGACGACGTTGAGGACGCTGAAGACGTGGTCCGACTGTGGGGACGGACCGCCCCGACGATTCGATGATCCACGCTAGCGCACGGCCGTGCACAGCTGCCCAAGCTGTGTGCCCGCCGGCGTGGCTGGCGAGGCCCGTCCCGGAAGCGGGCGGCAGCTGAAAGTCGCCGGTGATGCCGCACCGGCTACCTTCATGCACCCATCTTCTGCCTTCAGGCACCCGCCTTGCGCCCGCAGACTGGAACACGTTCTAATTCTCATCATGGATTTCGGGTTGGTGTTGTTCACTTCTGATCGAGGTATCACTCCGCCGGCGGCGGCCAAGCTGGCCGACGAGCATGGCTTCACGACGTTCTACGTACCCGAACACACCCACATCCCGATCAAGCGCCAGGCAGCCCACCCCACGACTGGCGACGACTCCCTTCCCGATGACCGCTACATGCGCACCCTGGACCCTTGGGTGTCCCTGGGTGCCGCAGCCGCGGTCACGACGACAGTCCGGTTGTCCACCGCAGTCGCCCTCCCCGTCGAACACGACCCCATCGCCCTGGCCAAGTCCATCGCCACACTCGACCACCTCTCCGGTGGCCGAGTCTCGCTCGGGGTTGGGTTCGGCTGGAACACCGATGAACTGGCCGACCACAACGTCCCCGCCGGCCGGCGGCGCACGATGCTGCGCGAGTACCTGGAGGCCATGCGTGCGCTGTGGACCCAGGAAGAAGCCGAATACCATGGTGAATTCGTCAATTTCGGGCCCAGCTGGGCCTGGCCCAAACCTGCCCAAGCGCACATTCCGGTCCTCGTCGGCGCCGCGGGCACCGAAAAGAACTTCACATGGATCTCCCGCAGCGCGGACGGGTGGATCACCACCCCCCGCGACATCACCATCGACGAACCCGTCAAGCTCCTGCAGGACACCTGGGCCGCCGCCGGCCGCGACGGGGCTCCACAGATCGTGGCCCTGGATTTCAAACCCGACGCCGACAAACTGCTGAAGTGGAAAGAACTCGGCGTCACCGAAGTCCTCTTCGGCCTTCCCGACCGCAGCCCCGACGACGTGGCCACCTACGTCGAACGGCTGGCAGACAAACTCTCTGCTCTCAAGTGATCTGCTCACCTTGTGGGACCTGATCTGCCGAGTCGAACCTGATCTGCCGACCTTGTCGAACCGGGGGCATCCCACCCCGCCAGCCTGCCGGTGGGACAGCCGCCGCGCGACTACACTGGCGTCAGCACTTCGAACGCAAATATGAATGTCTCGACCACACTCAAGGCGTTACTCACATCCAATGATGACCGTCCCCGGGATCTGGACAGCGGTGTATTAGTGGCCTCCAACCGAACGATGTGGCGAAGAGTCCTCTCTATGACCGCGGCGCTCACCTCGAGCGTGGTCCTTGCTGCGTGCGGTCACTCCGACAATGCGCCGGCGGCCTACACGGTGACCAAGGAGTCACGTTCTTCGACAACGGCCGCACCGACTACACCGCTGCTGTCTGCCGACACTTTTCCCGACATATCGTCCTACGGCGATGCCCCCTTCGACGCCTACGAGGTTATCGACAGCCCTCGAGTGCAGGGTTTCGCATTCACCACGCCAGACGGGCTGCAGTGTGCGAACAACGCTTATCCGACTCCGGAATTCGAATGGGTCAGCTGCTGGGGCCCTCGGCCGGACCGGGGGCCCGGCCTCTGGAGCGTCAACGCGGACAGGGGTGGGCCCGCCACCATCGAGCCGGTAGCACGCGAGGATGTCGATCCCCCCTGGTCAACGCCTCCGCCGCTGCTGCCGCCCCTCACCAGAATCTCAGCGCAGAAGGGCAATTCGACATGCGCAGTGGGCGAGCACGGTCTCACCGCGTGCCGTGTCGGCGATCACGGCTTCGTGCTGACTCCGACGTCGACGACGCTGTTCTAACAGCACGACGCTCTTCTCACGGCTAACACAGTGTCAGCCGCCTCCTAGGTTGGCGACCGAACTGCCGCGCAGGCAAGTGCCCTCGCGCGCGAGACGGCTACAGGCTTTCGAAGATCTCGCGGGCGAGCCTTGCGGCGGCCGACGGCGTCTTGCCGACCTTGACGCCCGCAGCCTCCAGAGCCTCCTGCTTGGCGGCGGCGGTACCCGACGAACCTGACACAATTGCGCCCGCGTGGCCCATGGTCTTGCCTTCCGGTGCAGTGAAGCCCGCAACGTATCCGACCACCGGCTTGGAGACGTTGGCCTTGATGTAGTCGGCCGCGCGCTCCTCGGCATCGCCGCCGATCTCACCGATCATCACGATCACCTTGGTCTCGGGATCCTTTTCGAAGGCCTCGATGGCGTCGATGTGGGTGGTGCCGATGACCGGGTCCCCTCCGATGCCGATAGCGGTCGAGAAGCCGAGATCGCGCAGTTCGAACATCATCTGGTAGGTCAGGGTGCCCGACTTCGACACCAGCCCGATCGGCCCTTTGCCGGTGATGTTGTTCGGTGTGATGCCGACCAGCGACTCACCTGGGGAGACGATGCCGGGGCAGTTGGGGCCGATGATCCGGGTCTTCTTTCCCTTCTGGACGTTATAGGCCCACGCATAGGCGCTGTCCTGCACCGGGATTCCCTCGGTGATGACTACCAGCAGCGGGATCTCGGCGTCGATGGCTTCGATGATGGCGTCCTTGGAGAAGGCGGGCGGAACGAACGCGATCGACACGTCGGCACCGGTCTCCTTCATCGCCTCGGCGACGCTGCCGAACACCGGCAGACTGATTTGTTCGCCCGCCTTGTTCACATGTGTCACCTGAGTCCCGGCTTTGCGGGCGTTCACGCCGCCGACCACCTGGGTGCCCGCCTTCAGCATCAGCGCGGTGTGCTTGGTGCCCTCGCCGCCGGTGATTCCCTGGACGATGACCTTGGACTTGGAGTTAAGGAAAATAGACATGGGTCGTTGGGTCCTTTAGTTCTTGTCCGCCAGCTCGGCGGCCTTGTCGGCGCCGGCATCCATGGTGTCCGCCTGGATCACAAGCGGGTGATTGGCCTCAGCCAGAATTCGGCGGCCCTCCTCGACGTTGTTGCCGTCAAGTCGCACGACCAGCGGCTTATTGGCCTCACTTCCGAGGGTATTCAGCGCCCCTACGATGCCGTTGGCCACCGCGTCGCAGGCCGTGATGCCACCGAAGACGTTGACGAACACGCTCTTGACCTGACTGTCGCCCAAGATGACGTCGAGGCCCGCGGCCATCACCTCGGCCGAGGCGCCACCCCCAATGTCGAGGAAGTTGGCGGGTTTCACCCCGCCGTGCTTCTCGCCGGCGTAGGCCACCACGTCCAGTGTCGACATGACCAGACCGGCGCCGTTGCCGATGATACCGACTGCACCGTCGAGTTTGACGTAGTTGAGGTCATGCTCCTTGGCCTTGAGCTCCAGCGGATCGGTGGCGTCCTTGTCCTCGAACTCGACATGTCCGGGCTGGCGGAAGTCGGCGTTCGCATCCAGGGTGACCTTGCCA
>JAHZKD010000193.1 GCA_022600605.1 Actinomycetes bacterium
GTATGACGACCACGGTTCCGTCGTTTCCGTCGGGTTCGCCGATCTTGACGTAAAGCAGCACCGCCACCCAGACCATCGTCATCGACGCCAAGAGATGGATGGCGACCGTCCACCACAGCAGCCCGGTCAGCACGGTGATGCCACCCATCACGGCCTGCGCGACCGTCGAGGCCGGCATCAACCATGCGTAGATCAGCACTTCACGCCGGCGCCGGGCGCGGGTGACGGCGATCACCACGGCTGCGGCGGTGAGCACGACGAGGAATGTCAGCAGCCGATTGCCGAACTCGACGGCCTGATGAATCAGATGTACTTCGGCGACGGGCACCGGCGTGAAGCTGCCGGGGAAGCATTGCGGCCAGGTCGGGCAACCCAGGCCGGACGCGGTGACACGGACAATCGCACCGGTGACCGCGATGCCGGCCTGGGTCAATATCACGGCGGCGGCGATGATGCGCTGAACCCGCAGGCTGGGCTCGGGAAACAGGTCGACGAACCCTAGGAAGAGCCTGGGCATGAGCCTGGGCAAGAGTCGTCCGGCGGGCACGCTCTGATGGTAGAGGCTCGTTACCTCGGCCAGATCGTTACCTCGGCCAGCCCGTTACCTCGGTCAGCCCGTTACCCAGGCCAGCCCGTGTGCCCAGCCGCGCCGCACGCGATGGAACACCGCCACGAAACTATGCGCCTGAGCAGAAAACGACTATGCGCCTGAACAGAAAAACGCCGAAGGAATTCTCGGCTCACGCTGCGGGCCCCGCCGGCCACGCGCATAATTGCCCAATGGTCCATGGGCTCCGCAATGGCAGCGGGCCGAGCCGCGTGCTCGTGATTGAAGACAGCCTCACGGTGGCGATGTCGCTGGTGGCCGATCTCGAGCGCGAAGGCTGGGAGACCGAACGGGCTGGGACCCTATCGCAGGGCATGGAGCTTCTGGACCGACAGAGTTTTGATCTGGTGCTGCTCGACCTGACCCTGCCCGACGCTGAAGAACTCGAGGGGCTGACGCAAATCTGCGAGGCTTACCCCTTGCAAGCGGTCGTGATCTTGACCGGCCACGGTGACGAGGACCTCGAGCTCAAGGCGCTCGCTGCGGGCGCACAGGACTATCTACTCAAGGGCAATCACGCTCAGTTCTTGGAGCGAACGTTGCGCTTTTCGCTGGAGCGCAGCGAGGTGCTCCGACGAAACGCCGAGATGGCTGCGGAAATCCAGGAGAAGAACACCGAGCTGGAGAAGCTGAACCAAGCGAAAAACGACTTCATTGGAATGGCGGCGCACGACCTGAGAAACCCGCTGGCGATAGTGAGCGGATATGTGAAGCTCCTGGTCATGGACCTCGGAGACAGCCTTTCGCCGGGGCAAGCCGCGATTTTCGAAAGAATCGACGCGTCCACCGAATTCATGTTGAATCTCATCAACGACTTACTCGACGTGAGTGCGATCGAATCCGGTGGCCGACAGCTCCGCTTGGAAAGGGACGACATCGGTGAACTCGTCGAGAGAAACATCCTCGTCAACAGAGAGCTGGCCAAGGCGAAGGACATCGAACTGCATTTCGTGCCGCCGAACGAACGCATTGATCTCGAATACGATCAGGAAAGGATCGAACAGGTCCTCAACAATTTGATCAGCAACGCGCTGAAATATTCCTTCGGCGGGACGACTGTGACGGTCACGTTGTCTCGGGCGGGCGAATACGCTCGTATCGCCGTGAAAGATCAAGGGCAGGGGATTCCTGAGGCCGACCTTGGCGATCTGTTTGGCGCGTTCTCGCGCGCGAACGTCCAGACGACCGGTGGCGAAAAAAGTACCGGACTCGGGCTTAACATCTGCGACCGTATTGTCAGCGGGCACGGCGGTTATTTCGAGGTGGAGAGCACCGTGGGTGAGGGTTCGTGCTTTACGTTCTTCCTGCCGCTGGGCCAAAAGCATTGACGCCGCCTGAATACGCCGAATTAGCGCCCGTCGCGCGAGGATTCATGCGACGATAGCTCGTCGAGATTTGTCGAGATTTGTCGGGATTTGTCGAGGACAGAGGACGCTCGGACGCCTGCGTGATGTCTGCACGCGTCAATGCGCACGGAAGGCGACGTGAGCCCAACGAAGCGAGCATCAGCCTCCGGCGATGATCTCTTCCTGATTGTGGAATTGGGTTCGAAGTCTTGCGCGTTTTCGGCCTGCGATGTGGTTGAAACCATGCGCCCTCTTGACGCTGAGCCGCTTCCTGACATGCCGCAGTACATGCTCGGCATTGCTGTCATCCGCGGCCTGCCGACGCCGGTAGTGGATTTGTCCTGGCTGCTAGGCGATGCCAAGACACAGACAGCTAGCCGGTATGTATCTATTCGCGTCGAAGGCGATCGAATAGTGGCGCTCGCTGTGCCTACCGTTCCCAAGCTTCGATCGCTGGCCTCAGCCGAATTGACTGACCTTCCTCCGCTGTTCGGTCACGCGGACGAAGAGCGCATCGCGCGGCTGGGAAAGCTCGACGAAAAACTGCTCCTCGTACTCAACAAGGGGGCACTCTTGTCGCCCGAGTTCTGGCAAGAAGACGACGACACAGACGACACAGAAGACACAGCCGATAGCGAGACACCCGAGCGGCAAGGTGATCCCGGGTGAGGGTCGCCGAGGGAACCGACTCGATCGATCCCGTCCGGCAAGCCGTGGCAGACCGGCTCGGTCTCTACATTTATGACAGCAATATTGCCGAGCTCAGCGAATGGATACGCAAACGTATGCCCGTAGTCGGCTGCGCTAGCCAGAGCGACTACGCGGCCTTGGTGCGAGGCGACAGCGACGAGTTGCGGGTGCTCGCTGAGAGCCTCACCGTCGGGGAGTCCTACTTTTTTCGCGAGGGAGCGCAACTTGACGCGGTGGTCCAGGATGTGTTGCCGGCTCTGCAGACTCGGCCAGGTTCGGGAGTCGTCAATATTCTGTGTGCCGGCTGCTCGTCGGGCCAAGAGGCGTACACGCTCGCGATGCGCATACGCGAGGACTTCCCGGTGCTGCCCCTGTCCGTAACGGCCGTCGACCTCAACCGGACGTCGATTGCGACGGCCAAGGCCGCCTCGTACCGGGAGTGGTCGCTGCGCGGTGTTAGCGATGAGAGGCGAGAACGCTGGTTCGTCAAGAGTTCGTCGGGCTTCGGGCCGATTAAAGAGATACGTGAGTTGGTCAGCTTCGAGCAGCGCAATCTTGTCGATGCCGATCCCAGCTTTTGGAGCCCTGGTCGCTTCGACATCATCTTTTGTCGCAACGTACTCATGTACTTCACCCGCGAAGCAGCCAAGGGTGTCATCGCCCGGATGGCATATTCGCTTCGGCCGGGCGGGCACCTCCTTTTAGGGCACTCCGAACATCTACGCGGCCTCTCACACGACTTCACCCTCTGTCACAGAGGGGAGGCTTTCTATTACGCGCTGAAAATGCCGGACTTTGCCGCCGGAGCCGGCCCGGCTTCGATACCCAAGGACCCCACCAGACCCCGTCCGACGCCCCTGAAAGCGCCTCGGCCTCCACGTCAGCCGCGGCCACCGGCCCCGACTCGCACGCTGATTAGCCAACAGAAACGCAATGCCGACAGCTCATTAAAAGACAGCGTATTGGAAATGGCGCCCGAACTAGATGAGCTCAGCTTAGACAACTCGCTGCTAGCACCGGCTCTTGAGGCTTTCCGGGCTGAACAGTACGAGAATGCCAAAGAAGAATTCGCCCGCCTCCCGTTAGAGGTACGGAGCGGGCCGGGGCCACAGCTGCTGGAGGCCACGATTCTGAC
>JAHZKD010000194.1 GCA_022600605.1 Actinomycetes bacterium
GTGACTACCGAAGTGTCAGGTTCTGACGCCTTGCCGGACCCCACCTACGTCCCGGTACTCGGACGGATCGCGGCCGGCGGGCCCATCCTGGCCGAGGAAGCCGTCGAAGACGTTTTCCCGCTGCCGCGCGAACTGGTCGGTGAGGGTTCGCTGTTCCTACTCAAGGTGGTTGGTGAATCTATGGTCGACGCCGCGATCTGCGACGGCGACTGGGTGGTTGTCAGGCAGCAGAGCGTCGCCGACAACGGCGATATTGTCGCGGCGATGATCGACGGTGAGGCCACCGTGAAGACCTTCAAGCGCACGCGTGGCCAGGTTTGGCTGATGCCGCACAACCCCGCATTCGATCCCATACCCGGCAATGACGCCGCCGTGCTCGGAAAGGTCGTCACCGTCATCCGAAAGATCTAACCGATCTGACTCTGACGTTGGGTGCTGGCTGCCGCGACTACTCCCCCGGGGTGAAACCGTTCGCGCGAGCTATTTCCTCACTGACGAACCAAATCTCGGCCGGCGCCTCGTCATAGTCGGCGCTCTCGGGTGTCCAGTACAAACCCGACTTTGTGTCCGCCTTGATGGGATAGCCCTCAGGAACGACGCCCGGCTCATCCAACGGCAGGTGCAGCACGGGAGCCGTTGGCATCGGTTCATCGACGTCGGCCCGCGCATGGCGGCCAGCGTCAGCCGCCGGTTCCCGATCGAGAACATCCGACGGCTCTTGCTCGCTCGTACCGATCGAATCTCCCCCGGAAACGATCTCGGCGGCCGTCGGAATTCGCGTCGGCGCCGTGTCGACCGCATCCGGGTCTTCCTGCTCCACACCGAGTTCCCGGAACTCGTCGTCGGATTCGTATGGCGACTCGGTCTGCACCGGCGCGCCCCAGAAGCTCAGCGGCTCAGAGGAGAACTCGTCGGAGGTGGACGGCGCAGCCGGCCCGGCTGGAGTCAAGGAACCGAGTCCCTCGCGGGCATAGCGGTCGCCGAACAGCGCGTCCTCTCGACCGGGCTCGTCGCGCGGATCCTCAGCCGCTAGTGCAGATGCGAATCCCCTACCGTCGTCGGACCCATCGCCGATATAGGAGCCGAACAGATCGTCGTCGTCACCACTGCGGCGATTCCGCAAAGCGGCAACAGCCACCAAGGCCACCAGAAGCAGTATCGGCACGACGGCGAGCAGCCACCACCAAGTCCACCGGAAATAACTACCCTTGTCGGTCTGTGATGCCGGCGGCGGCGGCGCTTCTTGTTCGGGCACCTCGAGACCGGCAAGTTGGGAAGCGAGTTTGGTTGGTTCGGTGCGGAAGTTCTTAGTCTCCGAGTTCCAGGCGATAGTTCCATCACTGAACTGCTGGGAGATCACGTCGCCGTTCTGGGTCTGGTCAGCCTTGGGCACACCGATCTCACCCGTAGCACCGCCCAGCTTTTCCCATGCGGCATTCATCGGGCCGCGCACGATCACCGCGCCGTGGTCAGGCGTCCAGAAGATCACCGGTTTATCGGGGGCGGCGAATGTGCTCATCCGGCTCGCGGGCGCCACGCCGCCGTCCGTCTCGCTGGTGATGGGGAAGCCCAGATCACCCTCGGGGCCGCCGACGCTCTCGTACTTGGCCAGCACCTGCCCGGTCACCACGTTGGCACCGGTGTTGGGGCTGTAGAAGATCTTGCCGTTGGCGAAATCCTGACCGAAACCGTTGGCCCCGATCCGGTAGGGCGCGCCTTTTGCTGCACCCAACGGACCGAGCCGTCCACCAGCCGCCCGCCGGGCGGCATTGATCGCTGAAACCGGATCGTCGGGAACCGCCAGGTCTGTCAGCTGATCAGCAAGACCAGGCGGGACCGTCGTGAACTTCTTCGAGCGGGAATCGTAGGACAGCTCACCTTCAGAGAATTTCTGCGTGGCGACCGGGCCGTCGTAGGTTACGTCGGCGGCGGGTACGCCCAGCACACCCGACGATCCACCCAACTCGTCCCACGCCGCGTTGATCGGGCCCCGAACCACCCGCGCACCCGTCTCGGAAGTCCAGAAAATCACCGGGTTGTCGGAGGCGCTGAACGTGCTATTGAGACTCCCGGGCGCGCGACCGGGGCCCTCGTCAATGTTCGGAAAGCCCAGATCGCTGTCCGCAGGACCACCCAGAGACTCGTACTTCTCCAGAATCGGACCCTGCATCAGACGTGCTCCGGTGTCGGGGGTGAAGAACATCTTGCCCGAAGCGAAGTTCTGCGCGAAGCCCACGCCCGCCGCGTAGACGTCGCCTGACGCGGGACCGAGCGGCCCGTCGTCCCCACCGCTGGCTTGCCATGCCTCGGTTATCGCATCGCTGGCGTCAGACTCGGGCGACGCCAAGACCGTCGGAGCGAGCAGGAGTGCGGTCGCGACCCCCAAAAGCCCGATGGTCGCGCGACCGAATACCCGTGTGCGCAGCGTCGGCTGCCGGATCATTAATCCTCCCCGCGGTCGGCGACAAGTTGCTTTCGGCAATTCCCCTCGAAACGAAAAGCTTCGAAAAGCGCAGCCAAAAGTACCGCGTTCGATCACCTTGCGTCAGTGGGGGCCAATTACCAAGGAAACGCGCCGATTGAACAGCGAGTTTTTACACCTAGACGCCGAGGCTGCGGCCGATGATCTCCTTCATGATCTCCGTTGTTCCCCCGTAGATGGTCTGTACCCGGGCATCGAGGTAGGCCCGCGCCACGGGATATTCGCGCATGTAGCCGTATCCCCCGTACAACTGGAGGCAGCGGTCGATCAGATGGACCTGCTTTTCGGTCGAATACCACTTGGCCATGGCAGCCTGCTCGGCGGTCAGCTGCTCATCAAGGTGCAAGCGGATGTATTCGTCGACCATCATGCGCACGACGGTGGCTTCGGTGGCCAATTCGGCGAGCAAGAACCGACTGTTTTGGAAGCTGCCGATCGGCTTTCCAAATGCCTTGCGTTCCTTGGTGTACTCGATGGTCTGTTTCAACACCGATTCCATCGCCGCGGCGGCCATGATGGATATCGAAATCCGCTCCTGTGGCAGGTTCTGCATCAGGTAGATGAAGCCCTGCCCCTCTTCGCCGAGCAGGTTCTCGACCGGCACCTTCACGTCAGTGAACGCCAGCTCGGCGGTGTCCTGCGCGTCCAGGCCGACCTTGTCGAGATGGCGGCCGCGCTCGAACCCCTCCATCCCACGCTCCACCACCAGCAGCGAGAACCCGAGCGCCCCTTTGTCGGGGTCGGTTTGGGCCACCACGATTACCAAGTCGGAATGAATGCCGTTGGTAATGAACGTCTTGGAACCATTGAGAATGTAGTGGTCGCCATCCTTGACTGCCCGCGTCTTGATGCCCTGCAGATCGCTACCCGTGCCGGGCTCGGTCATAGCGATCGCAGTGATGAGTTCGCCTGTGCAGAACTGGGGTAGCCAGCGCTGCTTCTGCTCGTCGGTGGCCAGCCTGATCAGATACGGCGCAGCGACGTCGTTGTGCAGGGCGAATCCCAAGCCGTTGTACCTGCCCGCGGTCACTTCCTCGGTGACGATGGTGTTGTACCGAAAGTCTGAAACGCCCCCGCCGCCGTACTCCTCGGGTACCGCCATGCCGAGAAAGCCCTGCTTACCCGCCTCCAGCCACACGCCGCGGTCGACTATCTTGTCCTTCTCCCACTGCTCGTGAAACGGCGCGACGTGACGCTCCAGGAAGGCACGGAATGACTCACGGAAGAGGTCGTGCTCGGGTTCGAACAGGGTCCGCTCGTAGGCGATAGCCGGGCTAGACGTTGACTTGGCCGCTGATTTCGTTTCGGAGCCGTTGGTGCCCATGGAATCCCTCCGTCGTTGGTAGGGGCTATTGCCGCCAAACGTACCCCATCCAACCGGATGGTTGGTCGTGGTGGACCGTCGACTGCGACTGCGCCTATGCCGCCGCGCACCGACCGGCCACCCGTGACCGGGTGCCGGCCACGATGTGACTCACCAACGAGGGGTGGATTACCACTCGACGTGGTTCACCAACTAGGCGTGGATTACCACTCGACGTGGCTCACCAGCGAGGGGTGGGCTACCAACGAGACGACGGGAGATGTGGTTTACGACGAAGACCGGGCGTGCCCGCGCGAACCGGCGCCGCGCGAACCGCGCCGCCGGTTGCCTCGTGCGCCCCGTCCGGCATTGCCGCGCCGATGCTCGACACCACGGTCGCGGTGCGCACCGGCTTTCGCCACCGGGGCAACGATTTTCGGTGCCGCGCGCAGCGGCGCGAGTTCACCGACCAAAGCATGTACCGGGGCCGAATCTGCCGTGACTTCCTGGGGGCGCACGGCAATACCTGCCTTACGCAGCAGTTGTTGAGTATCCCTGCGCTGTTCGGGCAGCACGACGGTAACGACGTCGCCGTCACTGCCAGCGCGAGCGGTACGCCCCGAGCGGTGAAGGTAGGCCTTGTGCTCCATGGGCGGATCGACGTGCACGACTAGCTCGACGCCGTCGACGTGTACGCCGCGAGCAGCGATATCGGTCGCTACGAGCACCTTCGCGGTGCCACTGGTGAAAGCCGCTAGGTTGCGGTCGCGGGCGGGTTGGGAGAGGTTGCCGTGCAGATCGACAGACGGCACACCCGATTCGGTGAGCTGCTTGGCCAACTTACGAGCCTGATGCTTGGTGCGCATGAACAGAATCCGGCGTCCCGTTCCGGAGGCCAGCCGATGCACCAAATCCTTCTTCTGCTGAGCTCCCCCGACGTGGAACACATGATGTGTCATCGCCGCCGGCGCTTCGGTGACTTCGTCGACCGAGTGCAGCACCGGATTGCGCAGGAAGCGGGTGACCAGCTTGTCGACGCCATTGTCCAAGGTGGCCGAGAACAGTAGCCGCTGACCGCCGGCGGGGGTGGCCGCCAGGATGCGCGTGACTCCGGGCAGGAAACCCAGGTCAGCCATGTGGTCAGCCTCATCGAGCACCGTCGTGGCCACGCCGTCGAGGCGTACGAGCTTCTGCCGCATCAAGTCCTCAAGGCGACCGGGGCACGCCACCACGATGTCGACTCCGGACCGGAGAGCGCTGACCTGCTTGTTCTGCGACACGCCACCGAAGATTGTCGCCACGCGCAGTCCGGATGCGGTGGCCAGTGGTTGCAGCACGGCAGTGATCTGGGTGGCAAGCTCGCGCGTGGGAGCCAGGACCAGACCAGTCGGGCGTGACGGCTGGCTGCGGCGGCCTGCCAGCGTGGCCACGAGTGGGAGCGAGAAGGCCAGCGTCTTTCCGCTGCCGGTCTTGCCGCGGCCGAGCACGTCACGACCGGCGAGAGCGTCGGGCAGCGTGGCGGATTGGATGGGGAACGGATCGGTGATGCCTAGCTCAGTCAGCACGCGCACCAAGGGTGCGGGCACGCCGAGGTCGGCGAAGGATTGCGTGGTCATTTTGTGTGCCTTTCCAGCCTGTTCGGGCAGCGTGTGCCCGGGCAACCGCGACGGTGTCCGTCCAGCGGGAGTGCGCACACAGTGGCGAGTTTCGCCGTAGTGGTTGATCTGTCTCGTGGTGGTTCCAGAGAGTTCGGGTAGTTCCCGAGAGTCCGGCGGGTGTGTACCTCGAAGAAAGTTCGGATAGGTAGCACGCCGACGACCGTTGAAAACGATCCTACCGCATCAAAGCAAGAACACAGGCGTCAGCGCGGTCAGCCCGGTCAGTACGTCGCGAACTCGCTAAGCAGGGCTGCCAGCGAGATCGGCACGCGCGCCTTGATCCTGGTGCCAGAAGCGGTGTGCTCCATGGCATCGACGCGACCGTCGGCGTGCACTCGGTTGACGAGATCGCCTCGGCTGTAAGGGATTGTGACATCAATCACTATGTCGCGCGAAGCGATCATCGCCGCCATGCGGGCCTGTAGCTGATCCATTCCGGCGCCGGTGCGAGCGGACACGAACACCGCATCGGGCAGCGCCCGGCGCAGGTGCGCCAAAGCCAAGTCCCCGGCCGCGTCGATCTTGTTGACTACCAACAGCTCTGGTGCTGCCGAGGCTTCATGAACCTGCTCTGATGCCGCCGCCGGAGCGGACCCGGCGATCACTTCGCCGATGACCTGTCTGACCGCGTTGATCTGGGCCAGCGGGTTGACATCCGAACCGTCCACGACGTGCAACAGCAGATCAGCGTCAGCGACCTCCTCCAGCGTTGACCGAAACGCTTCGACGAGCTGGGTGGGCAGATGGCGAACGAACCCCACCGTGTCGGTGAGAACGAACTCGCGCCCATCCGCGAATTCCCCACGGCGAGTTGTTGGCTCGAGCGTGGCGAACAACGCGTTCTCGACCAGCACGCCGGCGCCGGTCAGCGCGTTGAGCACACTGGACTTTCCGGCGTTCGTGTATCCGACGATGGCTACGGACGCATTGTCGCTGCCGAGCCGACGGCTACGTTGTGTGTCACGGACCTGTTTCATTGAACGAATTTCTCTGCGCAACTTGGCCATTCGTTCACGTATTCGGCGCCGGTCGGTCTCGATCTTGGTCTCGCCTGGACCGCGCGTGCCCACCCCGCCCCCACTGCCGCCTGCGCCACCACCCTGTCGCGACATCGATTCGCCCCAGCCGCGCAACCGCGGCAGCATGTACTCCATTTGGGCGTAGGCGACCTGCGCCTTACCCTCCCGGCTGGTGGCAAGCTGAGCAAAAATATCCAGTATCAGCGCGGTACGGTCGATGACCTTGACCTTGACGGCCTTCTCCAACGCGTTGAGCTGGGCAGGGCTCAGCTCGCCGTCACAGATGACGGTGTCCGCCCCGGTGGCCAGGACAATCTCGCGCAACTCCTGGGCCTTTCCCGAGCCGATGTAGGTCGACGGATCGGGTTTGTCCCGTCGCTGGATAAGGCCCTCGAGGACCTCCGATCCCGCAGTCTCGGCCAGCGCCGCAAGCTCAGCCAGGCTGGCGTCGGCATCGGCTGCACTGCCGTCGGTCCAGACGCCGACCAGGACTACCCGCTCCAGGCGCAGCTGTCGGTACTCGACCTCGGAGACGTCGGCAAGCTCGGTCGAAAGGCCGGCCACACGGCGCATTGCCGCCCGGTCCTCCAGGGCAAGTTCGCCGGTGCTCGGGATGTTGGTTTCAGACATGTGTTGGGAGATACTGCCCCTCCGGGATGCGTTCGTGCATCTGATTTACTGCGCCTGCCACCATGCGTCGGACAATTCACCGCTGGCGACCAGGACTGATGGCCCCCGCACGAAGCTGGCAGCGTCGGTGATACTCACGACAACCTCCCCTCCCGGAACGCGCACCCGCAAGGCACCCGTAGACGCCCCCTGGTGTTCCAGCGCGGCACAGGCGGCCGCGACTGTCCCCGTTCCGCAGGAACGAGTTTCTCCTACACCTCGTTCATGCACGCGCATACTGACAGCACCGTCCTCCGGTGCGGTCAACACTTCGACATTGACACCGTCGGGGAATTGCGTCAGGTCAAATATCACGGGTGCGGCCACGTCGAGGGCTGCGAGATCTGCTTCATCGAGCGAAGCGTCGACGCAGGCGAGGTGGGGGTTGCCGACGTCGACGGACAGGCCGCCGAACCGGCGGCCGCCGACCACTGCCGAGCCCCTCCCGACAAGATTGGCTTTGCCCATCTCGACAGTGACGTCAGCTCGCAGCGCATCTGCGGCGTGAAGTTCGACAGGGCGCGGACCAGCCAGCGAGCCAACCACAAATTGACTACGCCGCTCCAGCCCCGCTGCCCGAAGGTAGTGAGCGAACACCCGAACTCCGTTGCCACACATCTGTGCCACCGAGCCGTCGGCATTGCGGTAATCCATGAACCAGTCGTCGGCGGCTACCCCTTCGGGGAGTTCGTCGAGCACCCCTGCCTCGTGTGCGGCGCCGGCCGCCGTGACGCGCAGTAGTCCGTCCGCTCCGAGTCCGCGCCTACGATCGCACAGCGCGGCGACCGCGGCCGGCCTCAGCTCGATCGCCGCGGGTAGGTCGACGATCAGCACGAAGTCGTTCTCCGTCCCGTGCCCCTTGGCGAACTGCATGCGCTCAGGATACGTCGCGCCACAGATGCAGCGCCCGATCGACGTTTCCGGAGGCGGCTCCGTCGAGCCACGTGATGCGGTGGTCGCGGCGGAACCACGAGCGCTGTCTGCGTACGTAGCGCCTGGTGCCGGCATACGTCGAGTCACGCGCGGTAGAGCCATCACGGCCCGCGTCCAGCTCGGCGATCACCTGGGCGTAGCCCAGAGCTCGTGAGGCGGTGACACCGGCGCGCAAACCACGCCCCAGCAGTAGGGTGACCTCGTTGACCAGGCCATCGCTGAACATCTTGTCGGTTCGGCGTGCCAACATTTCATCGAGAACCGCTGTTTGCCAATCCAATCCGATGATCGCGGTGTTCCATCGAGGCGCCCCGATGCGAGGGGCCGACGCCGCGAAAGGCTGCCCTGTCAGCTCGATAACCTCGAGCGCGCGCACAATGCGGCGTCCGTCGGTGGCAAGGATGGACTCAGCGGCCACCGAGTCGACGCGGGCCAGTTCCTGATGCAGGGCGGCTGTCCCGACCTCGGCGAGACGCCGCTCCCAACTGGCCCGCACTGCAGGGTCGGTGGCCGGAAACGACCACTCATCGAGCAGCGACTGGACATAGAGCATGGACCCGCCGACCACGATCGGCAGGGCCCCGCGAGCGGCGATGGCTTCGACGGCGGCCGACGCAGCCTGCTGGTAGCGCGCGACGCTGGCGGTGTCGGTGACCTCAAGTACGTCGAGCTGGTGGTGGGCGACGCCGCAACGTTGCTCCACCGTCAGTTTCGCGGTGCCGATATCCATGCCGCGGTAGAGCTGCATCGCGTCGGCGTTGACCACCTCGGTGTCGAGCTCAGCGGCAAGCTTCTTGGCAACAGCCAACGCCAGGTCTGACTTGCCCGTGCCAGTCGGCCCCACGATAGCCAGCGGGCGCGGGGTCCTCACTGGTGCCAGACCCCGACGAAATAGCCGACGCCGTAGGGCGCGCCGCGGTACAGCTGCACGGCCGACCACGGCTCGGATGCAACCAACCCGGCCAGTACCCGGTACGGCATCCGGCCGACGATGCTGTCGGGCAGCCGAGTCAGCGCCGCCTCATCGCCGGCCGCGAGCGCGTCATCCAGGGCCGCCTGCACCGGGATCGAATCCGGGGCGTACCCACCCGGCGCCGACCGACTCAGGGTGGTGGCGCCATCGGCCACGATGAGCACTCCGACCGGATCCTCGGTGCGCTCAATCTCCCCGCGCAATTGCCGGCCCATGGCCAGCGCGGCGGCGAGGTCATGATCGCCGCGGTAGGCGTGCACGCAGGCGCTGGCCCCTGACTGCGCGAGCCCACGCAGCCATGCCGTGATCAGGACACACAGCGGCAGCTGCACGGGAGGACGGCGGGCCGCTACTGCAGCATCAGACAGCCCGACACGAACGTCTGCCCCGTATCCGGCGAAGGTCCCGACCGATTCGGGGCCCGCGACACTGTCGGTCGCCGCGACGCCGACGCCGATCCACCGGCGCGGCAATGCCTCCACTGCGGACACCGCGGCAGCACGCAGGTCCGCGGTCTCGGTCGCGGCCGCTGCAGCGAGTTCGGGGACCATCACAGGCGCCGACGGCACGATGGCGATTGCGCTCAGCACGCCACCAAACTAGCTCGCGCCGACGGTCGTGAGGACGATCCCCGCACCAGCGAACAGCGCGGCGACGTCTACCTTCGCCTACTTCGCCATCAAGGGACCTCTCGGGTTTTCACCCAGCCGCTAGCCACCCGGCGCCCAACGCCTGGGCATGGCGCCGGACGACCTGTTTCAATGACTGATACGGCGTCGATGGCTTCGGAGTATTTTCGGCGTTGAGTCAGCTACTAGGCGCCGCGTTGCGCGGCAGGTGCGCGGATCTCCGCGCGGAGGGCATGAGGTAACCGATATGACGATCACCGAGCCGGGCGGTCCTCAGGACTCCCCAGAGCGCGCCGCCGGGCCGAAACCGGGTCCTGCTCGGCCTGGCCCGGGTTCGACTCGACCAAAGCCGGGTTCGGCCGCCCCCGCGAAAGCCTCGGCGGTCACCGCGGTCCCGGCGAGCGACCCCCGCCGCTTCGGACGCGTCGATCCCGACGGCACCGTCTGGCTGATCACGGCCTCGGGTGAACGCAACATCGGCTCGTGGCAGGCCGGCGATACCGAGGCCGCTTACCAACATTTCGGTCGACGTTTCGACGACTTGCACACCGAGGTGATGCTCCTGGAGCAGCGGCTGGCATCAGGCTCCGGCGATGCCCGCAAGATCCGTGCTGCGGCTTCTGCTCTAGCTGAGAACCTCCCTACCGCTCACGTGCTGGGTGATATCGACTCGTTGGGGGCTCGCCTGCAGGCCATCGTCGAGCACGCGGAGACCGCCTCTGCGGCAGAGAAGGCCAAGCGCGACGAGGCCCGAGCCCAACAGACCGCTCGCAAGGAGGCTCTGGCCACCGAGGCCGAGGAGCTGGCGGCCAACTCGGTGCAGTGGAAATCGGCCGGCGACCGGCTACGGGCAATCCTCGATGAGTGGAAGACGATCAGCGGTCTGGACCGCAAGACCGATGACGCACTGTGGAAGCGCTACTCGGCAGCTCGCGAGACGTTCAACAGACGCCGAGGCGCCCACTTTGCCGAGCTTGACCGGGAGCGTGTCGGCGCCAAGCAGGCCA
>JAHZKD010000195.1 GCA_022600605.1 Actinomycetes bacterium
AGCCCGCTGAAAGAACACGAACAGCATGCTCGCCGCCGTGCTCATGGCGCGAACTCGGGCGAAGTAGCTGTCATGGAAGTAGACGGCTACATCGTGGGCCACGCTGCGATGTTCAACCTCTTCGCTGCCGTGCCAGCGGAACAGATCGACCAGCGCCGGATCGGCGTTGTAGTCGTCCCATGTGCAGTTGAGCGCGAAGTCGCCCATGACCGCGGTGTAGTGCTCGATCGCGGCGATCAGCCACAATCGGTCGCACAGGTGGTTGAGGCGGCGCGCTGGATCGGCGGAAGCCGGCGGCGCGAGCACCTTGGTGAACACGTGTTCGACCTGGTTGCGGATCGGAGTTGGGTCGACGCCGTTCGTGACCATGTAGGCGCGCAGAGCCTCGTCGTGCACATCGGCATGGGTGGCCTCCTGGCCAATGAATCCACGAATGTCGTCTGCCAACGTGGAATCCTTCACGAGCGGCAGTGCTTCGTTGAAGGTCGCTACGAACCAGCGTTCGCCCGCCGGCAGGACAATATTGAGCAGGCTGACGACGTGCGAGGCCACCGGATGGTCGGGGATCCAGTGCAACGGACTATCGGCTACGTCGAAGTGCACTTTGCGGGCCTGGATCTGGACCGGCCCAGGGTCGATCTCGTCCTCGAAACGACGCGGTCGCAACATCCGTGGGCTCCTGTTCGTCGTGGATATCTGGATTCTACGACGAAAAGGGCGAAGTATGTGGGAACGGAGGTCCCGGATAGCTACACCGGGCGTGTCGGTCAGCCAGGCGGGGGAGGCGTGCCCGCTCCCGGGGCTCCGGCAATCGGTACCAGGGGCGTCGGGGTGACGGTCGTGACTCCGTTAGCGCCGACGGTGGGACCGCCCGTGGGACCCATAGCTTTGATCTCGTCAGCAGCCGCTTGAGTGCAATCCAGCGTCAGCAGCATGCGCCCGCCGCTGGTCATCTTCTGCTTGTCGACCAGGCAGGCTGACTGGGAGAGCACGCTGCCGGTTGATCCGCCGAAGTACCCCTTGACGCCCTGGCTCTTCAGAATCGCCAGCGCCCGCCCGTATTGCTCGCCGGTCACGTTGTAGGGCGATTCCGAGGGCTGAGAGATCGCCACGCCGGCGCCGATCAGCGCGGCTGTTCCGGTAACCACGAGTCCGCCGCTTAGCACAACAAGCTTTCTCACGACTGCAAACTCCTCATTTCGGTGGTGGCTGCGAACATATCGCAGCAGTCCCAAATGTGAAACCGCCGCAGGAGCGCGCAGTGTTACAAGCGAGGTTGCCAGTGGCCTTCACAGCGGGGGCTTGACTGCGGCGCGCATCGCCTCACAGAGCGTGGCGCTGCGCGGATCGGTGAACACCTCCTCGAGAAAGACCTGCCGCCCCTGTGGGTCACCGAGCGGCACACGCCAGTTCGGATACTCGTCGGTGGTCCCCGGTTGGTTCTGCGTACGCACCTCACCCACAGCATCTGCCAGCGACAGCGATAGCAGGCGCGAAGGTGTCCGCCCCAGGTAGCGGTGCAGAGCCAGCACTACCGAATCCACCTCGGGATCTACGCTGTCATCGTCTTCATCGTCATCGTCATCGTCATCGTCGAGCAGCCCAACCCTGCGCAGCTCGGACATCCAGGCCTCCTGCTGTTCCCGGTCACTGGCCCATTCCTCGGCGGCCGGGCATGTCAACAACCCGAGGTCGTCGCGCAGCCGGATGTGCTCTCCAGCGAGATAACCCGCGGTGGGAGGCAGATCGTGGGTCGTGACGGCCGATAGGCAGGACTCCCGCCACCGCTCGGCCGGCAGCGGCCCGCCGGCGCCATCGCGGTCCATCTCGAACCACAGGATCGAGGTGCCAAAAACGCCACGGTCACGCAGATAGTCGCGCACCCAGGGTTCCACGGTCCCCAGGTCTTCACCCACAACCACCGCGCCGGCCCGATGCGCTTCCAGCGTCACGATGCCGATCATCGCCTCGTGGTCGTAGTGCACGTAGGTGCCTGCCGTCGGTGGCGCACCCTTCGGTATCCACCACAACCGGAACAACCCGGCGATGTGATCGATGCGGACCCCGCCCGCGTGCCGCAGCACGGCCGCCACGAGCGCCCGGAACGGTTCGTAGGCGGTCTCGGCGAGTCGGTCGGGTCGCCAGGGCGGCTGTGACCAGTCTTGCCCGAGTTGGTTGAACTCGTCTGGTGGTGCACCAGCGGCAACGCCGAGCGCCAAGACATCCTGCAATGCCCAGGCGTCAGCGCCATTGGGATCGACCCCGACCGCGAGGTCATGCACTATGCCCAGCTCCATGCCCGCCTGCACTGCGCTGGCCTGGGCTTTCGTCAGCTGATCGTCGAGCAGCCATTGCAGCCAGCGGTGAAAGTCCACGTTCGAGGCGTACTCGTCGACGAACTCGGCGACCGCTTCCGAGCGTGGGTGCTGCAGTTCCTCGGGCCACTGGTGCCAATCCCCGCCGTAGTGCTCGGCTAGCGCACACCACGTAGCGAAGTCGTCGAGACTACGACCCTCCCGGTCCAGGAACGCCTGGTAGCCGATCTCGCGGCCAGCGGAGAGTTCGATGAGGTAGATGCTCTCCAGCACCTCCCGCTTGGCCTTCCAGGCGCGGTCGCGGTCGATCTCGCCGATGCGATCGGCGCGCTCCTGGACCTGCTCCTGCGCCCTGCGAATACGTCCACGGTGCCGGACGTAGGCGAACTCGGGAACAGCCTCCACACGCAGGTACATCGGATTGGTGAATCGGCGCGACGTCGGCAGGTACGGAGAGGGTTCCATCGGCGCGGTGGGGGCCGCCGCGTGCAGTGGGTTTACCAGTACATAGCCCGCACCGTGACGGGAGGCTGACCAGACAGCCAAGTCGGTGAGGTCGGTCAGATCACCGATGCCCCAGGAGTTGTGTGAACGGACGCTGTAGAGCTGGGTGGCCAGCCCCCACGCGCGGCCTGAGCCGAATCGGGCGGGCGACTCCAGCGATGAGGGCGACACGACCACCGTCGTGTGGACGTCGGCAGAGCCCACTTGTAAGTGCAACCGGTGGTATCCGATCGGGAGGTCAGCAGGCAATTCGAAGGTGGCCTCCCCGACCAATCTACCATCGAGATCATAAGGGGCCGTGTGGTTTTCGGTTTGTCGCAGGCCCGTACGCACACTCCCGTCCTCGAGCCGCATCCACAGTCTGACCTTATCTCCGTGGGTAACGTGAACCCAGAACGGCGTCGCGACCCCGGCGCGCCCGACGATCACCGGGGGCAGCGCGCGGACCCAGTGATCGCGATCCTTGGCCGCGATCGCCGCGACGCGCTCGGATTCGGTTGCGGCAGGCACGCCCAGTGCACCCAATACCGCAGTCAGCGTCCCTGCTGCGACGGTCACCGACTGCCCCGTCCAGTCCGCATACGCGGTCGCCACGCCGAACCGATGCGCAAGCTCGATCAGCGATGCAGGAATCTCTTCGTGCTCCGCGCCTACAGCCATGGCAACAATCTTGCCCCGAAATCGGACATCAGGTACGACAAGGCCTGCCCAGCGCGAGTTGTGCGCGAAGATGCTTCGATAGGGGGCGACGGCACCCATGGTACTGTCCCGTACCGGGACAGACCGATAGGAGTTCGGCATGGCCGCGGAGGCGACGACCCGCAACAACGCCGGCGGGCGACCCGTGGTGGACACCGCCCACGGCCCGGTTCGAGGTATCGACGACGGAACCACGAAGGCCTGGAAAGCGATTCGCTACGCCGCGGCGCCGATCGGCGATCTGCGGTGGCGGGCACCTGAACCGCCGACAGCATGGTCGGAACCGGCCGACGCGGGACAGGTCGGGCCGGTGTGTCCACAGCCGACGGACCCAAAGATTCCGATCGATCTCGGTGCCCCCCAGGGCGATGACTTCTTGTCACTCAACATCTGGGCGCCGTCAGGCACCGAGCCAGGAGCGGGCAAGCCGGTAATGGTGTGGGTGCACGGCGGCGCTTACGTCCTCGGCTCGGCCAGCCAACCCCTCTACCACGGGCGCACGCTGGCCGCCGGCGGTGACGTCGTGGTGGTGACGCTCAACTATCGACTCGGCGCACTCGGGTTCCTGGAACTGGCCACACTGGGCGCCGACCCCGAGCAATTCGCGACCAACGTCGGTCTCCGCGACGTGCTCGCAGCGCTGGGCTGGGTGCGCGACAACATCACCGCATTCGGCGGGGACCCGGGCAACGTCACGTTGTTCGGCGAGTCAGCAGGAGCGGGCGTGGTGACCGCGCTGCTGGGCAGCCCCGCAGCAGCTGGGTTGTTCACCGCCGCGATCGCCCAGAGTTCACCGGTCACGTCGTCCTACCGCGCTGACGGTGGCCGCCGGGTGGCCGAACGCTTCCTCGAGGTGCTCGAGGTCGGACGTCAGGACCTCGGACGCCTGGCCGGGCTGCCGATCGAGGCGATCGTGGAAGCCGCCAGGACGGTGTTCGACGAGGTCCCGCTGCAAACCCCGGGCAGGCTGGCCTTCGCGCCGATCGTCGACGGAGACTTCGTGCCGGACTATCCGGTCACCCTGGCCAGGAAGGGTTTGACTCATCCGGTGCCGCTGATCATCGGCACCAACAGGAACGAAGCGGCGCTGTTCCGCTATATGAAGTCGCCACTGATGCCCATCAAGGCGGAAGCCATCACGGCGATGTTCGCCCAAATCGCTGCCGAACAGCCCCACCTGCAGCTACCCAACGAAACCGACCTGCACGGCACCTACCGCGGCCGTACCAAGGTCAAGCACCTGGGAGTAGCCAGTGACCTGGGGTTCCGGATGCCCTCGATCTGGTTCGCCGATGGTCACCGCGCCGTCGCGCCGGTCTACCTGTACCGCTTCGATTTCGCCACCCCGATGCTGCGGATGCTGCGCCTGCATGCCGCGCACGCCACTGAACTTCCCTTTGTCTGGGGAAATCTCGGTGTGGTGCCCAAGGATCCGATGTTCGCACTCGGTGGCCGCAAGGTCGGCGCGGCGGTCTCGCGCCGTATGCGCGCCCGATGGACGAACTTCGCGGCCACTGGCCAGCCATCGGGCCTCGATGGCGAACCGGCGTGGGGTCGCTACGGCGCTAACGACCGTGCCACGCTGGTCATCGACAAGGAGGATTCGGTGGTTGACGACCTGGATGCAGAAGTACGCCGCGCCTGGGGCGACGACGTCCTGAGCTTCCTGTAGCAAAAATAGACTTCTCTCGGAGGTGCCGCCGTGGAGTTCCTGGACGTCCTGCCGCCACAGATGCGCGATCCCGTTCTGTTCGCTATTCCGTTCTTCTTACTCCTGCTGATCCTCGAGTGGACGGCCGCGCAGAAGCTCGAGCACCTTGAGCGTCGTAACGACGCCGGCCGTCCGGGTTCGGGCGCCTACCTCACGCCTGACGCCTGGGCCAGTATCTCGATGGGATTGGTGTCAATTTTCACCATGGGTGCGTGGAAGTTCTTGGCACTGTTGGGTTACGCGGCGATCTATGGCTATCTCGCTCCGTGGCATTTGTCGGCGACCCACTGGTACACGTGGGTGATCGCTATCCTCGGTGTCGACCTGCTGTTCTACGCATATCACCGAACCGCGCATCGGGTGCGGTTCGTCTGGGCGACTCATCAGGCTCACCATTCCAGTCAGTACTACAACTTCGCGACCGCGTTACGGCAGAAGTGGAATAACAGCGGAGAAATCCTGATATGGATTCCGCTGCCACTGCTGGGTGTTCCTCCCTGGATGGTGTTCGTGAGTTTCTCGATAAACCTGGTCTATCAGTTCTGGATTCATACCGAGAGAATCGGAAGACTCTGGCATCCAATCGAATTCATCTTTAACACCCCCTCCCATCATCGGGTGCACCATGGCACAGACCGTGAGTATCTAGACAAGAACTACGGCGGGATCCTTATCATCTGGGATCGAATGTTCGGCACGTTTGCCCCCGAGCGGTTCCGGCCGCATTACGGACTGACCAAGCAGGTGCAGACATTCAACATCTGGAAGCTGCAGACGCACGAATACGCCGCGATCGGTCGCGACGTGCGGGCCGCACGAGGCGTTCGGGACAAACTCGGCTACATCTTCGGCCCGCCCGGCTGGGCGCCGGTGCGAACGCCTGGCGACCGCGACCCCACGCCGATGGGCGAGCAAGCTCGCACCGCGCCGCAGCCCTCGGTGACGCCGGGCTAATCCTCGCTGCATCTCGACGCCAGGGCGCCCGGATCGCCCTTCGCTGATACTTGTTATCGCTCCCATGTAACGCCCCTTTTCCCAATCGCGATGAGCCTGTTACGAAGCCGCTAGAGCGGGTATCGCAGGGTCGTATGAACGGGGGCGTTATGTCAGAGGTGTCAACACGGTTTCCGCATCACTTGCGCCAGCTTGTGCTTGTAGCGACCGCTCCCATCCTCGCGCTGATGCTGAGCTGGGCATCCGCCCAAGCTCAGCCCGGTGTCCTCGTCCACCCCGGCATGGAGATCCATCAGGACTCGGTGTTGTGCACCCTCGGCTACGTCGACCCCCACACACGGATGGCGTTCACCGCCGGCCATTGCCGTGCATCAGGAACGGTCTCAAACAATCAAGGCAACATGATCGGCACGCAAGTTTCGTTCCGCGACAACACCCCTAACGGCATGACAGTCGACGGCAACCACCAGATCGCGGACTGGCAGGTGATCCACCTGAACTCCGACGTCGCGATCAGCAACGTGCTTCCGGGCGGGCAGGTGCTGGTCACCGATCCGGCGGTGCTTCCGGTGGTTGGCATGCCAATCTGCCACTTCGGTGTGGTGACCGGGGAGAGCTGCGGAACAATCGAAGCGGTCAACAACGGCTGGTTCACGATGGCCAATGGTGTGGTCAGCCAGAAAGGCGATTCAGGCGGGCCAGTGTACACAACGACACCGGACGGTCGCACGGTGCTGATCGGAATCTTCAACAGCACCTGGGGTGTCCTCCCCGCGGCGGTGTCCTGGCAGGTCCTCAGCCATGAGGCGCGTGAAGACACCATTTCCGCGGCGTCAACCACCGTTGCCGAGGCGCCGGTCCTGCCCTGAAGGCCAGCCCGGAAACCGGGATCGACCAAGCCGGGCCCCACCTGGCCGGGTGCGATTGTCTGACCGAAATCCGGCGAGATTAGAACACGTTCTAGCCACTGCACGCTGCTCGCGATATCCTCACAGGGATGCTCGACCAGACACCTGTCCAGGTTGCGTGGGTGACCC
Source organism: Actinomycetes bacterium (assembly GCA_022600605.1). Taxonomy (GTDB): domain Bacteria; phylum Actinomycetota; class Actinomycetes; order Mycobacteriales; family Mycobacteriaceae; genus Mycobacterium. The sequence goes on from JAHZKD010000195.1 coordinate 7,221, forward strand.
AAGACGCCGCGGCCACTGAAGCAATGCTGACCTCGCTGTTGGGCGCCAAGAAATGGGTCCGCATGCCCGGGGTGCATTTCGGCCCGGACACCTGCTCATACCGCGGCCAACCCGCTGACTTTGTGGCCGACATTTCCCTGAGCTATGCCGGGGACACCCAACTGGAGGTGATCGCCCCGGTGTCGGGCTGCAGCATCTACACCGAGTTCCTCGAGCGGCATGGGCCCGGACTGCACCACATCTGCGTCGAGGCCCGAGACGCAGAGCGATTCGACGCCGCCGTCGGCGATGCCGAACGCGACGGCGCACCCGTGGTCATGGCCGGCACGATGGCCGGTGGGATGCGGTTCGCTTACGTTTCGGCCGAAGGTTCAGGTGTGCCCTACATCGAAATTGCCTATATACCACCAGACATTCAGGCGTTCTTTGACCAGATAAGGCAGGGGACCATATGAAACGGGAGCAGTGGTGACCAACCAGCACATTCCGGAAACGGTGAGCGTCGATGACGTCACCTCATGGTCGGACGAGGTCGATGTGCTGATCCTCGGATTCGGAATCGCAGGCGGCTGCGCAGCCGTCAGCGCCGCTGCGGCCGGCGCCCGTGTGCTGGTTCTGGAGAAGGCCGCGGCCGCCGGCGGAACGACTTCGATGGCGGGCGGCCATTTCTACCTCGGCGGCGGGACTGCCGTGCAGCAGGCTACCGGCCATGACGACTCACCCGAGGAGATGTACAAGTACCTGATCGCGGCGTCCCGCGATCCCGAACACGACAAGATCCGCGCGTACTGCGACGGAAGTGTCGAACACTTCAATTGGCTTGAAGCGCTTGGCTTTCAATTCGAACGCAGCTATTGCCCCGGCAAGGTCGTCGTCCCGACAGGCACCGAGGGGCTCTCCTACACCGGCAACGAGAAGGTGTGGCCGTTCTGCGAGCAGGCCAAGCCGGCGCCGCGCGGCCACTCCGTGCCGGTCCCCGGTGCACTGGGTGGCGCGGCGATGGTGATCGACCTGCTGCTCAAGCGCGCCACCGACCTCGGTGTCCGGATCCAATACGAGTCCGGCGCGACAGCATTGGTCACCGACGGCAGCGGCGCGGTGGTGGGCGCGCGTTGGGGACACTTCGGCGATAGCGGCGCGGTCAAAGCCGGGGCTGTCCTCATCGCCGCAGGCGGCTTCGCGATGAACCCCGAGATGGTGAACCAATACACGCCCGCACTCGGGCACGAACGCAAGACCAAACACCACGGGACGGTGGCCCCATACATCCTGGGCAACCCCAACGACGACGGGTTAGGCATCGGACTGGGCGTCTCCGCAGGTGGCATCGCCACCAACATGGATCAGCTGTTCATCACCGCTGCCGCCTATCCTCCTGACATCCTGCTCACCGGCGTCATCGTCAACAAGGCCGGGAAGCGGTTCGTCGCCGAGGACTCCTACCATTCGCGCACCTCGGCTTTCGTACTCGAGCAACCCGATCACGCGGCATTCCTCATCGTCGACGAAGCCCATATGCGGATGCCCGAGATGCCTTTGATCCGATTTATCGACGGCTGGGAGACCATCGCCGAGATGGAGGCCGCACTCCAGATTCCGGCGGGAAACCTCGCCGCGACCCTGGAGCGCTACAACGCAAACGCGGCCGAGGGCCTCGACCCTGACTTCCACAAGCAGCCCGAATACCTTGCAGCACAAGACACCAGCCCGTGGGCAGCCTTCGACCTGACGTTGGGCCAGGCGATGTATTCCGGATTCACCCTGGGCGGACTGAAGGTGTCGATCGACGGTGAGGTGCTCCGCGAAGACGGCAGCGCGGTTCCCGGGCTGTACGCCGCGGGCGCGTGCGCCTGGAATATCGCCCAGGACGGCAAGGGCTACGCCAGCGGAACGCAGCTCGGCGAGGGTTCGTTCTTCGGGCGGCGGGCGGGAGAACACGCAGGGCGGCGGGCGGGAGAACACACCGCACGCGCCTAGTCGAAAGTTCAGGTCGAACGGAGGCGGTTCAGGTCGAACGGAGGCGGCGGCCACAATACCGATAGCCCGGCACGAAGAATCGCGAGTGTGCGAGCATGCCTGGATGTGGTGGTTCTACACGGTGATCCTGGGCATCGCCTTCGGCCAACTGATAAGCCAACTCACGCTCACAGTGCGGGATTGGCGCTGGGAGCCGCAGCGACGGCCGTTCGTACCGGCGATGCTATGGCAGATCTTCCTGCTGGTGTTTGTCGTCCAGGTGTGGCTGGCGTCGACGTACTACCGAGAAACCTTGACGCAGACCACCATCCTCGAGTTGGTAGCGTTTCTGGTCGTCCCAGCCGGAATCCTCGTCATGTCCGTCCTGTTGCCGCCCTCGGAGCCAGTTGTGGAAAACGACGACACCCTCTCGCGTTCGGAGGCCTTCGCGCGGGTTCGGCCGGTCTTTTTCGGGGTGTTGATCTTTCTCATCACGGTCAACGTGCTGCACAAAATCCTTATCGGGGAACAGAGCTGGGACTTGGACCTGCTTTTTCAGGGCCTTATCGTGGCCGGGGGAGTCGCTGGGCTGTTCCTGCGCAGGACAGCCGCCGACGTTGCTCTCGCCGTCCTGATGATCGCCATCATCATCACCTACATCGGGATGGGTTACTCGACAGTCGTCGTTGACGACATGGTCTGAGCCGACTAGATCGCTTAGACGCGCGCGGGTTCGTCACCGACATCGCCGAGATGCCACCGACCATCGCCGAGCAGTTGCAGTTGCCGTGTGTGGTGCTGCTCAACAGTGTGGCGGTGACTGACGCTGACCAAGATGGTGTTGGGTAGCTCGCTGCGGACGAGCTGATAGAGCATCAGCTCCAACCCCTCGTCGAGGGCAGAAGTCGATTCGTCGAGGAACACCGCCTGCGGCTTGGTGAGCAGGATTCGCGCAAACGCGATCCGCTGCTGCTCGCCAGGAGAGAGCACCTTGGCCCAGTCCGCCTCCTCGTCGAGCCGCTCGGTCAGGTGGGGCAGCGCAACCTGGTTGAGGATCGCACGCAGGTCGTCATCTGTGATCGAGCCGGTCTGATTCGGATATGACACGACGGTGCGCAGATCTCCCAAAGGCACGTAGGGCAGCTGCGAAAGGAACAACGTCGAATTCTCCTCGATCGGATACTTGATGGAACCCGACGCGAAGGGCCACAGGCGCCCGAGGCTGCGCAGCAACGTTGTCTTGCCGCTGCCGGAAGGTCCGGTGATCACCAGCGCTTCGCCGGGGTCGAGTCGCAGGCCGAGTGGATCTATCAGCTGCCTACCGGCCGGGGTCCGCACCTCGACCTTCTCCAACTCGACGTGACCGTCAGCGGAATCTTCGGCATCAAGCGAGGGCAGCGCCCGCCCCTCTTCGTTGGCGATCACGAGTCCGTGCAGGCGGATGATCGCGGCGCGGTAGCCGGCGAAGTTGTCGTAGGCGTTTCGGAAGAACGACAGCCCGCTAAGAATTTCACGAAAGGCGCTTGCCGTCTGCGAGAGCTGACCCAGCGTGATCTCCCCGTTGTAGAACCGCGAAAACTGCACGATGTAGGGGATCAGCTCCTGGGCCTGGCTGATCGAGAGGTTCCAGCCCAGGAAGGCCGCCAGCCTGTTCACGTACTTCTTGTAGTTCGCGACGATTGGGGCGAACCGGCGCCGAAGCCCGGTGCGCTCGGCGACCTCGCCGCGATAGAACGCGACCGCCTCGGCCGCGTCGCGCAGTCGAACCAGGGCATACCGGAAGACGGCGTTGAACTTCTCGTTGTTGAACGACAGCGTGATGATCGGGCGGCCGATCCAGAAAGCGACGACGGTAGCGAACAGAATGTAGGCGATTCCGATCCAGAACATCGCCTTGGGCAGTTCAACTCCGACGAACGGCAGGGTCACTGGCCCCGATAGATCCCACAGAATCGCCGTGAACGAAATCATCGCAGCGATCGATGAGACGGCGCCGAACAGCAGGGTGGTACCAGCGGTGTTGTTCGGCGTGTTGGGCAGGGCGCCGACGCCGGCGGTGAAGATGTCGATGTCCGCCTGGATGCGCTGGTCGGGGTTGTCGATGGTGTCGTCGATGAATCGCGTCCGGTAATAGGCCTTGCCGTCGAGCCAGTCGCCCGTCAAATGGTCGGTGAGCCAGGTACGCCAGCGGAGCATGAATCGCTGGGTGACAAAGAGGTTGAGCATGATGATGGCGACGTTGATGACCGCCAGAACCGCGAAGACCCCCATCGACAGCCAGAAGCCGCCCCTGCCCGACTCTCTGACGGCGTCGTCGCCGGCCCCGACTCCGGACGCGATGACCTGGAAGCTGGTCATCATGTCGTTGCCCTGGAAGCTGAACAGCACTGACAGCCTCACGCTCGCGATGACCAGCAGCAGAATGCCCGCCAGCCACAGCCACACGACCACACTCTCGGGACCAGTGAAGTACCCGTGGGTGACACGCCAGAACTGCCGACCCCAGACGGTGAAGCGGGCGATCAGGATCAGGGCGACGAGTGTGGCTACCGCCGCGTACCCCCAGCCTTGGGCGATCCACCACAGCGAGGTCCAGACCTCGCCGTTCCAATCGAGTGTGGGGGTGAACAAATCCATTCGGGCAAGGTACCGCGCCTCCCCGCCGGCAGCGCGCCCTGCCTTCGGCAGCACCCCGCTGATCCGGAGTGGGCAGGCCGCCGCCCGGCCTACAGGCTGGTGTCCGACCAGCGCCGCGTACCGTAAACGTGTGGCTCGCAACTCTTCGAAGACCCCCGCGAATCCCAACTCGGGAAGGCTGTCCAACCGGTTCTGGAAACTACTCGGCGCAAGCGCACAAAAGGACCAGACGCAGTCGACGGTCCTGGTTGATGAATCTGCCGAGTTCGACGCGAAGGTAGCCCAGCTCGACGACGAACAGCTGCGCAAGGCGGCCCCTGCACTCAATCTCGACGACCTGGCTGACTCCGCCGACATACCGCAGTTCCTGGCGATCGCACGTCAGGCAGCCGAAAGGATGACCGACCTCCGTCCCTTCGATGTACAGCTGCAAGCCGCGCTGCGGATGCTGGCCGGCGACGTCGTCGAGATGGCTACCGGCGAGGGCAAGACACTGTCCGGTGCGATCGCCGCCGCCGGCTACGCGCTCGCAGGTCGCAGCGTGCACGTCATCACCATCAACGACTATCTGGCTCGCCGTGACGCCGAGTGGATGGGTCCGCTGATCGAAGCGATGGGCCTGACCGTCGGCTGGATCACGGCCGACTCCACCGCCGCCGAGCGCCGCGAGGCCTACCAACGCGATATCACCTACGCGTCGATCAACGAGATCGGCTTCGACGTGCTGCGCGACCAACTGGTGACCGATCTCGAGAACCTCGTGTCTCCGAATCCCGACGTCGCGTTGATCGACGAGGCCGACTCGGTGCTTGTCGACGAGGCGCTGGTGCCACTGGTACTGGCCGGAACCAGCCATCGGGAGACACCGCGCGTCGAGCTCATCCGCCTCGTCGGCGATCTCATCGAGGGCAAGGACTTCGCCGCCGATACCGATAGCCGCAACGTGCACCTGACCGAGCTGGGCGCACAGAAAGTGGAAACGGCGCTCGGTGGCATCGACCTCTACTCCGAGGAGCACGTAGCCACCACGCTCACCGAGATCAACGTCGCACTGCACGCCCGCGCGCTGCTGCAACGCGATGTCCACTACATCGTGCGCGACAACGCGGTACACCTCATCAACGCGTCCCGCGGCCGCATCGCAACCCTGCAGCGCTGGCCCGACGGTTTGCAGGCCGCAGTGGAAGCCAAGGAAGGCATCGCGACCACCGAGACCGGGGAAGTGCTCGACACCATCACAGTGCAGGCGCTGATCAACCGGTACCCGCGCGTCTGCGGAATGACCGGCACCGCGCTAGCTGCCGGTGAACAGCTCCGCCAGTTCTACAAGCTAGGTGTCTCACCGATCGCACCCAACACCCCCAACATCCGCGAGGACGAAACCGACCGGGTCTATGTCACGGTGGCGGCCAAAAACGACGGAATCGTCGAACACATTGTGGCCGTTCACAAAACAGGCCAGCCGGTGCTGGTGGGCACTCGCGATGTCGCCGAGTCCGAAGATCTGCACGAGCGTCTTGTCAAAGCCGGTGTGCCGGCGGTCGTCCTCAACGCCAAAAACGATGCGGAGGAGGCAGCCGTCATCGCCGAAGCGGGCGCGCTGAACGCGGTCACCGTGTCCACGCAGATGGCCGGCCGCGGCACGGACATCCGGCTGGGCGGATCAGACGTGGGCGATAATGCCGCCGAAAAAAAGCGGGTGGCCGAACTCGGGGGACTGCACGTCATCGGCACCGGTCGCCACCACACCGAGCGGCTCGACAATCAGCTACGGGGACGCGCCGGTCGACAGGGCGATCCTGGCTCGTCGCTGTTCTTCTCCAGCTGGGAGGACGACGTCGTCGTATCGCATCTCGAGCCGCACAAGCTGCCTCTCGATTGCGACGAGGACGGTCGGGTGTTGGCCCCAAAGGCTGCCAGCCTGCTTGAGGATGCCCAGCGGATCGCTGAAGGTCGCCTGCTGGAAGTGCACTCCACTACCTGGCGTTACAACCTGTTGATCGCCCGGCAACGTGGCATTCTCGTTGAGCGTCGCAACACGCTGTTGCGAACCGCGACGGCGCGCACGGAGCTCGCCGAGCTATCGCCGGCCCGCTACGAGGAACTCGTCGAGCAGCTCGGCCCGGGAGCTGAGGAGAAGCTGGAGAAGATCTGCCGGCTGATCATGCTGTACCACCTGGACCGCGGCTGGACCGAGCATCTGGCCTACCTCGCCGACATCCGGGAAAGTATCCACCTGCGCGCCCTGGGCCGGCAAAATCCACTCGACGAATTCCACCGGATGGCCGTGGACGCCTTCGCCTCACTGGCCGCCGACGCCATCGAAGCGGCCCAGCAGACGTTCGACACTGCGCCCTCGATCGAGGACGAGTTGGGGGTCGATCTGTCCAAGTTGGCACGGCCGACCTCGACGTGGACGTACATGGTGCACGACAATCCGCTGGCCGACGACGCGATGTCGGCGCTGAGCCTGCCCGGCGTGTTCCGCTAGGTTCTACTCATGGCCGAAGTGGCGGGTGAGAACGCTGCGACCCCGGGATTGGTCCCCCGGGATCGGGTCCTGACGGTACCGAATGCGCTGTCGGTCATCCGCCTGGTGTTGGTACCTGTCTTTCTGTATCTGCTGCTGGCCGGTGCTACGGGTTGGGCAGTCGCCGTGCTGATGTTCAGCGGGGTATCTGATTGGGCGGACGGCAAGATCGCGCGCATGTTCGACAACCAGTCCTCGCGGCTGGGCGCACTGCTCGACCCCGCCGTTGACCGGGTCTACATGATCATCGTGCCGATCGCGATGGCGATGGCCGGCACGCTCCCATGGTGGATCGTGGGCCTGCTGCTCGGGCGTGACCTGGTGCTGGCCGCGACGCTACCGCTGCTGCGTAGGCGGAGCTTGGTGGCGCTGCCGGTCACATACATCGGCAAGGCTGCCACGTTCGCGCTGATGTCGGGCCTTCCACTGGTGCTACTGGGGCAGTTCGACGCGCTATGGGCACGGGTCGTTCTGGCCATCGGGTGGGGTTTCCTCATCTGGGGTCTGGCCATGTACTTGTGGTCGGCGATTCTCTACCTGATCCAGGTGGGCATGGTGATACGCGCTATCCCACGCACTGCGCCGGGCACCATGCCTGCGGGTGAATAGTCAGCCCATGAGCAATTTGGGTGGTTTCGACGCCGGACGCAACACCGGCGAGGCGGGCGGCCCGACGCT
>JAHZKD010000196.1 GCA_022600605.1 Actinomycetes bacterium
GCGGCCGCCGGTGCAGCGGTGCAGGACTTGCTGGCCACCGACGGGGTCGGAGCCGACCTCGGGGCGGTCATCGGATCGCTACTCCCGGACTTCCTGGGCCAGACCGGGGTCGTCTCCGCGCTGGGCAATGCCGCCGGTCAACTCGCCGACGCGGTGATCTCCGGCCAAGACCTCTCCACAGCACTAGCCGCAGCACTAGCCGGGTTGCAAGCCGACACCGCGATCCAGAACGCAGTCGGAGTCACCGCCAGCGACGTCGTCGAACAACTCTTGGGCGACACCACCCTGATCCAAGCACTCGGCGCCACGATCACCGGGCTGGTCACCGACCTCATCGACGACCCCACAATCCAACAGTTCGCCGGAGATGAAGTCACCACCTTGGTCACCGGGCTACTCGGTGATAGCCCGATCGCCGCACCAGTAGGTGCGGCATTGGCGACTGGGCTGCTCGACGATAGCTCGATCGCTGGGACGGTGGGCGCGGCCGTGGGGGCGGCGGTGCAGGACTTGCTGGCCACCGACGGGGTCGGGGCCGACCTCGGCGCGGTCATCGGATCGCTGCTCCCAGACTTCCTGGGCCAGACCGGAGTCGTCTCCGCGTTCGCTGAGGCCGCCAGTCAACTCGCCGTTGCGGTGGCTGCCGGCCAGGATTTGTCGATAGCCTTGCCCGCGCTTCTGACCGCGCTGAGAGGTAACACCGCACTCCAGGACGCGGTCGGCGTGACCGCCAGCGACGCGGTCGAACAACTTTTGGGCGACACCACCCTGGTCCAAGCGCTGGGCTCGACTATCACAGGGTTGGTCACCGACCTCGATGACTCCACAATCCAACAGTTCGCCGAGGAGCAGGTCGCGGCCTTGGTGACCGGGTTGCTTGGTGATAGCCCGATTGCTGGGACGGTGGGCGCGGCCGTCGGTACGGCGGTGCAGGACTTGCTGGCCGCCGACGGGGTCGGGGCCGACCTCGGGGCGGTCATCGGATCGCTGCTCCCAGAGCTCCTGGGCCAGACCGGAGTGGTCGCCGCGTTGGGTGATGCCGCCGGTCAACTCGCCGAAGCCGTGGTCGCCGGACAAGACTTGTCGGCGGTGCTGCCCACGGTACTGGCTGCACTGCAAGCCAATCCCGCGATCCAGGCCGCAATTGGGATAACTGTCAGCGACGTGGTGGATCAGTCGTTCAGTGACACAGCATTGGTCCAAGCGCTCGGCGCGGCTGTGGATGGTTTGGTCACCAACCTCGACGACTCCGCGGTGCAGCAGTTCGCCGGGGAGCAGGTCGCGGCGTTGGTGAGCGGGTTGCTCGGTGATAGCCCGATCGCAGCACCGGTAGGTGCGGCCGTCGGTGCGGCGGTGCAGCAATTGTTGGCCACCGACGGGTTCGGGGCCGACCTCGGGGCCGTCCTCGGGTCAGTGTTCCCGGACTTCCTGGGCCAGCCCGGGGTGGCCTCGGCGTTGGGCGGAGCCGCCGGTCAACTCGCCGACGCGGTGATCTCCGGCCAAGATGTGTCGGCAGCGTTGGCCGCGGTACTGGCCGCGCTCGAGGGCAACACCACGGTCCTGGCCGCAGCGAAGGTCACCATCGCCGATGTCCTCAACGTCGTCGACACCACGTTGTTGGCCGACCCCACCGTTCAGCAATCGCTAGGCACGATCGTCACGACGTTGATCACCGACCTGGTAGCTAACCCGGCGATCCAGTCCTATATCGGCGATGAAATCGGCGCCCCATTCAGCGGCGCAGTGGTTGCCCTACTAGCCAACCCGGCGGTCGTCGGCGACCTGGCAGACGTGCTCGGCTCGTCGGTGAGCCAGTTCCTGGCCTACCCAGGGTTCAACACCGCCCTCACCGATACCATCAACGAGGTCGCCGACGCCTTACTCGACGGGACAGACCCATCCACAGCACTGCAGAACGCATTAACCTCGCTGCAGGCCAATACCGCCTTCCAGGCCGCCGTGAAAGCCATCATCCCCACTGCCCTGGACTCAATCATGGGCAACACCGAGGTACGCGATGCGTTGGGCACCGCCGCCCAAACTTTGGTCATCGACCTGCTCAAGGAATACGGCATCACCGATTCGTTCCTGGACACCGTGGCCGGGTCGTTTGTCAGCGGAACCCTGGAGGCGTTGCTGGCACAACAACCGGTGGTCGAGCTCATCGACGACGTCGTGGTCGACCTGCTGACCGGAACCCCGCCCCGCGACCTAGCCGACGTCGTGTTCCAAGCCGTCCTCGACCGACCGGCCGTTCAAGTGGCCCTCGGGGTATCCATCGGCTACGGAGTAGGGGCCCTAGTCGGAAACGACAATCCCATCGGCGTCGCCCTGCGGATCGCAGCCGGAGCTACCGCAACCGTGGTCATCGTCGTGGCCACCGGAATCGTGAACCTCTACGAATGGCTGTTCGGCGCAGACGGGCTATTCAGTGCCCAACCACGAGCCGCAGTACTTGCCCAACGCACGGGCACCTCGCAAATCGACATCATCGAACAGACACCAGTTGCCGGCGGCACCTACACCATGCAAGCAACCGTTCCCGACCCCCACAACCCCCGAACCCCGCTCCTGAACGACAACATCGCAGAGCATCAATTCCTGCTCACCGACATGTCAACGACCAGCCCCGCCGATACCGAGCCCGGCGCCGTCAACATCGCGATGACCATCGAGACCAGCAACCCCGAAAGCAACGACTCAGCCCACCCGCCACTGCACGTCGCGTTCAACATCCCTCTCGACGTCCCCCTCGACCACGCCCTACCCGCAACACGCGAACCCATGCCATCCCCCTCCGCCGCGACAGAAACCCCAACCACCCTGCAGGCCGGCTAACGGTGAAGCGCGGCCCTGTGGCATTGGCTTCGCTGGCCACCGGGCTGTTCGCCACGCTGGCGGTGCTCGCGGTCGGGATAAATGCCCGGTGGTTGGCGAGTCTCGACGTATCGGTAGCGGAGCGGTTCGCCGCCGACAGATCCGAGCGGTGGCTACCGGAGACGTATGCGATTTTCGACTTCGTCGGCAATCCGACCAATGTCGCGATCGCTGCGATCGTTTCCGGGGTATTGCTGTCCTTGCAGGCGCGGTCGGTGCTCCCCGCTGCCCTCGTGGTCGGCGGGGTAGGCGGTGGCGTCCTGGTCGAGCAGGCGCTCAAAGCGGTGGTTGGGCGGACGTCCACCGCTGTGGCGGAGCTACAAGACAAGCCCTTGCTTTTCTTCGAACACACCTTCCCGTCCGGCCACCTCACCGGCACCACTTCGCTGCTCGGCATGATCGCGGTATGCCTCGGTGCTGGCTGCGGCGGCGCTGCAAGAGCCGCGCTGGCAGGCGTGGTGACCGTCGGTGTGATGTTCGTCGCCTTCGTCACGTTGTATGACGGATTCCATACTTTCAGCGACGTCATCGGAGGGGTCATTCTTGGCAGTGCAATCGTCATGTTGGGCGCCGCGCTGCTGAGTGCCTCCAGGCTAGGTGAACGGGAAGTAGTAGGTGAACGGGAAGTAGACGGTGGCGTGCATCACAGCGAGGTGCGGTCATAGCCGCCGCGTTTGGCCCCAAGCGAGGACTCGTGCAGGGTCGGTTGCGGTCAGTCCATGGGTGGCCTGAACACGCCGTGGCGGTCCGGCAAGTAAGCAGTGACGTTGATCACCGCCGCCACGGGCAGCGGTCCGTACAAGTGCGGGAACACCATTGCGTCTGGATCGCTGGGAGCCCCGGGCTCCCAGCGGACCGGAGCGCGGAGTCGCGCGGCATCAAGGTGTAACAGCATCAGGTCGGTCCGGCCTGCGTACAACCGGTTGGCGGGCAAGTGCACCTGCTCTGGGCTCGACAGATGCACGAAGCCCGCTTCGCGCAATGAGTCTGGCCGAAGCTCTCCGGACTCTCGGGCGGCTTGCCAGTGGGCCGCAGAGCACAAATGGAAGAGCACGGGTGTGGGGGAAACCGCCTTAGCGCTCATACCGCCAACCCCCCACCGTTGCAGCAGCTACACCCGTGAGACACGACACACCCGAAAAACCCCCGGGGAACAAGGCCGGAATCCCAAGCGTCTGACAGAGTAGATGTAAGTCGCTACACCCTATGGAGGTGCCATGACCGCAACGCTCACCAGTCCCGCATTGACCAAGGCTGACCGGTGCGACCGTTGTGGCGCCGCAGCACGCGTGCGAGCCAAGCTTCCTTCAGGTGCTGAACTGCTGTTCTGTCAGCATCATGCCAATCAACACGAGGCGAGTTTGGTCGAACTGGACGCAGTCCTTGAAGTCAGCCAGTTGGAGCCTTAGCCCCGAATCGGTAATGCTGTTCTGGTCATGAGTGACCAGTCAGTGCAGACATTGGGGCAACGGAAACCGTCGCGCCACCACATTTGGCGAATAACCGGCAGGACGCTGGCAAAAAGTTGGGATGACTCGATTTTTTCCGAGTCTGCTCAGGCAGCCTTCTGGTGCGCTCTGTCGCTCCCGCCGCTACTGCTGGGAATGTTGGGCAGCTTGGCCTTCGTAGCCCCGATGTTCGGACCAGACACGCTGCCGGCGATTCAGGATCAGCTGGTCAGCACCGCCGCGCGGTTCTTCTCCCCCAACGTCGTCAACGAGATCATCGAGCCCACGGTGCTCGACATCGTCAGGGGCGCCCGCGGCGAGGTGGTGTCGCTGGGATTCGTGATTTCGCTGTGGGCAGGGTCGTCGGCTATTTCGGCGTTCGTCGACTCCATTACCGAGGCGCATGGTCAGACCCCGTTGCGTCACCCCGTGCGTCAACGGTTCTTCTCGCTAGGTCTGTATGTGGTGATGCTGGTCGGCGCCATCGTGGCCGCACCGTTCCTCGCCTTGGGGCCGCGCAAGGCCGCCGAGCTAATCCCTGACAGTTGGAATCACGTACTTCAGTTCGCCTATTACCCGGTGCTCTTTATCGCATTAGTCGTGGCGGTGAACCTGCTCTACCGGGTGTCTCTGCCCAAACCTCTGCCCTCACATCGGCTCCTGCCCGGCGCGGTGCTGGCCTCAGTGGTGTTTTTGTTCGCCACGTGGGCGCTACGCGTCTACCTGACCTGGATCACCAGTACGGGCTACACCTATGGCGCTCTGGCCACACCCATCGCGTTTCTGCTGTTCGCATTTTTCCTCGGCTTCGCCATCATGCTCGGCGCTGAGCTGAACGCTGCCATCCAGGAGGAGTGGCCGGCTCCAGCCACCCACACCAAGCGCTTCCATCGGTGGCTGGAGGCAAAAGCCGACTCGCTCAACGGCAGCAGCGGGCCTGCGGACGGCGTATCCGACACCCTCACCGACCCTGGGACGGCCGGCCCTGCGTCGGACACGCCCACCTCCGCGCCCGCCGGCGACGCCGCTAAGCCTTGAGTTGCTCGAAGATCTTCTTGCAGTCGGGGCACACCGGCGACCCTGGCTTGGCCGACCGTGTCACCGGGAACACTTCACCGCATAACGCGACGACGTGGGTGCCCATCACCGCGCTCTCGGCAATCTTGTTCTTCTTGACGTAGTGGAAAAACTTCGGCGTACCGTCGTCTGTTCCGTCATCGACGCTTTCGTCGGTCTCGGTGCGCTCGATCGTATCGGTTTGCATCACTGCATTCTGCCTCGCAATCGATCGGTAAGAAACGTCACCGGCCGGACCGGGCCAACATGTGGAACAGTGGAGTAATGAAACAAGGCGAAGAGCTGAGTTTCGACGACGAGGGTCAACCGGTCTTGATCACCGGGGCCGCTCCCGCCTACGAGGAACAGCACCGTCAGCGGGTGCGTAAGTACCTCATTCTGATGTCGTTTCGCGTCCCGGCACTCATCTTCGCGGCGGTGGCCTACGGAATTTGGCACAACGGCCTGCTCTCACTGGCGATCATCGTGCTGTCGATTCCATTGCCGTGGATGGCTGTTCTGATCGCCAACGACCGGCCGCCCAGGCGTGCCGAGGAACCGCGGCGCTACCAGGGCAACCGGCACATTCCGCTTTTCCCGACAGCCGAGCGCCCCGCAGTCGAAGGCGCGCACCACGGATCACCATTTCACGATCCGGCTGATTCCCCCCACGCCGGGGACGGTTCCCCGCACGACGGGGACGGCTTCGGCGGCAATGTTCCCCGCTGAGCATCTTCTGACTCACTTCTCAGCACATTCTCAGGTCTGCCCCCAATAACCGCAGTTCAGAAGGTGTGAAGCAACACCACTATGGGAACTCTTTCCGGGTCTGGGCCGTTGTAGCTCATGAAAGTTCGACCCGATCAGGAGGCCGTAATGGCAATTGGCAACAGCACTCGCGTTGACCACAATCTGGACGCCCAGAGCCCAGCTGCGGACCTGGTGCGCGTGTACTTGAACGGGATCGGCAAGACCGCGTTGCTCAACGCCGCCGATGAGGTGGAACTCGCTAAGCGCATCGAAGCCGGCCTCTATGCACAGCATTTGCTCAAGACCCGCAAGCGCCTGGGCGACAGCCGCAAACGTGACCTCGCAAGCATTGTGCGCGATGGTGAATCGGCACGACGTCATCTGCTCGAAGCGAACCTGCGACTGGTAGTTTCGCTGGCCAAGCGCTACACGGGGCGCGGTATGCCACTGCTGGACCTCATCCAGGAGGGCAACCTGGGCCTGATCCGCGCGATGGAAAAGTTCGACTACGCCAAAGGGTTCAAGTTCTCCACCTATGCCACCTGGTGGATCCGTCAGGCGATCACCCGCGGCATGGCTGACCAGAGCCGCACAATCCGGCTCCCCGTCCATCTCGTCGAGCAAGTCAACAAGCTGGCCCGAATCAAGCGCGAGATGCACCAGAACCTGGGCCGCGATGCCACGGACGAGGAACTCGCCGAGGAGTCGGGCATTCCTGCGGCGAAGATCGCCGACCTGCTCTCGCACAGCCGCGATCCGGTCAGCCTGGATATGCCTGTCGGCAGTGACGAAGAGGCGCCTTTGGGCGACTTCATCGAAGATTCGGAGGCGATGTCGGCGGAGAACGCTGTGATCTCCGAACTACTGCACACCGACATTCGGTACGTGCTGGCCACCCTTGATGAGCGCGAACAGCAGGTTATCCGCCTGCGATTCGGGCTGGACGACGGTCAGCCCCGCACTCTGGACCAGATCGGCAAGCTGTTCGGACTCTCCCGGGAACGCGTGCGCCAGATCGAGCGCGAGGTAATGACAAAGCTGCGCGACGGAGAGCGCGCCGATCGTCTGCGTTCCTACGCGTCCTGACCCACCCCCTCCTGACCACCCCCTCGGAAAGCCCGCCGGTATCGACGGCGGGCTTTCTGCTGTCGACGGGTCGGTCTGCTGTTGACGGGTTGGTCCGCTGTTGACGGGTTGGTAAGAGCCGTGTCGAGGTTTCAAGCACCGCTGTTCAGGTGGGTGGACCGGTAGACTCCCCACCGACGGAGGGTGTGCGAATGAACGATCTTGTCGATACCACCGAGATGTATCTGCGAACCATTTACGACCTTGAGGAAGAGGGCGTCGTTCCGCTGCGGGCACGGATCGCCGAGCGTCTCGATCAGAGTGGACCCACCGTGAGCCAGACCGTCTCACGGATGGAGCGAGATGGGCTTTTGCATGTCGCGGGTGACCGGCACCTGGAGTTGACGGATAAGGGCCGCACCCTGGCCGTCTCGGTGATGCGGAAACACCGCCTGGCAGAGCGACTGCTGGTGGACGTCATCGGTCTGCCGTGGGAAGAAGTACACGCCGAGGCCTGCCGGTGGGAACACGTCATGAGCGAGGACGTCGAACGTCGACTGGTCCAGGTTCTCAATAATCCCACCACGTCCCCATTCGGGAATCCGATCCCTGGCCTGTCAGATCTCGGTGTCGACGACAACCTGACCGGCGACGCCATCAGCCTCGTACGCCTGACGGAGTTACCGGCGGGCATGCCGGTCGCCGTGGTTGTGCGACAGTTGACCGAACACGTGCAAGGCGACGCCGATCTGATCGCCCGACTCAAGGACGCCGGCGTGGTGCCCAATGCCCGGGTAACGGTCCAGGTGAATAACCATGGTGGCGTCATGATCGTTATCCCGGGCCACGAGCAGGTTGAGTTGCCGCACGAGATGGCCCATACCGTCAAGGTCGAGAAGGTCTGACTCCACTTACCCTGCCCGGCGGCTTACCCTGCCCGGCGGCCGAACCATGTGCTTGGCGGCAGCCGGACACCAAGCTGCTCGGCGAGACGGTAGCCGGTGCAGGCCAGCTCGCGGATCTGTTCTGGCGGCATCCCCCACTGCAAGGCCCTATCGAGAAGGCCAGCCATCCGATGCATTGGCACACCTCTGCGCGCCGCGTTCAATGATATGCCCGCGAGTGGTCCATCTCCCCGTGTGTACGCTGAAAAAGCCAGCAGTACAAGGGCTTCCACTCGCCACGGCTCTGGCAAGCGGCGGGCCAAGTCGGCCCACAGCGATTCTGCCTGCCCCGCGTGGTCACCCACCGCGAGTGCATACAGGGTGTCGCGTACTCGCGGGTCGGTGAGCGCCAGGGCCAGCCGGACCAATTGGCTATCGGCAAGCGGATGGCCACCGCCAATCTGCTCGGCACAGACCAGAGCATGCTCGATGTCGCATCGGGCCTGCTCATCGGGACGATGGAGATCGATCGCGCCGGCCTGCCCGATCACCCGGGCCAGCGCGGCGCGGCGCTTGAGGTCGACGGGGGCGACGACTGCGACGAGCTCAGAACGTCGCGTGTAGAGACGCCGACCATCCAGTACTGCAGCCGCCGCCATCGGCGATGCCGCTGGGTCTGCGACCGCGCCCGAGTTGCCGCATCCGTCTGCGCAGTACCACCGCCCGCCCGCCGCCACCGCGTCGACCACATGCGCGGCGCAGAGTTCGATGTCTGACCTCGCGAGCTCAACTGCCAGCTCGCGCGCCAGGTCACGGTACTCGTCGGCGCACATCTGGCACGCGGCGCCCTCGTCGTCGACAATGACCGCGATCGCGATCTCTGCTCTGGACGCGGCCGCCAATTCTGCCAAGTGACTCAACGAGTCGCCGCTCTCCTCGGCGCAGAGATCGGCGCGCAACACGGCGCCCATTTCACCGCCCATTTCACCCTGGGCGGCCGTCACGAGAACGAGAGACTTCTCGGGCACGAAGCCGAGGATGGCAGGCAGCGCGGCAATCAAGACGCCGGGTTGATCGAGCGGGGATTCAGGGCGATGTGTCGTGGACATAGACCTAAACCTGCCCACCGCAGCCGACGAAAAGCAGCCAATACCGACCTTCGGGGACCCCGGCTGTGGATGGAATCGCCATTGGGGATCGCGCGAATCGCGGGGATCATCGCCGGTCGGCCTGCGAGATGGGGACAACCGGCGTAAACCTAAATGCTATGGGTTCCACACAGGAATACGACCTGGTAGTCATCGGATCCGGCCCGGGCGGACAGAAGGCCGCCATCGCCGCGGCAAAGCTCGGCAAATCCGTAGCCGTGGTCGAGCAAGGGCTGATGTTGGGTGGCGTGTGCGTCAACACCGGCACCATTCCGTCGAAGACGCTGCGCGAAGCAGTCGTCTATCTCACCGGCATGAACCAGCGTGACCTCTACGGTGCCAGCTACCGCGTCAAGGAAAAGATCACCCCGGCCGACCTTCTGGCGCGCACGCAACACGTAATCAGCCGAGAGATCGACGTGGTGCGTACGCAACTAATGCGTAACGGCATCGAACTCTATGTAGGTCACGCCCGGTTCCTCGACGCACACACCATCGACATCGACGACCCCAATCGCCCCGAGCGCGTGACCGTCAGCGGCCGCTACGTTGTCATCGCCACCGGCACCAAGCCCGCCCATCCCACCGGCGTGGAATTCGACGATAACCGCGTATTGGACTCCGACGGCATCCTCGACCTCAAGACGATCCCCAACTCGATGGTCGTAGTCGGCGCCGGCGTCATCGGCATCGAGTACGCATCGATGTTTGCCGCCTTGGGCACGAAGGTGACCGTCGTAGAGAAGCGCGTCAACATGTTGGAGTTCTGCGACCCCGAGATCATCGAGGCGCTGAAATTCCACCTGCGCGACCTGGCCGTGACGTTCCGGTGCGGCGAGGAAGTCACCGCCGTGGATGTCGGGTCAGCGGGCACCATCACCACGCTGGCCAGCGGCAAGCAGATCCCCGCTGAGACAGTCATGTACTCAGCGGGCCGGCAAGGCCAGACCGATCTCCTCGATCTCCCGAACGCCGGGTTGGAGGCCGACAGCCGCGGCCGGATATTCGTCGATGACAACTACCAGACCAAGGTCGACCACATCTACGCCGTAGGCGATGTCATCGGGTTCCCGGCCCTGGCCGCGACGTCCATGGACCAAGGCAGGCTGGCGGCCTATCACGCATTTGGGGAGCCCGGCAAGGGCATGGCCGAGCTCCAGCCCATCGGCATCTACTCGATACCGGAGGTGTCCTACGTGGGGGCCACCGAGGTGGAACTGACCGCAGACTCGGTGCCTTACGAGGTCGGGGTGTCCCGCTACCGCGAGCTGGCGCGCGGTCAGATCGCCGGCGACTCCTACGGCATGCTCAAACTATTGGTCTCGACCGAGGACCTGCGCCTACTTGGGGTACACATCTTCGGCACCAACGCCACCGAGATGGTGCACATCGGTCAGGCCGTCATGGGTTGCCAGGGCACCATCGAATACCTTGTTGATGCCGTATTCAACTACCCGACGTTCTCCGAGGCCTACAAGGTGGCGGCGTTGGACGTGATGAACAAGCTGCGTGCACTCCAGCAGTTCCGATCCTGAGCCGAAGCAGCTTCGCCGCTGGGCTCCTGCGTTCCCTGAGTAGCAGGCTGGGCGCCTATGCGGAATGTCGGCAAGGGGTGGCATGTTCGAACAAATAGGTGACGCCGGGCGCATCACGGTGGCGGACCTTCCCGCATGCGGGACAATGGAGGTTCACGGTGCAGGCGATAACGCTGTCGTGGCGCACCGCGAGGAGGAGGTAAGAGATGGCTGACAGCGCCGATAACCCCGGCCAGCAGTACCAACCGGAGCAGACCGGCATGTATGAACTCGAGTTCCCCGCTCCGCAGCTCTCTTCCCCGGATGGCCGCGGACCGGTGCTGATCCATGCGCTTGAGGGCTTCTCAGACGCCGGCCGGGCGATCAGCCTGGCTGCCGAGCACCTCAAGAACACCCTCGACACTGAACTGGTGGCATCGTTCGCAATCGACGAACTACTCGATTACCGGTCCCGGCGACCGCTGATGACGTTCAAGACCGATCACTTCACCCACTATGACACTCCTGAGCTGAACCTCTACGCACTGCACGACAGCGTAGGGACACCGTTTCTGCTGCTCGCCGGCCTGGAGCCCGATTTGCGGTGGGAGCGCTTCATCACCGCAGTGCGGCTGCTCGCCGAGCGGCTCGGGGTGCGCCGGATCATCGGACTCGGCGCCATTCCCATGGCCGTGCCGCATACCCGGCCGATGACGATGACCGCACATTCGAACGACAAGGAGCTCATCGCCGACCACCAGCCCTGGGTCGAACAGGTTCAGGTTCCCGGCAGTGTGTCCAGTCTTCTCGAGTTTCGGATGGCCCAACATGGTCATGAGGTCGTCGGTTTCACCGCGCATATCCCGCACTATCTGGCGCAGACCGACTACCCGTCCGCCGCTGAGACCTTGCTGTCGGAGGTCGCCAGGTGCGGTTCGCTGCAGTTCCCGACCGCCGCTCTGGCCCAGGAGGCCGCCAAGGTGCACGACAAGGTCAACGAGCAGGTGGCAGGCAGTGCCGAAGTCGCTCAGGTGGTGGAGGCTCTGGAGCGCCAGTACGATGCGTTTGTAGCGGCCCAGGAAAACCGGTCCCTCCTGGCACGTGACGAGGATTTGCCGAGCGGAGACGAACTCGGCGCCGAATTTGAGCGTTTCCTCGCCCAACAGACAGGTGAAAAAGACAACAAAGACGGGGATAATCACACCGAGAGTTCCTGACCAACGCGATGAGTTCCTGACCAACGCGATACCCACGCAGTAGCAACGCGAAGGCGCCATCCGACCCGACTACGAAGTGGGCGACATGACCGTGATCATCGGATTTGCGCCATGACCGAACGCAAATCGAACCTGCGCTCGGTACGGGAGATCACTCCTACGCTGCAGTATCGGACTATTCACGGCTATCGCCGGGCGTTCCGGGTGGCCGGGTCGGGTCCGGCGATCCTGCTGATCCACGGTATCGGCGACAACTCCACCACGTGGAGCACCGTACAGAGCAAGCTCGCACAAAGGTTCACCGTAGTGGCGCCAGACCTGCTCGGCCACGGTAAGTCCGATAAGCCGCGGGCCGACTATTCGGTGGCTGCCTATGCCAACGGCATGCGTGATCTGCTCAGCGTCTTGGAAATCGACAGCGTCACTGTGATCGGCCATTCCCTGGGCGGCGGGGTTGCGATGCAGTTCGCCTACCAGTTCCCGCAACTGGTGAACCGAATGATCCTTGTCGGGGCAGGCGGGGTCACCAAAGAGGTAAATGTGGCGCTGCGGATCGCGTCGCTGCCCATGGGCAGTGAGGCGTTAGCCCTGCTTCGACTTCCGCTGGTGCTCCCCGCGGTGCAGGCCATCGGACGGATAAGCGGGGCGCTGTTCGGATCCACAGGCGTGGGCCGCGACATCCCGAATATGTTGCGCATCCTCGCCGATCTCCCCGAACCGACCGCTTCAGCGGCCTTCGCGCGAACACTGCGGGCGGTGGTCGATTGGCGCGGCCAGGTGGTGACCATGCTCGATCGATGTTATTTGACACAATCCGTTCCCGTGCAACTGATCTGGGGTAGCAAAGATTCGGTCATTCCGGTCAGTCACGCTGAGATGGCGCATGCTGCGATGCCGGGTTCGCAAATGGAGATTTTCCAGGGCTCGGGCCATTTCCCGTTTCACGACGACCCAGACCGCTTCGTCGAGGACGTCCAGAAGTTCATCGAGTCCACCGAGCCCGCCGTGCATAACCAGGACTACCTTCGAAGCCTGCTGCGGGCAGGCATCAGCCAGGGCACTATCTCGGGCCCGGTCGACACCCAGGTCGCGGTGCTGGACGCCATGGGGGCCGACGAACGTAGCGCGACCTGACCCACTGACGGCTTAGCGCCCTGCCCCACTGACGGCTTAGCGCCCTGCCCCACTGACGGCTTAGCGCCCTGCCCCACTGACCACGCTTAGCACCCTGCCCCACTGACCGCTTAACACGTAGCATCGACTTATGGCGATCGACGTGACAGTGCTGCGCGTATTCACCGACCGGCACGGTAGATTCGGCAATCCCCTCGGCGTGGTAGACGCGGCCACGGTGCATCCGACCGACC
>JAHZKD010000197.1 GCA_022600605.1 Actinomycetes bacterium
ATCGTGGACGGTATCGGGTTCGCCATCAACATGGACAGCCACAACATCTTTGAACTGTCGCCAGCAACACGTCATTTGGAGCATGTGTTGACCGCCGAAACACGGCTCGCCGCCTAACCGAGAGGTAATCATGTTGGAGAAACTGACCACCGCCAAGGCGAGGCAATATTTCTATGCCGTGACCACGGCGCTGATCGCGTTCGCGGTCGGCTATGACTGGATCAGCGCCGACAAAGTTCCCCTCTGGCTGGGACTCATGGCGGCAGTGTTCGCGATAGGGGCGACCTCAACCGCCACGTTGGTGGTCAAGAAGCAACGCGCCGATGGCGTGCTGGACTGATGCCCCCGGTCAATGTCGACCACTGGCTTGACCTGGTGGGACTGCTGATCATCGGGACGGCGTTAGTCGCTGTCCCGACTGTTCCTGCGTGGATTTCGGCCCGCCGGAGCGGCGGCGCGAACAAGCAGCTGCAGAACGGCAGCGAAGGCAGCGAGAACCCGTTTAGGCACGCGTTCGACACATTCGTCGAGGACATGCATGGCCGCATGGACGACTTCCGTGACCGCTTCGATGATTTCCATGACCGTCAGAAAGACTTGGGCGAGGAACTCGGCGCCGTCCGCAAGGAAGTCCTCGACCAGCGCCAGGACAGCCTCGAATTTGAGCGTCGCGTGGTCTGTGCCTACCGCCGCGACCACCCCGACTCCGACCCGCTCTAAAGCTGCTGTGAGCTCAGCGGACCGGGCGTGGATCGCGTTCTGGGCGGGTATCACCGCCTACGAGGTGACCGCCGCCCGGTGCGGGTGGCCGCTGCTGTCTGAGGCGGTTGACGGCTACCGGGAAGCCCATCCTGTGCTGACTGATCTGGCGATTGTGTATGTGGCCGGTCATTTGTTGCGGCGCTGGCCGCCCCGATGTGACCCGTTGACCAGGCTCGGCGTTTGGGCGAGGAGCCGGCTCGGATGACCCCCGCTCAGGCTGTCGAGGCCGCGCTGCAACTGCTGTTGGATTCGTGCGGGGACGGCTGGACCCTCGCTAACTATGTCGTGGTGATGGGGTTGCAGAAGGTCGACGACGATGGCGTGGCGTCGGAAGCGTGGGTGTATCCCGCACCGAACCAGCCGCACTGGGTGACCACCGGGCTGCTGGTGGAAACTGATGGGTTGTTCGCGCGAACGGAGGACTGATGCCTAACCAGGACTCGCACGGCGACCCCGAAATCGAGGCGTGGGCGGCGCTGCTCGCCATCATCACCACTGCCGCGTTCGTCGCCTTGTTCGCCTACCTGACGTTCTAACCCCCGCTTCCCCTTTTCCCCGTCGTGAGCCGTTGTGCTCGCGGCGGGGCTTTTTTGTTGTCGGCGGGCGAGGTGGAGTGCGGTGGGGGAGTGTGGACCGCTACAGTCAGTTCGCTGGTTCGGGGAGACTCACGCGACGGTGTACCTGAAGGTACACTAGCCCAAGTGGGAGGGCCGAAAACATGCCCTGGCCTGCACGGGGCGGTAGCTCAGTCGGTTAGAGCCGTGGACTCATAAGCCGCATTTTGGGGTAGACTCAGCTGCAACGATTTGTCAAACACCGAGGTCAGACCGTTTGTAGAGTTCGGCTAGGCAATGTGGGGTGCTGTATGCAAAGGTCGACTTGGAGGTAGACCTGTAGAGTTTGGTGGTTGCTGGCTGAGTAAGGTGGACAAGCATGGCGAGGCGCAGCCCTGGTGACGGCACCCTGTTCAAAAACAGCCGCGACCTTTGGGTGGCGGGGTTCACCGTCGACGGCCAGCAGTACCGGGTGACCGCCAAGCAGCGCAACAAGGCCATC
This sequence comes from Actinomycetes bacterium, assembly GCA_022600605.1. Taxonomy (GTDB): domain Bacteria; phylum Actinomycetota; class Actinomycetes; order Mycobacteriales; family Mycobacteriaceae; genus Mycobacterium. The sequence continues at coordinate 1,819 of JAHZKD010000197.1, forward strand.
GAGAAGCGCCGCGCGCTGCGCAAGCAAGTCGACTCCGGTGTCCGGGTCACGGGCGGGCGGGTGAAGCTGTCGGTGTGGCTGGACCGTTGGCTGGAGATCCACAAGCCGCGGGTGGACCCGACAACGTTTCGCGACTACTCCACGACGGTGCGGCTCTACATCACCCCGACTATCGGCGCCCGACGCCTGGACAAGCTGACACCTGACCATGTGCGCGACATGATCGCGGCCCTGCAGAAGTCCTCGCCGCGTAACGCGCAGAAAGCCCACAGTGTGCTCCGGTTGGCGCTCAAGGCCGCGGTGGCTGAGCGGAAACTCGACTGGAACCCGGCCGCGGTCGTGGACACACCCAAGCATGTCACCAAACGGGCGCCCGCGTTCACCGCGAAAGAGGCCCTGCACATCATGTCGGTGGCCGAACGTCACTGTGACGAAACGTGGGCGGCGCGGTGGAAGGCCGGGTTTATGACCGGCAAGCGCGAGTGCGAACTGCTCGGCCTGACGTGGGACCGCGTCGACCTCCACGAGGACATGCTCGACGTGTCCTGGCAGCTGCAGGAGCTCAAGAAGGTCCACGGCTGCGGCGACCCGGCCGACGGCGTGTACCCGTGCGGGAAGAAAAGAGTGTCGTTCTGCCCGGCCGCGCGGTGGGACTTCAACCCCGACTTCGAACATATCGAGTGCGAGCGCGCGTTGGTGTGGACCCGCCCGAAAACCAGGGCCACCCAAGAGCAGCCGATCCCGATCATCAAGCCGCTACACGACATCCTCGAACAGTTGCAGGGCCGCGAAACACCAAACCCGCACAACCTCGTCTTCTGCCACCCGGACGGGTCGGCCATCTCCCAGTCCCAAGATCAGAAAGCGTGGCGCCGACTGCTCGAGCTCGCCGAGGTTCCCCCCCGCCCACAACACACGCTGCGCAGAACCGCCGCGACCTTGCTGCGCGCTGCCCAAGTTGACGAAGCAACCCGAATGAACCTGTTCGGGCACACAACGGTCGACGTTCAGCGCACCTACGCCGGCACCAACCTCGACCAACTCAAGGCCGCGATGGGACACCTCGCCGACCAATACACCGCGCAGGATCTCGACGGGTGAGGGCTGCGGCTCGGCTAGCTGCCCTGTTGATATTCCGGGCAGTACGACGCCGTTGTGGCCCGCAGGAACCTCCTGGCCTGGTGGTAGGTCCACGATTGTTGCGGGGCGAGCTGGTTGGCCGCCGCATCCATTGAGGTGCCGGGGTTCTGCTTGAACGCGAGGCATGACGACGCCGCCAGCATGCGGGCATCAGTTCCACTCATACCGAGCCCGGAGATGGCCTGCCCGAACTCGTAGTCCTTCCGCTCCTCGGCGCTCGGCGTGATGGGCACGGGCGAGATCCGCGGGATCGCATCCTCTGGAGAGGCCGGTTCGCGACTACTCGATGAGTCGTTTGATGTGAGCACGCCGAAGGTGCAGCCGCCGACGCACCCGGCGAGGAACGCTCCCGATGCGATCGCGATGACCGCGCCAGTTTTCCAGCCGCGAGGGCTGCGATTGGCCGCGAAGTCCGCAGGTGTCGCTGGGAATGTCACGTCACATTCTGGGCAGTGCACCCTCTTCGCCGTCGGGCTTGCGCGCAGGTTGGCCAGGCATGCCGGGCATGTGATCGGGCGCTTGTCCGCAGCATCCCCCGAAGTCATGGACGGGATGGTAGCCGCCGCAAGGCCACCTCACCCCGACTTCGCGCGAGTACGTCACCGACGCCATGCTCGGCAGCTATCGGGTGTTGAACTCGGGGCAGTAGTACATCCCCGATGGCCCCCCATGCAAGTCAGACGAAGACCCAGAATCAAGAACTCCATCATGCGGTCAGCCTCCGCTGATTTGCGGGCTGACGCAAATCACAACGCTGTGATACGGGTGAGCGTTTGCTACTCGGCGCAGGCTTGTCAGTAGCGCCCGCTAGGTTGCCCTCTTGGCAATTTGAGATCGACACGAAGGGGGAGCGTGGTGACACCACCGGCCGACAGGGACGATGACGAACTGGAGAGGTTACGCGCGGCGCTGGCCGACCGGCTCGACCGTCACCCGATGCATGAGTGGTCATGCACGCTTCTCCGAACCGTCATTGGGGTTATGGACCTTGCCCCGAAAATCCCTTTGGTGTTGCTCAAGTCGAGCCGCCCCAGTCTGCGGTTGGTCCGAGGATCGCCCGCTAGCCCTGGCGTCGAGAAGTGCCCGGACCATCGACCTGATGACATCGCGCTCGGAGTGAGTGAGTCGGCCGGCGCCGTCGGGAAGTGAGAACGGCTCATAGGCTGTCACCTGTTCGCCACGCAGTTCGCGGATCCTCTCAGGGCCGACTCCGAAGGCGTCTGCAACGAACTGGATAGCTTCGGCGCTTGTGCCGCCGCCTAGAAGTAGTCGGCGCAGTCTTGTATGGTCCATCCCGATCCGCGTGGCGAGGGGTCGATATCCGAACTCCACCCCTATCTTGTTGAACAGAGGTCGCCACTGTTCGGGCGGGGTTGTGTCGTTCACGGGCACCACCTTGCGCGTTGCGGCGGATGTTCGAACACCGCCCCACTGGTCGCACCGTCTAGGAACTGCTTCTACGTAATTCCTGTTCGCGGCGCGTATAAACCCATTCTCGCAAATGGCTACTTGACGAAAGCGTCTAGTGGTGTAGTGTGGTGCGTACAACACACGCCGATAAGGAGGTGGGGATGGTGGGATTCACGTCACGCGATATGTTCGCGGAGATCGACGGCGATCTCTTTCGCCGCGCCTTGCGACGTTCGGGTTTCTCGTACCAGGAACTGGCCGATGGAGCCACATCGGAGCTTCGGAAGATAGCCCGCAGTGAGCGTCGGAAGCATCGGACTGGCGTTCCTGAAGGAGTGTCCAAATCCCTAGTTGAGCAGCTGGTCAATGAACGGACTCGGATGACGCATGAACTTCGGGCCGTCGCTATCGAAAGGGCGCTCGGTGTCTCCGATGGCGATCTTTTCGTGCCGCGCGTGGTGCGTGGCGCACGATCCACACAACAACGACCGGCATAAAAAACGGCCCCCCGCCGTGCTGGGCGAGGGGCCACCGACAACCGAGAAAGGATCGGAATGTCAGACATCGAGCCTATCAACGGCGACTTGGTCTTCGTCGACGACAAAGGTGAGGCGTTCACCACCTCGTTGGTGATCGCCGCCGAGACCGAGAACGAACACGCATCAGTCATCAAGCTCATCCGTGACAACACGGACGACCTGAATGAGGTCGGAAGGGTCCGATTTGAAATCCGACCCTTTGAGACACCCGGGGGAGTGCAACGCCGCGAGATAGCCGAGCTCGACGAGCCAGCCTCAGCGCTGCTGATGACTTACCTCCGCAACAGCCCCGTGGTGAAGGACTTCAAAAAGCGGTTGGTGGCCGGCTTCTACGCGATGCGGCAGACGCTCGCGGAGCGCCCCGCCCTGTCCGGCCCTGAACTGGTCGCCACCGCGCTCATCGAAGCGAACCGCATGCTCGAGCAGAAGGATGAGCGGATCGCTGAGCTGGAGCCGAAAGCGGAGATCGCTGACAAGTTCCTCGACGCCGAGGGTGACCTCTCAGTGCGGGACGCCGCGCAATCGTTGACCCGCGCCGGGGTCAAGGTTGGAGGGCAACGACTATTCGCCGCGCTGGAACACAAAGGCTGGATACGGCGCGCCGCCGGCGACGGCCGTTACCGGGTCATTCAGTCAGCAATCGAGACCGGCTACATGTCGGTGCTGCCGCAGTCGCACTACCACCCGAAAACAGGGGTGCTCGTCCTTGATCCGCCGCAGCCTCGGGTCACCCCGAAAGGGCTACAGAGGCTCCTGACTGAGTACGGGGCGAACGCATGACCGCCTACACGCCTGAGGTGTGGCTGACGGCGAAAGAGGCTGCGGCCCACGCGAAGGTGTCGATGTGGACGATCCGGCAGGCCGTAGCGCGCGGCGAGTTGTGCGCCCATGCGGTCGGTAAGCGCCAGTACCGGTTC
>JAHZKD010000198.1 GCA_022600605.1 Actinomycetes bacterium
ATTCGTTCGGCTTCTGGCTGCTGTCGTTCGGGTTCTCGTTGCTGTCATCCGGGTTCTGGTTGCTGTCATCCGGGTTCTGGTTGCTGTCATCCGGGTTCTCGTTGCTGTCATCCGGGTTCTCGTTGCTGTCGTTCGGGTTCTCGCTGCTCTCGTCCGGGTTCTCGCTGCTGTCATCCGGGTTCTGGTTGCTCTCGTCCGGGTTCTCGCTGCTCTCGTCCGGCTTGTTCTCGGGCGGAGGCGGCGTGTTCTCGGGCAGAGGCGGCTCGTCCAACGCTTCGATTTTCAGCAGCAGTCGCGGCTCGGTGGTGCGCCGGATCTCGGCGCGCTCAGCGCTGGGGTCGTCGTTGCCTTCGAAGCAATTGGAGGGTGCGCTCTGCACCAGCTCCAGGGCGGTCGTGTAGCGCTCGCGGGCGCGGTCTTTGTCTCGGTAGCGCACCGCAACGTCACCTTGGGTCTCTTGTACCAGCTCAAGATTGACGCGCACGTCGCACGAATCGCGCCCGGCCATCGCCGCCCTGAACGAGGCCTCGGCGTCGTCGAGACGGCCTTCGAGAACAGCAAGGTCCCCTTCGACGAACGGAACCTTATCGGCTTCAATGATGTTCATCCAGGACAACAGGCTGATGTCGCCGCGCAGCGCACCGGTGTTGCGCTCCTGATAGTGGGTGATTGCGCTGTGGCCGCCGATTTGCACGGAGATCAGTTTGGCCACAACGACTAGCAACACCACAGTGGCCGGCACTGAGGCGACGACCAGGCGGCGGCGCAGCCGCTGCCGCGAGGCGCCGGCACCCCACCACAGCCGGGTGCGCGTCAGCGTGGACGTCGCCGCGCGGGCCACGGTGGACTGTACCCACCGGCGGGCAGCTTCTAGGCGGGCGTTCACGAAGTCACATCCTCGGTGAGTTTCACGTCCGCGCGGGACAGGTGGCTGCGCCGATAATCGCGCAGCGTCCAATAGATCTCGGCGAGTACCAGCGCAGCAGCCAAAGCGGCGAACAACCAGTACAGCTCGCTGCGTTCCACGGTGCGTGAAATCAACTCGGCGTTAGGAATGCTTTCCGGTGAGATGTCCTCGATCTGGGCGGTCATCTCAGAGACGGCGTCGGGCTGTTCGCGGTGAACGTAGGACACGCCGAGCTGGCCGGCGATGGCCCGTAACCGTCCTTCGTCGATGGGCGCGCTCAACGGCTGGCCGGTGCCCGGGTCGTTGAGAAAGACCAATTGCTCGTTCACCCACGACAGGGGTATCGGGTCGGGATTGGTTGTGCCATAACCCAGGACCGCCCCAGCGTCAACGAGCCATTTGACGTTGAAGTCATTCTGGGTGACCCGTGAGCCGCCCGCACCTGAACTCAGATAGAACACGACATTCTTACTGCCGGGGTTGTCGTTGAGAGCTTCGGCGAGTTTGTCTTGCAGCAGTTGGTGTGCCGCGCCGGTGTTCACGTCAAACAACGCGTCGGGCTCGACTTCTGTGTAGGTAGATAAACCTTGTACGCGCGGCTTGAGGCTCCAGGTGTCCTGCGACAGTGGCCATTCCATCGTCGCGTTCGCCGAGAATCCAATCATGGCGAATCGACCCCCGGGGTAGCGGTCGATCAAAAGCGAAATGTCCTTGCGGATTCCGCCCATGCGTGAGGACTCGCCGCGGTCATAATCTTCCACCCGGCTGGCCACCGAACGGTCTACCACGAAGAAAATATTCAAATTCGTGCCCGCCGGTACCGCCGAGGACGGGGATGCCTCGGTTTCGGTGGATAGCTCAGGCGGTCCCAGAGCTGGACGCGCCGCGGCGAGCACGATCAGCAGCACCGCAATGGTCAGCCCGGCCCATCGCAGCACCACCCGCCGGTAGCGGCCCGGCCCCGTGCGTACCAGCACCCGGTAGAGCGCCAGCATGCGCACGGCGACCAGCGCGATACCGATCGCGATGATCAGAGCTGCGGGCAGGATCGGGTCGAAGCTCATCGGCGCAACACCACCAGGGAGACACTGAGCAGCGCAGCGGCGACCAGCGCCACCGTCAACGGCCAAAACGGGGAGTCGACCGTGCGGGTGGACAAGGTGATTCCCTTAGCGGACACCACCTCTGGTGGGTTGTCCCCGATCTCGTCGAGCATGCGCGTCATGGTCGGGTCGATGCCGCCTGCGGCGTCGCTGGACGCTGATGATCCAGCTGGGTTGTAAACCTCGAAACGCCCGCCCGTGGACTGGGCGATCTCGCGCAGCGAGTCTTGACCTTCCGGGGTCATTTCCAGGATGTCGGTGCGGGCGAGCACGTTGACCTGAATGCCGCCCGCCGAAGCCAACCTGATCACCCCTTGGGTGTCAAAGAGCGCATCGCGCGTCTCGTCGGCGGAGCGGATGTTGGGGTATCCCAGAAACACCACTTGGCGGCGGTGCTTGCTGGGCGCGTCGAAATCAGGGAATCCTGCCATGCACAAGGCGAGGATGTCCTGCACCGATGGGGCGTAGTCGAGGTAGTCCACAGTCCGGCTGAAGGTGTTGATCCCTTTGGACAAGGTGGCCGCGTCTTGCTCGGAGAGTTCTTGGCCGGCGTCAACCTTCTGTTGCAGAGCGGGGAGGCGGCTGTAGTTGTCCAGGTGCGCGGCAGCGTAGTCGTAGTCACCGGTCATCGGAATCACCCTCAGCGTCGGAGAGGTCAGCCCAATGCGTTGGTTGTCAAAGGTTTTGACTTTCTGCGCGGTGTAGCGCAGCAACGAGGCGCTGGTGGGGTCGGTGACTGGCTGGCCCACGCAGACCATGATGTCTTCGGGGTGCTCGGTCTTGAGCGTGGTCGGGCTCAGCGCAAGGCCGAGGGGCCGCGCGGTGGTGATGAGTGCGGCGATGAACACAGCCACCATCAGCGCGGCAGTGATCAGCAGCGACCCGCGCTGCAGTCGCGCTGCCCGGACGTACTCGGGTAGGCGGGTCAGGCGCGCAACATTGGCCAGCGGACGTAGTCGGCGCTGGACGGCCGGCAGCGGCACCACAAGGGCGACCACCGCCACGATGACCGCGACGATCAGGCCCAGCATGAGGACCCATCCCCATCTCAGCTCCATGTGCGGACCATCTCCTTGACCGCGTATCCGAACTCATCGACTGCCACATCGACGTTCGGCGCGAAGCGGCCCGCATTGAGGGCAGCGATCAGTTCAGCCGCCGGTTCCAGTGGACCCTCGAACACCTCAACGTGTATGTAGGCCGCAGGGGCGCCGGTGGCCAGACGCAAGAAGCTGCGCAGTGTGCGGTTGTAACGTTCACAGGCGTGCGCGGCGCTGATCGCGCCGTCGCGGTACTGCGCGGTAATGCTGTCGATGGTCGCACTGAACTTGCGCACCAGCAGCTTTCGGTGCCAGTTGCCGAAGAACCTGCTGTCGCGCAAACGCTGCGGGGGCAGCGTCCACACCACGACACCGACATAGAATCCGGCGATCACGACGATGATCAACGCGGCCAGCACCAGCCACCACAGCGAGTAGCCGCTGGGTGCGCCCACGTAGCTCAGCAGATCAACGGGCATGGCGAAACTCCCCGGTCAAGGCGACAAGCTTGTCGCGGATCTCGCCGTTGGTGTTGATGCGGGTGTAGGGCACAGACCGCTCGGTCATGAACGTGTCCAGCTCAGCGACCCGTGCGGCTTCCGCGGCACGGTAGGCCTCGATAACACCAGGGCCCAACGTCTCACCGTTGAGCACGAATTTACCGCTGGCCACGTCGAATCCGTCGATCTCGTCGGGGGCGCTGCCCACCGCGGGCTGATCAGTCACCATCGCCCACAGCACGTCGTGGCGCGCAGTGAGGTCTTTGAGGATCGCGGCGAGCTGATCGCCGGTCTCAGGTTCGTCGGAGACGATGATCACCAGCATCCGGTGGCGGTACCCGCTGGTCACGAACCGCAGCTGCTCGCAAATGTCGCTGCGCCCCGGGGCGGACACGGTGTGCTGGTAGTAGCGCTCCACCAGCGACTCGATGTGGGTTTCACCGCGCCGGTGCGGCGTGCGCCCCGAGGCGCGGGAATCACCGAACACCAGGGCGATCTCATCAGAGCGCGGCACGCTGATCAGGCCGATGGCGGCCATGACGTTGGCGGCGATGTCACGTTTGAGTTCCCCACCGGGTGCCAGCGCGTTCATGTTGCGGCCCGCATCGGCCACCAGCAAAGTCTTGTGGTGTTTCTCGCTGACCATACGTTTGACCAGCGGCTCACCGGTGGCACTGCGCGCGGTGGCTTTCCAGTCGATGTCGCGCACATCGTCATCGCCGGGCACGTAGGGCCGAAGATCGTCGAACTCCATGGTTTTGGTGTGCAGCAGGGCGTAGCGCCCACCCTCGAGGAGCCCGCGTGTGTCGGTGCCAAAGAACGTCTTGGCGCGGTTGAGATGCTGTCCCATGAGTTACGTGGGTACCCGGATCGCTTGTAGGACAGCGTCGATGACGTTCTCCGAAGTCAGTCCGGCGCCGGCAGCCTCAAAACCCAGGATCAGCCGGTGGCGCAGCACGCGGTGTGCGACAGCGGCGATGTCACCGGGATGCACATAGTCGCGGCCCTGCAGCACCGCATAGGCGCGCGCGGCCTTGCAAAATGCGATCGTGGCGCGTGGGCTCGCCCCGTACTGCACGTAGCGGGCCATCGGCGCGGTCTGCGGATAGTCGGCCAGGGTGCGGGTGACGCTGACCAGATCGGCGGCGTAGGCCGTCAGCGCCGGGTCCAAGTGCGCCCCGGCGACGATGCGCTGCAACTGGATCACGTCTTCTCGGCTGATCACCGGCTGGCTGGGGTGCTCGTAGACCCCGGCGTCGATTTTCTCCATCACGAGCACCTCCTCGCGAGGAGTGGGATAGTGCAGTGTCTCTTTGAGCATGAACCGGTCGGTTTGAGCCTCAGACAATGGGTAAGTGCCCTCCTGGTCGACCGGGTTCTGCGTCGCGATCACCAAGAACGGTTCCTCGATTGCCACCGTCTCCCCCGCGATGGTGGTGGCGCGTTCCTGCATCGCCTCGAGCATCGCGGACTGTGTTTTGGCGCTGGAGCGGTTGATCTCGTCGAGCAGGACGATGTTGGAGTGCACCGGCCCCAGGTAGGTGTCGAAGCGGGACTTGGCCGCGTTGTAGATCTGGGTACCGATGATGTCGGAAGGCAGCAGGTCCGGTGTGCACTGGATGCGGTGAAACTGTCCATCGATGGATTCGGCCAGCACCCGAGCCGCGGTCGTTTTAGCCAGTCCTGGAACGCTTTCCAACAGAATATGGCCACCGGAGAGCAACCCGATCAGCAGTGATTCGCGAAGGTTGCTCTGCCCGACGACCTTGGCTTCGAAGGACTGGCTGATCGCGGCGATCACCCGGCGCGCCTCATCGTTCCCGGGGTAGTGCGGCTGCTGGTTGTATGCGGCGGTAGGGACAGTCATAGGGAATTGCCTTTCGATGCGTGCATTAGATCAGTGTTGGCGGGGTCTGGGACACGTCGACCCGGGTGACGAGGTAGGAGTCGACGGGCCCCTCAAGACCGCCGCGGCTGGACTGCAGGGTCACCGGAATGGTCACCGTGCCGGTGACCAGCACAGTCATGTCTGTGGGCAGGAACGTCTTGATTTCGATGTCGCTGGTGTCGGCCGGACCCCACGACACCGTGCCGTCGATCCCGGTAGACGCGGGTAATTGCGCTGGACACGGTTTGGGCGGCGCCAACAGATTGGAGTCACGGCACGAGGCGTAGGCGGCGTCGATCGCCTCTCGAACCGCCTGGCGCCCTTCGCCGTTCAACTCCATGGTGGTGACGTACGGAGCGAGCAGCATCTTTGCCGGCAAGCCGACCAGGCCGATATTGTCCAGCAGCAGAGGCGAATTCGACGTGACGTCAACGTAGGGGCTGGTGCTGCCGATGTCCAGATAGCCCGGGAACACGTAAGTGCCTTCGGGGGGAACAGGTTCACCGAACAGGGTGGCGGTCTTGGCGGCACCGCCGACCACGGCCAACCCCGATTGGCTTCCCGCGATCTTGATTGATGCCGTCGGCAATTTCCATTCACCGTCATTGTTCTTCTGGACAAAGATCGTCGCATCGGAGGTGTGCGGGCCGAAGTTGGCGGTCACGTGCACTTGGGCCATTCCCACCCCCGGGTAGGACTGCGTGGTGGAATCGTCGCTGAGAATCCTGATGTTGGTGATCGGCCACTGGTCGATCTGCTTTTTCAGAATGTCGTTGGACAGCAGCGCTGTGGAGGCGGGCTGGTCCTGGCCGAAGGCCAGTGCAGCGGCCGCGTCACCACGGGCCAGCGCCTGCAGATAGCCCTGCACCGCGTCACCGGCGGAGCCTCCGCCGCTGCTGCCGCTGCCGCCGCTAACCGCGGCGATCACCCAGATCAACGCCACCACCAGGACCACGGCGAGCCCGGAAGACAACGTCACGATGAGAGGCTTGCTCATCTGCGTGGGCAACAACCCGCCGAACCGCGCCGAACCGGCCACCCCAGAGGTCGGTGGCGGACCGAAATATGCTGGGGGCGCGCCGAACTGCCCTGGCCCCGGTCCTGGGCCCATCGGGCCGGGTGGGGGTTCGGGCGCGCCGAACGCCGGCGCGCCCTGGCCTGCTCCCATCGGGCCAGGTTGAGGCTCTGGCGGCCACGGCAACACCGGGGGTCCGGGGGGCCCAGCAGGACTTACCGGCGGGGGCGGGGCGGCGGGTGGCGGCGAGGCAGGTGGCGGCGGGGGTGGTGGTGTCGGAGCTGGGGTTGGTGGCGGCGGGGCTGGGGACCCGGGCCGAGCCCAACGACCGTCACCGGCGCCCGGGGCTGCACCCTCCGTGGGTTCAGGTCGTCCCTGCGGCGTACCGGGTTTGGACCATCGCGAATGCTCAGACAACAGCAGTCCCCTCCTGTCGGGTTATGGCCGCGCGGCGCCCGGGGTCACCGGCGCGCGTGTCAGCCTTGGGCGGCGCTGCGCCCGAAACGCTCTGGAATATCGCGGCGCTCATTGGTCTGGCTCTTCTCCGGCTGGGCCGCCGGTCAGTACCGGCGGGGTCACCGACACATCAACGTCGTAGACGGCGGAGTCGCTATAGCCGGTTGTCGTCACTTGTCGCCCCGACAAGTGCCGGTAGCTGACCTGGATCTCGGAGCGTCCGCTCAGCGTGGCGATCATGGAGGCGGGATCGAAACGTATCTGCATCCCACTGGAGTCGGCATCGCCGTAGGTGATGTCGTAGTCGCGTGCGCCGTTGTCGGTGAACGAGTGGTCCAGCGCGACCGGGCATGGAGGATCTGGACTGACCAGGTTCGAGTCGCGGCACGCCGCGAGTCCGGCGTCGTAGGTTTCACGGACTGCTTGGCGGCCCATGTCGCTGATATCGAACTTGCCTGGGGCATACATGATCTGCTCTGCGGGCAGGTTCAAGGTGTCCAGCAGCAACGGCCGAGCAACCCCCACCTCCACGTAGGGACTGGTGCTGGCCATCTCGACGAATCCCGGGAACACATAAGCCCCTTCGGGGGGCAGAGGGTGCCCGAACACGGTGGCGGTCTTGGCAGCCTCGGGGGGCACCATTCCCGAATCGCTCCCGGCGAGCTTGACTGCGGCGGTCGGTAACCTCCAGCGCCCGGAGTCGTTCTTGCTCACCAACAAGATCGCATCGGAGGTAACCGAGCCGAAGTCGGCCTTGACGCGAACCGTGGCCACCCCGCCGACCGTGTCGTCGCTGACGATGGTGATGTTGGTGATCGCACCTTTGGCGAGCTGCTGGGCCAGCACCTCGTCGTTCAGCAGCTCCGTGGAGGCCGGCTGATCGTCGCTGTAGGCCAGGGCGGCAGCCGCGTCACCTGCTGCCAACGCCTCCAGATACTCCTGCACCGCAGCACTAGCGGAGGCGGGAGCAGGCCCGCTGCCGCCCCTGCCGCCGACGGTGACCCAGATCAACCCCGCCACCAACACCACCGCCGCTGCGGCGCCCACCGCCACGATCAGCGGTTTGTTCATCCTCGGTGGTTTCAGCCCACCCAAGCGCGCAGACCTATGCACAGACGCCGGAGGAGACGACAAAGGTTGTGGCTCTGCATTCGGACCGGCACCCATCGGGCTGGGCTGAGGCGTACCCGGGGCGGGCGGGGGTGACAGCGGCGGCGACCCTGGGCGGCCCCAACGCCCCCCACCACCGGCCTGTTGCGGTACCGAACCCGATGCGGGCACCTGCGAGGCGGCGGGCTTGGACCAGCGAGACTCAGACATCCGACACGCCCTGCGGTCGCGGCAACGCGCAGGCGCCGCCGACCCTGGCCGGGCACTCACGGCTGCCTAGAGGCACGCACCGACACGTTGCGGTCACGGTTGGCCTCCCTCGGCGTGCGAGGTCCACCGCACCAACTTAGGCGTCTCGCGGGCAAGGTCCACACTGCCGTCCATCGAGAACGTCATGTCCCCATGCCTGGTGGCCCCGCCGACCTCTTGCACGCTTACCGACCTGGTTGCCGAGCCACGAACCGTGGCAAACATCAACAGAGGTTCGAACCTTTCTAGACGCACACCGCTGGTGTCGGCCTCGCCCCACGACACTGTGCCGTTGACCAGGCCGTCCGGGTCGATGTCGGTCGCGCAGTCTTTGGGCCTGAGCACGTTGGAGTCCTGACACACCGCGTAGGCCGCCGTGAGCGCCTCCTGGACCGCTTGGCGGCCCGCTTCGTTGAGGTCGAACGCGGCATCGACGTAGAGGCCTTCGCCGGCAGGCAGGTTGAGTGTGTCGAGCAACAGCGTGGGCGCCGCCTCGACATCCAGGTAGGGGTTGGTGCTGCCGATGTCCAGATAGCCCGGGAAGACGTAGGTGCCCTTGGGGGGGATCGGTTCTCCGAACAAGGTGGTGGTCTTGGCAGCCCCGGCGGGCACAATCCCCGCATCGCTACCGGCGATCTTGATCGCGCTGGCCGGCAGCTTCCACTGTCCGGTGTCGTTCTTGCGCACTCGCACAGTGGCATCGGAGGTGGCGGTGCCGAAGTCGACCCTGACGTGAACATTGGCCACACCATCGGCTGAGTCGTCGCTGACGATCTTGATATTGGTAATCGGCCACCGCTCAATCTGCTGTCGCAGAACATCATCGGTCAGAAGCTCTCGGACTTCGGGCCGGGCGTCGCTGTAAGCCAGGGCCGCCGCCGCATCGCCACGCGCCAACGCTTCCAAATAGTCCTTCACCGCCGCAGCAGCCGACCCGGTGGCCACCGCGGGCCCGCCACCGTCGCGGCCGCCGCTCAGAAAGACGATCGCCGCAATCAGGCCCACCACCAGCACCACGGCGAGCCCAGCGCCCCAGGTGATCGTGAGCGCTTTGCTCCTTCCGGCGACCTCCTGGGACGCCACCGTTGCGGACCCATCAGGTTGTGCCGGGGGCGGCGGCGCTGAGGGCGGCGCCGCCAGCGGTGGCCCGCCCGGAGTTGCGCTGAGCGGACCCGCGCCCGCCGGGGCGGGCTGCGTCCGAACCGGCTGCGGCGCCGGAGGTTCGGCCGCGGGAGGTGGTGACCCTGGGCGGGACCAGCGCCCCGCACCGGCGGGAGCGGCCCCCGGTGTGGGCACCGGTGGGCCCTGCGGGGCGCCAGGCTTGGCCCATCGGGAATGCTCAGACAACCGATGTCCCCTCCGATCGGCGAATAGCGACCTCACGCTCACAGCTGTTAACCCCTCGACCACGCCCGATGGCACTGACAGTGAGCCTGGGAAATTTCGGCGTCACTGTCACAAGGAGCCGCATCGACGCCCGGGGTCGTAACGGGTGCGCGCAGGCAGAGACGGGATAGTGCCGTTTCGAGGCCGTGGACCGCGGCGCTGCGGCCGGTTTGCTGCGATTCTAGCCGACGCTAGCCGTGGAGAACCAATGCATGTTGCCGGGACGGATCTGCTCATCAGGACATCGCGCTCCGCTGAGCATCAATCGCGTGCTGTTGATTTGTGCCTGCTCAGACTGGCGCCGCGACCGCCTAGGTCACCGAGCAAGCCGCGTCGTATCGCCCTCAGCCATCTCACAGCTCAGTTAGAGCGAGATTCAATGTTCACCCAATAGGCTTTGCAGGAGGCGACCGCTTCGTCGAATCGAGTCCGTTACGCCGCAACTGCTTTGGTCCTGTCCGGGCTTTGTGGGGCCAGATTACCCTTTCGCCAGTGAGCCAATCAGAACCTGACAACTCCCCCGACCCACCAACCCTGCGCGTCAAATCCATTTTGACGGTGGGCCTTTGGCGATTCTCAACCGCAAACCGCTCACCCAAGCTGTCGCCCCTGAGTACCGAGACGCTGACCACGAGGGGGCGAACATGTGGTTCAGAACGGCAGCCAATCCTCCAGCCCATCCGATGACAGAACCGAAGCGAAAACCGGGATTCCGGCTTCGAGAGTCGCCTTTTGCCACCCTTCGCCGAAGGTGCTGCAGGCGTCGCTCACCACGCATACGTCGAAGTCGGAATCGGCCAGCTCGCGGGCCATTCCCAAGACGCACACGTTGGTCGTGACGCCTGTGGCGATCACACGAGCAATCCCGCGCTCACGAAGCTTCTCAGAAAGGTCCGTCCCGGCGAGCGGGCCACTGGTGTTCTTCTGCACAACAAGATCACCTTCGAGCGGTTCCAACTCCTGCACGACGCGCGACTCTGGTGCCGACAGAGGCGGATACACCGGCGACCCGGCGATCGCGCCGACCGCTTCGTTGTGACGCCGCGCCCAGACCGGGAGGTCCGAGCCGTCAGGCTCACGACTGCCGAACTCGGTGAAGACAACCAGTGCCCCAGCTGCA
>JAHZKD010000199.1 GCA_022600605.1 Actinomycetes bacterium
CAACAGCAACACGGCTACCGTGACTGGTGACGGCAGCGTCGCTGAAGCCTTCTCTGGTGACAACAACACCGCCATCGTCAGTGGCGGCAGCAACACCGCCAGCGCCGGCCTTGGAAACAACAACACCGACATACAACCGCAGCCCGCACCCTAAGACGGCGGGCCGATTGGGGTCTATCTGGGATTTCGGTGTGAGTGGGCCCGGCTCGTCCGGTGACGAGGTGCGGGATGCACTCAACCGGTCAGCGCATCACCTGGGTGAGAGTAATCGGTTGTTGTCCCCAGGGGGGATCAACCGAGGTAAGCACTATCAACAGAGCCACCGAGGGGCTGTCGGCTGTGCAGGCTTCACCGAATTCTCTTGCCCTACCCTATGACAAAGGAAAAACCCCCCATCTCTGGGGGGTCTGACCTTTACATCCTGCGTATCCAGCCCCGCGGACACTCGGGTGCCAGAGTCGGCGCGCTCAGCCAGGGGCTCCTACGACCAGCGTTCAACCGTGTGGGAGTTCACATCCAATTGCCCTCCCAAGCAGTGCGTAGCGACCGGCACAAAGCTCAACGGCTTGGACGACCTCCAAGCGTCACCGAACGCACCGACGACCGTGATGCGGTTCGACGACGGGGCCTGGCGGAACCTCACCCCCCAACGCTCCCAGCCGTCACGCGGTGTCGGGCGCGTGCAGCTCATGGAGACGACCTGGTTCGCCCCGCACTCTGATGGGAAACCGCGGGGAGAAATCACGATGAGTGTGGAACCCGGCGAGTGCGGCATTGACGAGCCGAGTCACCTCGTCACGCCGATTGTGATGATCCCGCTGAAAACCAGCCGCAACGCCTAAGTCCAGCCCCGCACCCCTGCTGGCCCGGTGGGCATCGAGCACCCCTCCCCCGGCGGTGGCCCGTAGGTGGCGTCGTCACAGGCCAGGCATGTCCAGGTGCTGTGCCCGCTGCAGGGAAGGCAGGCCATGTGACCAACGAGTACCTGCTCAGGGCCGAGGGGGTGGTTGTTGGTGCCGCGGGCTGCGGCGTGGAGGACCCACTTCCCCGAGGGTGTGGGGAGGAGTTCACCGATGGTGGGCATGGGGGCACGGTAGGCCCGGGGTGTGACAGGGAGAAAGCACGAAGGACGGTACGGGCTGTATATCCGTGCCCGTTGCGGGGGTACGATTTGCCCGCAATTCACGGTCGGCATCGGAGGGCAGCTTGATTTCTATTCAACCAGCATGGCTGGGAGTGCTCATTATCGTAATCGTGGTGGTCGCCGCGGTGATTGTCGTTACCGGGGGCCTATACCTCCTGGTCAAGCCTGCTCGCCGATTCATCAAGAGAGATCAGCCCCTCTGGTGGGTACGCGACATTCTCATCGCGGTGCTCGTCGCCGTGCTTGTCCTATTCGGGCAGAGCTATCTCGTCAGTGCGAGCGACGCACGTGAGCATGGCGGCCAGGCCCAAGACCAACAGGACGAGGACCAGGGCCAGGACCAGGACGAGGACGAGGACCAGCGGATCTCGGACCTTAATTTCGTTCGCTTCAAATCATCGGGGTCCTACCAGGATCGCCCGTTTCGGGCGTTCGACCTCAACGGTATGAACCTGGCGGGGCTGGAGCTGAGGGGTGCCAACTTTGTTGAGGCCAACCTTGGTGGAGCGAATCTGACAGGAATTGATCTCAGACAACAAAACGCGACGCCTGTTGCACCCGGCCAGCCAGCGATCCCCACCGTCAGGACTCTTCTGTCGGGCGCAAACCTTTGCAATGCGGTCCTGACCGGCGCGAATTTGCAATACGCCTTCCTGATTAACGCGAATCTCACCGGCGCCGATCTGACTTTCGCTCGGCTTCGGGGTGCAGTGCTCAACGGCAGCGACCTAAGTGGCGCAACGATGCCCGCTGAGGCCGGCTACCTGGACGGAATCTATTACGACGACAGCACTGTTTGGCCGGAGGGGTTTCAGCCACCGCCAACGGCTACCGGCGGCAGGCTGGATTTCTTGAATGATCCGACCAATAACAAGCTTTACGGCGATATTCAGCGCCCGGCGTGTAACTCATAACAAACGCGTACGTCGAGAGGCATGCCACGACGGCGGTTTGTGGCGCTTCCCCGACCAGCGCAAAAATCGGCCCGCCCACCGCGAACGGTGAACGGGCCGAACACGGCACACCGAGGTCGAGGATATTGGCGGCGAGATCGAGCCATGGCGGCGCGTGCTCCGGCTCAACGATCTTGTAGGCGATGAGTAGCGCGACGGCGACGACGGCGATGCCGTAGAGCCGCTAGCGGCCCTTCGGAGTTGACGTTCGATCATTTTGGAGATGCCTCCTCTATGCGGTGAGTAGGTAATCGACTGCGGGCTGACTTCCGTAGTTCACGTGCGGCCCTGTCCCGTTGGCGAAGAAAATCCCCGCGGCGATGATGGCCCGGAACATGGCGACTACCTCGATCACTGGCCGTTCGGGGATTTCGATGAGGATCTGGGACAGCAGCGAGTCCGGGCCAGAGAAGATGCGGGTTCCCATGACGATCTTGTAGATCGCGGTCATGTACTCCCCGGGGTCGCCAAGCACGTCGGTGTAGATGTCGCCTCTATGGCCCGGCGGCCCGTTTGCGCTTACGGATGGACGCCACCGAGGCAGACTCCCCCGAAAACCTTTGACACGCCCTTTGACAAAGGAACCCCCCCATCTCTGGGGGGTCTGACCTGCCATTCAGTTGTGGAGCTGCCGGGAATTGAACCCGGGTCCTACGGCATTCCCTCAAGGCTTCTCCGTGCGCAGTTCGCTGTGTCTCTACTCGGATCTCCTGCTCACGCGAACAAGTTCAGGATGACGATCCCAGTCGCTGTTTGATGTCCCGTTACGTCCCGCGACCGGACGTACCGGTGGATCCCTCTAGATGA
>JAHZKD010000200.1 GCA_022600605.1 Actinomycetes bacterium
AGCATCTATGACGAGGTCGAGCACGTAGCTCTGGCCCGCGGCGACATCGCCGGCCCCCGGGGCGATGGCCATGACGTACTGGTGCGGGTGCACTCCGAATGCCTGACCGGTGATGTGTTCGGTTCGCGGCGTTGCGACTGTGGTCCGCAGCTCGACGCGGCGCTGGCGATGGTGGCCCGCGAAGGCCGCGGCGTGGTGCTTTATATGCGCGGCCACGAGGGGCGCGGTATCGGCCTGATGCACAAGCTGCAGGCATACCAACTTCAGGACGCCGGTGATGACACTGTCGACGCCAATCTCAAGCTGGGGTTGCCGGCCGATGCTCGCGACTATGGGATCGGCGCGCAGATCCTCTTCGACCTCGGTGTGCGGTCGATGCGGCTTCTGACCAACAACCCGGCTAAGCGGGTCGGCCTGGACGGCTATGGGCTACATATCATCGAGCGGGTGGCGCTGCCGGTGCGCGCGAACGCCGAGAACATCCGCTACCTCATGACCAAACGTGACCGAATGGGTCACGACCTTGTCGGCCTGGAGGATTACGACGAGGCACTCCCCGGAGAGTTTGGCGGCGCGGTGTGAGTAGCGCGGCCGGCGTCCCCGAGTTGCCCACGATCGACGCCTCTGGCATCACGGTAGGCATCGTGGCCAGCACGTGGCACGAGACGATCTGCGATGCGCTGCTTGAGGGTGCCAGACGGACCGCGGCGGCTGCTGGGATTGCAGACCCGACGGTCGTGCGGGTCCTGGGAGCCATCGAAATCCCGGTGGTGGCCCAGGCGCTGGCGAGGACCCACGACGCCGTGGTGGCACTCGGTGTGGTGATTCGCGGTGAGACACCGCATTTCGACTACGTGTGTGACGCTGTCACCCAGGGGCTGACGAGGGTTTCACTCGATGCGTCCAGACCCGTTGCCAACGGGGTGCTCACCACGAATACCGAACACCAGGCGCTAGATCGGGCTGGGCTGCCGACCTCCGCAGAGGACAAGGGCGCTCAGGCGGCGGCTGCGGCGCTGTCCACGGCGCTTACGCTGCGTCAGCTGCAATCATGAGCGCAGGAGACAACAACAGCTGGGACATTCAGGTCAGGCCGTACCTGACACCGATTTTCGCTTATGGCGCGGCGGTGATGATCTTCGCCGCCCACGTGGTCGTCGGTGTATTACTCAAGGAATCCTCCACCGGAGTGATCTTCCGCACCGCCGATCAGGTGGCCATTGCGATGGTGGGAGCGGTGATCGCGGTTTTCGTGTGCCTGTTAGCGAGACCTCGGCTGCGGGTTGGGCCGTCCGGGGTTGCAGTGCGAAACCTGTTTGGCTACAGGCTGTTTCCGTGGGACCAGGTCCTCGGAGTGTCCTTCCCGCCAGGAGCCCGGTGGGCGCGACTCGACCTGCCCGACGACGAGTACATCGCGGTGATGGCGATCCAGGCCGTGGACAAGGGCCGCGCTGTGGACTCGATGGAACGGGTTCGGGCCGCGGTGCGGCGCTACCAGCCCGACGTCGACTCGCGTCACCCGCAGTAACCTGGGTCCGTGCCCGATCCCGCGACCTACCGACCCGCTCCGGGGTCGATTCCCGTCGAACCGGGTGTCTACCGATTCCGGGATCAACACGGCCGGGTCATCTATGTCGGCAAGGCCAAGAGCCTGCGCAGCCGGCTCAACTCCTATTTCGCCGACATCTCCGGTCTGGCGCCGCGGACCCGGCAGATGGTGATGACCGCCGTCGGGGTGGAGTGGACGGTTGTCAACACCGAAGTCGAAGCACTGCAGCTCGAGTACAACTGGATCAAGGAGTTCGATCCACGTTTCAATATCCGGTACCGAGACGATAAGTCCTATCCGGTGCTGGCGGTGACGCTCAACGAGGAGTATCCGCGGCTGATGGTCTATCGCGGACCGCGTCGCAAAGGGGTGCGCTACTTCGGTCCGTACGCCCATGCCTGGGCTATCCGCGAAACACTGGACCTGCTGACCCGGGTGTTCCCGGCCCGCACATGTTCGGCGGGAGTGTTCAAACGACATAGTCAGATTGATCGGCCTTGCCTTCTCGGGTACATCGACAAGTGTTCGGCGCCGTGTGTCGGCCGGGTCAGCGCGGAAGAGCACAGACGCATCGTGGGTGACTTCTGCGACTTCCTCGCCGGCAAAACCGATCGGCTGGTCCGCGATATGGAACGGCAGATGAACGATGCCGCCACGCAATTGGAATTCGAGCGGGCTGCGAGATTACGGGACAACATCTCTGCAATGCGGCGGGCGTTGGAGAAGCAGGCGGTGGTTCTTGGTGACGGCACTGACGCCGATGTCGTGGCCTTCGCCGACGACGAACTGGAAGCGGCGGTCCAGGTGTTCCATGTACGGGGCGGGCGCGTGCGCGGACAACGCGGTTGGGTCATCGAAAAGTCCAGTGAGCCTGGCCAATCCAGCCAGGAATATCTGGTCGAGCAGTTTCTGACTCAGTTCTACGGCGATCAGGCCGAGCTTGGGGCCGCGGGCGACGAGGCGACCAACCCGGTGCCGCGTCACGTGTTGGTCCCGGTGCTTCCTGGAAACGCCGAAGAGCTGCAGATCTGGCTTGCTCAGCTGAGGGGCTCGCAGGTGACGCTGCGGGTACCGCGGCGCGGGGACAAGCGGGCACTGGCTGACACGGTTCAGCGCAACGCCCAGGACGCGCTGGCCCAGCACAAGTTGAAACGTGCGGGTGACTTCACCGCGAGGAGCTCTGCGCTGCAGAGTATTCAGCACGCGCTGGACCTAGAAGATGCCCCCTTACGCATTGAGTGTGTCGATATCAGCCATGTGCAGGGCACCGATGTCGTGGCATCGCTGGTGGTGTTCGAGGACGGACTGCCCCGAAAGGCCGACTATCGGCATTATGCGATTAGGGATGCAGCCGGCGACGGCCGGTCGGACGACGTCGCCTCGATCGCTGAGGTGACGCGGCGGCGGTTCCACCGACACCTGCACGACCTCCAGCATGCCGGTGAAGACAGCCACCGGCAGAGGTTCGCCTACCCGCCCAATCTGTTCGTCGTCGACGGCGGAGCCCCCCAGGTCAATGCAGCTGCCGCGGCTCTCGAGGATCTGGGTATCTCGGATATCGCGGTGATCGGACTGGCCAAGCGCCTGGAGGAGGTGTGGGTGCCCGCGCTCGACGGATCGGTGCAGGAACCGGTAATTCTGCCGCGCAACAGCGACGGGCTGTATCTGCTTCAACGTGTTCGTGATGAAGCACACCGGTTCGCTGTTACTTACCACCGCAGCAAGCGCTCCAAAAGAATGACCGCCTCGGCCCTGGATTCGATTCGGGGGTTGGGTGAGCATCGCCGCAGGGCACTGGTCACCCACTTCGGATCGCTGGCGAAGTTGAAGCAAGCTAGCGTTGAGGAAATCACCGCGCTGCCCGGGATCGGCACCGCGACAGCGCGCGCCGTCCTTGAGGCCCTGGGGCCGTCGACAGAGGAGACGGCCGACCCCGCCCCCGAAACTGCCGCCGGCTCCCTCGGTGATTCTGAAGTCGGTTCTGAAGTCGATTCTGAAGTCGATTCTGAAGTCGATTTGGAAGCGCCCGCTGCCGTTATCGGCAATGATCAGAGCAGGATGTCGGGATGACGGACCAGGGAGTGCACGACGAACTGCATGGGGGTGGCGGCGTCGCCGGCAACGAGGAACATGTGAAATCCGAGGACATCGACGTAGTGCTCGTCACTGGTCTGTCCGGCGCAGGCCGGGCGACCGCGGCCAGGGTGCTCGAAGATCTCGGCTGGTACGTCGCTGACAACCTGCCGCCCGAGCTGATCGCGCGGATGGTCGACCTGGGCCTTGCCGCGGGTTCGCGCATTACCCAACTCGCGTTGGTGATGGACGTACGATCCCGAGGCTTCACCGGTGACCTGGACTCCGTGCGCAGGGAGCTGGCGACCCGCAACATTGCGCCGCGGGTGCTGTTCCTGGAGGCCTCCGACGACATCCTGGTGCGCCGGTACGAGCAGAACCGGCGAAGCCATCCGCTGCAGGGCAACCAGACCCTGGCCGAAGGCATCGCCGCGGAACGGGAGACGCTCGCGCAGGTACGTGCTGCGGCCGACCTGGTGATCGATACCTCGGCACTGTCGGTTCATGCGCTGCGGGACAGCATCGAACTCACATTCGGTAGTGAGGCCGTCGCGCATACCAGCGTCACCGTTGAATCTTTCGGGTACAAGTACGGACTGCCGATGGACGCCGACATAGTGATGGACGTCCGGTTCCTGCCCAACCCGCACTGGGTCGACAATCTGCGCCCGCACAGCGGGCAGCATCCCGAGGTCCGTGACTACGTCCTCGGCCAACCGGGCGCCGTCGACTTCCTCGACTCGTACCATTCTCTGTTGGGTGTCGTGATCGACGGATACCGCCGGGAGGGGAAGCGATATATGACCGTCGCCATCGGGTGCACCGGCGGCAAGCACCGCAGTGTGGCGATTGCCGAGGCACTCGCGGATCGCCTGGAGGGCGGCGCAGCATTGACGGTGCGGGTGCTGCACCGGGATCTGGGTCGCGAATGAGCCCACGCATCGTCGCGCTCGGCGGTGGTCACGGGCTCTATGCCACCCTTTCGGCGGCTCGCCGGATCACCCCGCACGTCACCGCCGTCGTCACGGTCGCCGACGATGGCGGTTCCTCTGGCCGGCTGCGCGGGGAATTGGATATCGTG
Organism: Actinomycetes bacterium; assembly: GCA_022600605.1. Classification (GTDB taxonomy): domain Bacteria; phylum Actinomycetota; class Actinomycetes; order Mycobacteriales; family Mycobacteriaceae; genus Mycobacterium. Next base: position 4,704 of record JAHZKD010000200.1, read on the forward strand.
CCACCCGGGGATCTCCGAATGGCCTTGGCGGCGTTGGCTTCCGACAGCCCACAGGGCAGGCTGTGGGCAACGATCATTCAGCATCGGTTCGGTGGCAACGGCGCGCTGGCGGGCCACCCGATCGGCAACCTGATCCTGGCCGGACTCAACGAAGTGCTTGCCGATCCGGTAGCGGCGCTCGACGAACTGGGCCGGGTGCTAGGTGTCATGGGCCGGGTATTGCCGATGAGCCCGGTCGGGCTCGGTATCGAGGCAGATGTTGCGGGTCTGGAATCCGACCCCCGGATCAGTCGCGCGATTCGTGGTCAGGTCGCGATCGCGACCACTGTGGGCAAGGTGCGCAGGGTGCGGCTATTGCCGAGCGATCCGCCCGCGACCCGGCAGGCGGTTGAGGCGATCATGAACGCCGACCTGGTGGTGCTCGGACCGGGTTCGTGGTTTACCAGCGTGATCCCGCACGTTCTCGTGCCAGAGCTCGCGGTCGCGCTGCGAACGACTACCGCGCGCCGTGCATTGGTGCTCAACCTGGTTGCCGAGCCGGGGGAGACCGCTGGTTTCTCGGCCGAACGCCACATTCACGTGCTGGCACAGCATGCGCCGAACTTCACTATGCACGAGATCATCGTGGACTCGAGCCGGGTGCCAAGCGACCGTGAACGGGAGCAGTTGTGTAAGACCGCGAAGATCCTCGACGCACGTGTGGAATTTGTTGAGGTTTGCCGACCTGGTACACCATTACATGACCCGGCGATGCTGGCCGCGGCACTGGAAGGGGTTCGCGGGCGCGCGACAGCGCCGACCGGCGCTACCAGCGCGAGACCGCCGGCCGGGCCCGCACCGACAGCGAACGGACCGAGAGGTGACGACCCGTGGCGATGACAGCCGAGGTCAAGGACGAGCTCAGCCGGTTGGCAGTGAGTTCGGTGAGCGCACGCCGCGCCGAGGTGGCTTCCCTGCTGCGTTTCGCCGGCGGGCTGCACATTGTGTCCGGACGGGTAGTGGTCGAGGCTGAGGTAGATCTGGGCGTCATCGCGCGCCGGCTACGCAAGGACATCTACGAGCTGTACGGCTATAACGCGGTGGTCCATGTGCTGTCCGCGAGCGGCATCCGCAAGAACACGCGGTACTTGGTGCGGGTTGCCAAAGATGGCGAGGCGCTCGCGCGGCAGACCGGCCTGCTCGACTTGCGCGGCCGACCGGTGCGCGGCCTACCTGCCCAGGTGGTCGGCGGCAGCGTCGCCGACGCCGAGGCTGCCTGGAGGGGCGCGTTTCTGGCGCACGGGTCGCTCACTGAGCCAGGGCGGTCCTCGGCGCTCGAGGTCAGCTGCCCGGGCCCGGAGGCCGCATTGGCGCTCGTCGGTGCGGCCCGCCGCCTTGGCGTCAGCGCAAAGTCCCGCGAGGTACGTGGCAGTGACCGGGTCGTGGTCCGTGACGGCGAGGCGATCGGTGCGCTGCTGACCCGGATGGGCGCGCAGGACATTCGGCTGGCTTGGGAAGAGCGGCGGATGCGCCGGGAGGTGCGGGCGACCGCGAACCGGCTGGCGAACTTCGACGACGCGAACCTGCGCCGCTCGGCGCGGGCGGCGGTGGCTGCCGCGGCCCGAGTGGAACGTGCGTTGGCCATACTCGGTGACTCGGTGCCCGACCATCTGGCGGCCGCCGGCAGCCTGCGTGTCGCCCACCGGCAGGCATCGCTGGAGGAACTCGGCCGGCTGGCTGATCCGCCGATGACTAAAGATGCTGTGGCAGGACGTATTCGGCGTCTCCTGTCGATGGCTGACCGTAAGGCCAAGCAGGACGGTGTCCCCGACACCGAGTCTGCTGTGACTCCGGATCTCCTAGAAGACGCTTGATCGCAACGGTCGCCCTCAGAGTGGGGACGGCCTATCCGAACCCGCCGTTCAACGCGATGCCCGGTGGCACCGGCCTCGACATCGAGCTGATGACCGAACTCGCCGGAGCGCTTGGGCAGCCCGTCGAGTTCGTCGCCTATGAGGGCGTGCATTCTGACGGCATTTTCGACCGGCTGGCAGCCGGTGACTATGACTGTGTCGCTGCGGGGACGACCGTGACTCCACGCCACGAGCACAAGGCGCAGTTCCTTACGCCGTACCTGATCTCGGGGCAGGCGCTGGCCGTGGACACCAGTCGGCTCCCGCACGTGCACTCGATCGAGGATCTGGACGGTTTGACCATCGGGGTGCAGCGCGGCCTCTTGGTGGAGCACATCGCGATCGCGGTGGCGGTCGCTGACCAGGTGCTTGCCAGCAGGTTGCAGATTGCTCAGGCTGCGTTGGAGGAGGCGGGCACGCTGCAGCGCATCCGTCGCAAATGGCTGGGCAAGCCATATGTCGACCAGAGCGTGGCCGCACTCTAGCGCCGGTGTGGCCAGGCCGCGCACACCGAGACGGCCACCCACTAGGCTGGGCGCCGAGCGGTGCCGAAGACCGCAGGGACCGCGCGGCGCAGTTGAACAATTACTCGTCGTGGAGCAGGTACTCGTAGTTGAGCAGATACAGAGGAGACAGACGTGACGATCCGGGTAGGCGTCAATGGCTTCGGCCGCATCGGGCGCAACTTCTTCCGCGCGCTGGATACGCAGAAGGCCGAAGGCAAAAACACTGACATCGAGATCGTGGCGGTCAACGACCTCACCCACAACGCAGCGCTAGCGCACCTCCTCAAGTTCGACTCGATCCTGGGACGTCTGCCCCATGAGGTCAGCCTTGAGGGTGAGGACACCATCGTCGTCGGCAACCAGAAGATCACAGCACTCGCGGTCAAAGAGGGACCGGCCGCCCTGCCGTGGGGTGATCTGGGCGTCGATGTCGTCGTTGAATCCACCGGCATCTTCAACGACGCGCGCGCGAAGGGGCACCTTGAGGCCGGCGCCAAGAAGGTGATCATCTCCGCGCCCGCCACCGACGAGGACATCACCATTGTCATCGGAGTCAACGATGACAAGTACGACGGCAGCCAGAACATCATCTCCAATGCCTCGTGCACCACGAACTGCCTGGGGCCGATGGCCAAGGTCATCCACGACGAGTTCGGCATCGTCAAGGGTCTAATGACCACGATCCACGCCTACACCGGGGACCAGAACCTGCAGGATGGCCCGCACAAAGACCTGCGCCGGGCCCGGGCCGCCGCAGTGAACATCGTGCCGACCTCCACCGGTGCCGCCAGGGCCATCGGTCTGGTGATGCCCGAGTTGAAGGGCAAGCTGGACGGCTACGCGCTGCGGGTGCCGATCCCCACCGGCTCGATCACCGACCTCACCGTGGAGCTGGCCAAGCCCGCAGGCGTCGACGAGATCAACGCCGCGCTCAAGGCCGCCGCGGAGGGCAAGCTCAAAGGCATCCTGAAGTACTACGACGCCCCGATCGTGTCCAGCGACATCGTCACCGACCCGCACAGCTCGATCTTCGACTCCGGCTTGACGAAGGTCATCGATGATCAGGCCAAGGTCGTCTCCTGGTACGACAACGAGTGGGGCTACTCCAACCGCCTGGTCGACCTGGTCGGCCTGGTCGGCAAGTCGTTGTAAATCCGATGGCTTCGTCGTCCATAAAATCACTCGATGACCTTCTGTCCGAAGGGGTAACGGGCCGCGGCGTGCTGGTGCGCTCCGACTTGAACGTGCCCCTGGACGACGGTGGCAATATCACCGACCCGGGCCGGATCAACGCATCAGTGCCGACACTGCGCGCGCTGAGCGACGCCGGGGCCAAGGTCGTCGTCGCCGCGCACCTGGGCAGGCCCAAAGGCGGGCCGGAGCCGAAGTTCTCTCTTGCTCCGGTTGCCGCAGCGCTCGGCGACAGGCTGGGGCGCCACGTCCAACTAGCCGGTGGCCCCGATCGTTCCCCTGTCGGATCCGACGCGCTGGCCCGCGCCGAAGGCCTGACCGACGGCGACATCCTGCTACTGGAGAACATCCGCTTCGACGACAGGGAGACCAGCAAGGACGACGCGGCGCGCGCCTCCTTGGCCAAGGAGCTCGCTGAGCTGGTACGGGCACCAGATGGTGCGGCCGGTGCCTTCGTCTCGGACGGGTTCGGTGTGGTGCATCGAAAGCAGGCCTCGGTGTATGACGTGGCCGCATTGCTACCGCACTACGCGGGCACGCTGGTGGCAACCGAAATCAAGGTGCTTGAGCAGCTGACCGCCGCTGGTGAGCGGCCCTACGCCGTGGTTCTGGGCGGGTCGAAGGTGTCAGACAAGCTCGCGGTGATCGAAAATCTGGCCACCAAGGCCGACAGTCTGGTGATCGGCGGCGGGATGTGCTTTACATTCCTTGCCGCACAGGGCTATTCGGTGGGCAGCTCGCTTCTCGAAGAGAGCATGATCGAGACCTGTCGCCAGTTACTCGACACCTACGGCGACGTTCTGCATCTGCCGGTGGACATCGTGGTGGCGCAGGAGTTCTCGGCCGATTCGCAGGCCGAAACGGTGGCGGCCGATCAGATCCCCGACGCCATGATGGGGCTGGACATCGGACCGGAGTCAGTGAAGCGGTTCACTGCGCTGCTGTCTAACGCCAGGACGATCTTTTGGAATGGCCCGATGGGGGTGTTCGAATTCCCCGCGTTTGCCGCTGGCACCAAAGGCGTGGCCGAAGCCATCGTCGCCGCAACCGCCAAGGGCGCGTTCAGCGTGGTCGGCGGCGGCGACTCGGCAGCCGCCGTCCGGCAGCTGGGCCTGCCGGAGGACGGGTTTTCACACATTTCCACCGGGGGCGGTGCCTCGCTGGAATACCTTGAGGGCACTGAGTTGCCCGGTATTCAAATACTAGAGCAATCCTGACCTCCAGAACTAGGAGAACTGAATCATGCTCTTCGACCGAGAGGCTCATCGACGTGTCGCGTAAACCGCTGATTGCTGGCAACTGGAAGATGAACCTCAACCATTTCGAGGCGATTGCGCTGGCGCAGAAGATCGCTTTCTCCTTGCCGGACAAGTACTTCGACAAAGTGGACGTGACCGTGATCCCGCCATTCACCGATCTGCGCAGCGTGCAGACGCTTGTAGACGGAGACAAACTGCGGCTTACCTACGGAGCGCAGGACCTGTCTCAGCACGACTCGGGTGCCTACACCGGCGAGATCAGCGGGGCGTTCCTGGCGAAACTCGGTTGCACGTTCGTCGTCGTGGGCCACTCGGAGCGGCGCACCTACCATGGCGAGGACGATGCCCTCGTTGCTGCGAAAGCTCTCGCCGCGTTCAAGCATGAGCTCATCCCGATCATTTGCATCGGAGAGCACCTCGATGTCCGCGAGGCAGGCAACCATGTCGAGTACAACGTCAACCAACTGCGCGGCTCACTGGCGGGGCTGTCTGCCGAACAAATCGGCCGGTCGGTAATCGCCTACGAACCGGTTTGGGCGATCGGTACCGGTCGCGTTGCCAGTGCGGCCGACGCTCAGGAGGTCTGCAGCGCCATCCGCACGGAATTAGCTGAGCTGGCATCCGCAGATCTCGCCGACAGGGTGCGGGTGCTCTACGGCGGATCGGTCAACGCCAAGAACATCGGCGAGATCGCAGGTCAGCCCGATGTCGACGGCGCCTTGGTGGGCGGCGCGTCGCTGGACGCGGAACAGTTCGCCACGTTGTCCGCAATCGCGGCAGGCGGGCCCCTCCCCTGAGTGCGACCGGCCGCGGCCACAACCTGTAGTCTGACGGCCATGCATTTGGCCCTGCAGATCACCCTGGTCGTGACCAGCTTGTTGGTTGTGCTCCTGGTGCTGCTGCACCGCGCTAAGGGCGGCGGCCTGTCCAGCCTGTTCGGCGGCGGCGTGCAGTCCAGCTTGTCCGGTTCCACCGTGGTGGAGAAGAACCTGGACCGGTTGACGTTATTCGTCACCGGCATCTGGGTGGTGTGCATCGTCGGTATGGCGCTGTCGATCAAGTACGGCGTCTGATCAACTACGGCGTCTAACTCAACTGCGGGAACCAGCGCCCTTCGTAAACCGTTCCCAGCACCGCAATCTCGTGCAGCCGCTCCGGTTCGACGGCATAGGGGTCCTCGCTGAGCACTGTGAAGTTGGCCAGCTTTCCCGCCGCGATGCTGCCAAGCTCGTCTTCCATCCGCCACGAGTAGGCGGCTTCGATGGTGACCGCCGTAAGAGCCTGGTGCACCGAGATGCGCTGCTCGGGGCCGGCAACACGGCCGCTGGGCGTGATTCGGTTGACTCCGCACCAGGCCAGGGTCAGGGGTGCGGCCGGACCCATCGGCAGGTCGGAATGAAACGAGAGCGGGATACCGCGTCTGAGCACCGACGCAGAGCGCACCATGGCGTCGGCACGCGCCTGACCGAGGCCATGCGCTGCGTATTTGTCGGCGAAGCCAACGGGGTAGTACGGGTTCGCCGAGACGATCGCACCCAGTGCTGCAATGCGGTCAATCTGGTCCTCGGTGGAATTGGCGAAATGCACGATGACAGTTCGGTGATCGGTGCGCGGGTGATCGGCCATGCACCCTTCGAGGGTGTCGAGCACCAGATCCAGCGCAGCGTCACCGTTGACATGGATGTGTAACTGCCAGCCCGCATTCCAGTAGACCCGGGCAAACGACCGGAAGGTGTCCGGCTGCATCATCCACTCGCCGTGATGGCACAGATCGGGGTGGCCGTCGTCATCGAGGTAGGGATCGCGCATCTGCATCATTTGGCTGATGATGGCGCCGTCGGCGAACAACTTCACCTGCTTGGGCAGCAGCCGGACCTTGCCTACAGCGGCGCGGGCGACCTGACTCTCGGCGTCGGCAACCGCATCCGCGGGATCCATCCCGGAGTCGGCCTGACTGCGCGCATCGACGAGGAACGTCGAGGTCATCGGTGTGTCGGGGGCACCGAGGATGTCCTGGTAGAGCTGCCACGGCTCAAGGTCCCACATGATGCCGGGCTCGTTGAACGCGGTGACCCCGTTGCGACGCAGGTAGGCGACCATCTGGCGCAGGCCCGCGGCGATCCGGTCGGTGGTCAGGAAGTGCGGCGCTAGCGCGGGCATCAGCAGGTTCATGCCGGATTCCCACCAGTGCCCGGCATCGAGGTCGACCATTGCACTGGCGGGCCCTTGATCGGACATCGCGTCGGCAGTGATGCCCAGCGACTCGATGGCCGCGGAGTTCAGGAACCATTCGTGGCAGCTGCGCTGCCAGACGGCGATCGGTCGGGTGCTGCTGACCTCGTCGAGAACGCGGCGGTCGAGGTGCCCGTGCCAGAGCCGATGGTAACCCCAGCTGAAGAGCCAATCGTCGCTCCCGGCCGTCGCCCGCTCGGCATCGCGCAGACGTTGTCGATACTCGTCCTCGGTGGTCGCGGCCGGGCACATTCGTCCTGGAAGGTCCCAGTCCTCGGTGGCGATGACCGCGGTGATCAGCGTGCTTGCGCCCAACACCGGATGCAGGTGCTGGTCGATCAGCCCAGGCAGGACCACCGCCTCGGCAAAGGTGCTATCCACCCGCACATCTGAGTGTGACGCCAGCTGGCCGAAGTCGCCGACCGCGGCGATGCGATCACCGGCGACCAGAACAGCTGTCGCGAAGGGACGGCCCGGATCCATGGTGATCACGCTGCGGGCGGGGTAGAGCGTGGCGGGGGCGGTCACGGTGCAATCCTGCCCGATACACATGCCCCGTTCTGCGGTTCGGTTGGCCGCACCCGATAATCAAACGATGGCTCAAGCATCTGGTGTACCCGATACCGGCCTCGAACCTGTGGGAGCCGTACGGCGAACTCAGGTGGGCCGGGAGGCCACCGAACCGATGCGGGAGGACATTCGCCTGCTGGGCGCGATCCTCGGCGAGACGGTGCGTGAGCAGAACGGCGATGCGGTGTTCGATCTCGTCGAACGCGCGCGCGTCGAGTCATTCCGGGTGCGCCGGTCAGAGATCGACCGCGCCGACTTGGCCGAATTGTTCGACGGCATCGACGTGCACCGGGCAATCCCCGTCATCCGGGCGTTCACCCATTTCGCGCTGCTGGCCAATGTCGCCGAGGACATTCACCGAGAGCGCCGCAGGGCTATCCATGAGGCCGCTGGTGGCCCACCGCCGAACAGCAGTCTGGCCGCCACCTACCTGAAACTCGAAACCGCGGAGCTGGATTCGGACACCGTCGCTGATGCCCTCGTCGGTGCGCTGGTCTCTCCGGTGATCACCGCGCATCCCACCGAGACCCGGCGACGCACGGTATTCGACACCCAGCACCGGATCACCGAGTTGATGCGTCTGCGTCTGCATGGCCACCACAAGACCGAGGACGGCCGCGACGTCGAGCAGGAGTTACGCCGTCACATCCTGACGTTGTGGCAGACCGCTTTGATCCGGCTGTCCCGGCTGAAAATCCAGGACGAGATCGAGACGGGCCTGCGATACTACCCGGCGGCGTTCTTCGAGGTGATCCCGCGCGTGAACGCCGAGGTCCGGGCGGCCCTGCAGGCGCGCTGGCCGGAAGCAGGGGAGGAGGCGTCCACCTCGCAATCTGGGGGTTCACCAGAATGCCCAGGACTGTTGATGGAGCCGATCCTGCGGCCGGGATCGTGGATCGGCGGCGACCGCGACGGCAATCCCAATGTGACCGCCGACGTCGTCCGACTGGCCACCGGCAGTGCCGCATACACCGCGTTCACCCACTACTTCGTTGAGCTCACCTCGCTCGAGCAGGAGTTGTCGATGTCACTGCGGCTGGTGCACATCAGTGAGGAGTTGGCGGGGCTGGCCCAAGCATGTGATGAACCCGCACGCGCCGACGAGCCCTACCGCCAGGCGCTGCGGGTGATCCACGCCCGGCTGACGGCCACCGCGGAGCAGATCCTCGACCGGCAGCCCGAACACGAACTCGACCTCGGTATGCAGCCCTACGCGACCCCGGGTGAACTGCTCGCCGACCTTGATGCCGTCGATGCCTCACTGCGCGCCAACGGAAGTGCGACGCTGGCCGACGACAGGCTGGCACGGCTACGAGAAGCTGTGCGGGTCTTCGGTTTTCACCTTTCGGGCCTAGATCTGCGGCAAAACTCTGACGTGCATGAAGAGGTGGTTGCCGAGCTCTTGGCGTGGGCCGGGGTGCACGCTGATTACCTCTCGCTGAGCGAACCGGAACGCATTGCGCTGCTGGCCGGCGAGCTGGCTACCCGCCGGCCACTTACCGGTCCAGGGGCCGACCTCTCCGAGTTGGCCCGCAAGGAGCTCGACATCGTCGCCGCGGCGGCGCGGGCCGTGGATCTCTTCGGGCCCGAAGCCGTGCCGAACTACATCATCTCGATGTGCAAGTCAGTCTCGGACATGCTCGAAGCTGCACTGCTGCTCAAAGAGGCCGGACTGCTGGATGCGTCGGCGGAAAATCCACGTGCACCCGTGGGGGTCGTTCCGTTGTTCGAGACCATCGACGACCTTCAGCGTGGAGCCGCGATTCTTGAGCAGGCGCTCGACCTTCCGTTGTACCGTGCGCTCGTCGCCGCGCGCGGTGACAGCCAGGAGGTCATGCTCGGCTACTCGGACTCCAACAAGGACGGCGGGTACCTGGCTGCGAACTGGGCGTTGTACCGAGCCGAGCTGGACCTGGTCGAGTCGGCCCGCAAAACCGGAATCCGGCTGAGGCTGTTCCACGGCCGCGGGGGCACGGTAGGCCGTGGCGGCGGTCCGAGCTACGACGCTATTCTCGCGCAACCTCCCGGCGCGGTGCAGGGATCACTGCGGATCACCGAGCAGGGTGAGGTGATCGCCGCGAAGTACGCCGAGCCCAGGATCGCCCATCGCAACCTTGAGACGCTGCTGGCCGCCACGCTGGAAGCGACGCTACTGGACACGGAAGGTTTGGGGGGGTTGTCCGAATCGGCCTACGAGGTACTTGACGAGCTGGCTGTGCGCGCGCAGCGGGCGTACGCCGAACTCGTCCACGAGACGCCGGGGTTCGTCGAATACTTCAAAGCCTCGACGCCGGTCAGCGAGATCGGGGCGCTGAACATCGGTAGCCGCCCGGCGTCGCGCAAGCCGACCACCTCGATCTCTGATCTGCGAGCGATCCCCTGGGTGTTGGCGTGGAGCCAGTCGCGGGTGATGTTGCCGGGCTGGTACGGCACGGGCAGTGCATTCGAGCAATGGATCGCCGAGGGCCCCGAAACGAAGGAGGCCCGGCTGGGCGTGCTGCAGGACCTGTACCGGCGCTGGCCCTTCTTCGCGACGGTGTTGTCGAATATGGCGCAGGTGCTGGCCAAGTCCGACCTGGGTTTGGCTGCGCGCTATGCCGAACTGGTCGAGGACGAGGAGCTGCGCCGGCGGGTGTTCGACAAGATTGCAGACGAGCACGAACGCACGATCCGCATGCACAAACTCATCACTGGTCACGACGATTTACTGGCCGACAACCCGTCCTTGGCCAGGTCGGTGTTCAACCGGTTTCCGTATCTGGAGCCGCTGAACCATTTGCAGGTGGAGTTGTTGCGCCGCTACCGTTCCGGCGATGACGACGAACTCGTGCAGCGTGCAATCCTGCTGACCATGAGTGGATTGGCGACCGCACTGCGCAACAGCGGATAGCGCACGCCCGCGCATTGCCTGCGGCGGCTTCGGCCCACTGGGTATGCGCAGTTACAGCCCGGTACTTTGGCGCAGCTTGTTGACGGCGCCTCGAATGGCGTGGTCGGTGGCGGTCAGCGGGGAGATCACCGACTCACCGATGCCCACGATGCGTTCAACGCGGGCGACGATCCCCTCCATCCGGTCGACCACTGCGTGCAGGGCCGGCGCCAGCTCGTTGATGCGGCTGATGGTGTCGTTGAACCGTACGAGGGTCGCGTCGAGGTTGCCCGTCGAGTTGTTGAGGTCGTTGAGGGTTTCGCTCAGGCTCTCGAGAATGGTGTCGACCTGATCGACAGTGACGTCGGCGTTCAGGGCTGCCTGTGCAAGTTTCCGGATCCGCTCACCGCCGGTACGGACTGGTGTTCTACCGCCTTTGTCTGCCATGTCGGCCAGTATGACGTGTGCCGAGGGTCAGTCGGATATGTTCGCCTTGATGGGGTGGTCGAGCGCAAGGTTGGGCAGGATGCCCACGTGGGTATGAAGGTGGCGTTGTTCGCTACGTGCTTCAACGACCTGATGTGGCCCGAAACTCCGAAAGCGGTTGTGCGGCTGCTACGTCGGCTCGGATGCGAGGTGGATTTTCCGGTCGAGCAGACCTGCTGCGGGCAGATGTTCACCAATGCCGGCTATCCCGACGCCGCTATGCCGGCGGTTCGCAATTTCGCAGCTACCTTTGCCGGGTACGACGCCGTTGTCTCCCCGTCTGGTTCCTGCGTCAGCTCGGTGCGCCACCAGCATGCTGACCTCGCGGCGCGTGCAGCAGATGTGCAGTTGCAGGCCGACATCGAGGAGTTCGCGCCCACGGTCTATGAACTCTCCGAGTTTCTCGTCGACGTCCTCGGTGTCACCGACGTCGGTGCGTCCTTTCCGCATCGCGTCACATATCACCCAACGTGTCATTCCCTGCGGATGTTGCGGGTCGGTGACCGCCCACTGCAACTTCTGGCCGCGGTGCGCGACATCGAGCTCGTCGAGTTGCCGGACGCAGAGCAATGCTGCGGGTTCGGTGGAGTCTTCGCGATGAAGAACGCAGATACTTCGGTGGCAATGGGGTCTGACAAGGCCCAAGCAGCGTGTAATACCGGAGCGGAAGTACTTGTCGCCAGCGATAATTCGTGTCTCTCACATATTGGCGGGCTGCTGTCTCGGCAGCGCAGCGCCATGCGTGTCATGCACCTGGCCGAAATTCTCGCGTGCACTGACGACGGTGCCCGGTGACCGGCAGTCATCACGTGGGAGTGACTCGCGCCTTCCTGGGCCTACCGACGTTCCAGACCGCCGCCAAGGCGGCTTTGGGGGATTCCGTGCTGCGGGCAAACCTTGCGCACGCCACCGGCACCATCCGTGAGAGGCGCGCGTCTGCCGTCGGCGAACTCCGAAACTGGGAGGACCTGCGGCTTGCCGCCGAGGCCATTAAGAACGCGGCGCTCAACCGTCTCGATGAACATCTGGAAGCGTTCGAGGCCAATGCGTCGGCGGCCGGAGCAACAGTGCACTGGGCCCGCGACGCCGAGGAAGCCAACCGCATCGTCGTAGATCTGGTACGGGAGCACGGCGCCTCCGAGGTGGTCAAGGTCAAGTCGATGGTCACCCAGGAGATCGAGCTCAACGAGGCGCTGTGCGCGGCCGGAATCCAGGCTTGGGAGACCGACTTGGCAGAGTTGATCGTTCAACTCGGCCACGACTGGCCCAGCCACATCCTGGTGCCGGCGATCCACCGGAACCGGGCTGAGGTGCGCGAGATCTTCCTGCGGGAAATGGGCAAGGTCGGCAGGCCCGCACCCCCGGACCTGACCGACGACCCCCAACGGCTGGCTGAGGCAGCGAGGTTGCATCTGCGGGAGAAATTCCTGCGGGCCAAGGTGGCCGTGTCGGGCGCGAACTTCGCGATCGCGGACTCCGGCAGCCTGGTGGTGGTGGAATCGGAGGGCAACGGCCGGATGTGCCTCACCTTGCCTGAAACGTTGATCTCCGTGGTCGGCATCGAGAAGGTGCTGCCGTCATGGCGTGATCTTGAGGTGTTCCTGCAGGTCCTGCCGCGCAGCAGCACCGGCGAACGGGAAAATCCGTACACGTCGATATGGACCGGGCCCGACTCCGGTGGAGATGGTCCGCGCAATGTTCACATTGTGCTGCTCGACAACGGCCGCACCCGGGTACTTGCCGACACCAAGGGCCGCGATGCATTGCGGTGCATCCGGTGTTCGGCGTGTCTGAACGTCTGTCCGGTGTATGAGCGCGCGGGCGGTCATTCCTACGGTTCGATCTATCCGGGCCCGATCGGCGCGGTGCTTACCCCCCAGCTGCGCGGCATCGCCAGCGGCATCGACAGGTCCCTGCCGTTTGCATCGAGCCTGTGCGGGGCCTGCTTCGACGTGTGCCCTGTGCGTATCGACATTCCTTCGATGCTTGTGCATCTACGCAGTCGCGTGGTCGATCAGAACCGCGGCGGGGTGCCCTCGGCTGAGCGAGTCGCGATGAAGGCCGCCAGCTGGACCTTCGCTGACCACCGTCGGCTGGGAGTTGTTGAGAAAGTGGCGACCAGGGTTGGGAAAGTGCTGCGCAGCCAGCGAATGGGCGGCAGGCAGGTGTTGGGTTGGCTGCCCTGGCCGGCCAGGGCCTGGTCTCGCGCGCGGGATGCGCCAGTACCACCTGCAGAGTCGTTTCGGGAATGGTGGCGGCGCACCGACGCAGGCTTGCAGGACGGTGGATCATGAGCCGGGCGCGCGCAGAGATACTGGCGCGTATCCGGGGGGCGCTGGCCGACCGTCCCGCGGTTCCTGAGGTTGCGTGGACCTATGGCAGGGCCGTCGGCACCGGGGATCTCGATGCGGTGGAACGGTTCGTCGAACGGGTAGCCGACTACCGTGCTCGCGTTGCGCGAGTTGATCGCGATGACAGCGCAGCGGCGATCGCCGCCGCGCTGCGGGAGGCCGGGGCCGAACGAGTAGTGGCAGACGCGATGGTGCGCACCGCCTGGCCCGACAGCGCCCGGTGGATCGTCGACGACGCGCTGAGCACCTACGACCTTGACCGCATCGATGCCGTCGTCACGACCGCCACGGTCGCCATCGCCAATACCGGCACCATCATCCTCGACCATGGCGTCGGCCAAGGCCGGCGCGCGCTGAGTTTGGTTCCCGACGTGCACGTGTGCGTGGTCCAAGCCGGCCAGATTGTCGACGATGTCCCCAACGCCGTGGCACGGCTGATCGAATTAGGGCTGCACACCCGGCCGCTGACGTGGATCAGCGGTCCCAGCGCCACCAGCGATATCGAGCTCGACCGGGTTGAAGGCGTACACGGCCCTCGCCTCTTGCATGTGCTGGTCGTGGGCTAGCGGGACCGATGGTCACGGTCGATTAAGAAACCACCAGCCGGATCCCGTCGCCCAGCCTGGCGCGGAGTTCGGCGACCGATATTTGGCGTGACTGGATCGTTGGATCGGTCGCGTTGTGGTGGCGCCCCTGTGGCAGCGCCCGCGGATGAATACTGCGGACAACGCTGGGCGGCTGGGGAGGGCGGATCGAGGTCTGAACGTCATCCGGTCCGACCGGCAGCCGTAGTGCCCCGACGAGGGTGGCCAGAACGCTTCGCAGTTGCCGTGCCTCGTTGAGCGCCGGATTGATGCCCCCCTCGCGGTTGACTACCGGGTTCCTGGAAGAAGCGCCGGCCAACCGGTCGAGGTCATCGACGCTGCGCACGATCTCTCGTAACAACGCCTGCTCATGCGGCTCAAGTTCGTACCGGGCGAGCACCGCTGACCACACTGCCTGCCCGTTGAGGCGGGTGCCCTTTGGTGGCACGGTTCCCGTCGCGTTGAGATCCATAGAAGACCTCCAATTAGGTCAACCGTATCCACGGGAATGGGCAAGTGATGTTCACCACACATTAAGCAATCGCTTCTGTCGTTGTCCACAATTTCGGCACACCTGTGGTAGTGCGCAAATCCAAGAAATTCGCTGGATTTTAAGGCTGGCGACAATAAACCTGGATCTCTAATTTGACGACAATAAGCTGGGCGCCAGCTTGCCCGCCGCTGCCTCGTCGAGCAGCCAGACCGTGGCCTCCCGGCCGACCGCGCCTGCCGCCGGGATGTCGACCGGGTCCGCGCCGCCGACCGCTGCGGCCACTGCCTCGGCCTTGGCGGCCCCGGCGACCACCAGCCACACCTCCCGTGATCGTCGTACTGCGTTGAGCGTCAGCGTGATTCGGCGTGGCGGCGGCTTGGGGGAGTCCGTGACCCCGACCACGAGGCGTTCGGTCTCGCGCACCGCCGCAGTGTCGGGGAACAACGAGTTGATGTGGCCTTCGCCGCCCATACCCAGTAGGTGAACGTCGAACTCCGGCTCCGGTGCGTCCAAAGTGGCTGCCAGCAGCTGGCCGTAGTCCTGAGCGGCTGCCTCGAGGTCGTCACCAAATTCGCCATCGTTTGCCGGCATCGCGTGCACATTTTCTCGTGGGACGTCGACGTGGTCCAGCAATGCCTCGCGCGCCTGCTTCTCGTTGCGTTCATCGTCGTCGGCAGGCACGAACCGGTCGTCCCCCCAGTACACGTGGACTTTCTCCCAGTCGACCTCGTCGCGACGTTCGCCGACGCGCCTGAGCAGCCCGATCCCGGTGCCGCCGCCGGTGAGCACGATCGTCGCTTGACCGCGCTCGGCGATCGCGTCAGCAATGGCGCCCACCAGGCGGTCGCCGGCCGCGGCAACTAACGCATCCGCGTCGGAATAGGTTTCGACGATCGGAGTCACCGGTAGACCACCTTGTCGAGGCCTTCCAGCGCCTCGTGGTAAATCTCATCGGGATCGAGGCGGCGCAATTCCTCGGCAAGACATTCCCGAACATCGCGGCGCGCCAGCGGCACCAGTGCTACCGGACGCGACGTGCGACTCAACGTCGCTGTCAGCCCCTCCTGCGGGCGGCTCAGCGTGACGGTCTCGCTGGCCCGGTGCAGCTCGACCTTCAGGGTGCCCACCGTCCGTGTCACGGTGCCCTGGATTCTGCTCGCGAGCCAGCCCGCCAGAATGTCGAGAGCCGGCTCGGCCTGCAGGCCGGAAACCACCGCTGATTCGATCGGCTCATGGGGCGGCTCGTCGATCGCTGAGGCCAGCAGGGCACGCCAGTAAGTGATCCGGCTCCATGCCACGTCGGTGTCACCGGCGGCGTAGCCTGGCAGTCGGTCCTTGAGTGCGGCCAGCGGGTCGGGCGCGCGGGTGGCGTCGGTGATCCGCCGGACCGCGAGTTTCCCCAACGGATCTTGGGCGGGTACTGCCGGGGAGGTGGTGGGCCACCACGCCACCACCGGAGTGTCGGGCAGCAGGAACGGCAACGCGACGCTATTGGCATGGTCGGCGAGTTCGCCTTGCAGCCGCAGTACCACGACCTCGCCAGCGCCGGCGTCGGCGCCGACTCGCAGTTCTGCGTCCAGCCGGGACTTCGATGCCCCGCGGTCGCCGGTAAGCATGACGATAACTCGGCAGGGGTGCTCGCGGCTGGCGAAGTTCGCGGCCTCAATCGCCCCTTCGAGTGTCTGCTCGCTGTCCGGTGCGATTACCAGCGTGAGCACTCGCCCGAGGGCCGGCGCCCCGCTTTCTTCGCGAATACCGTCGATCTTCTTGTTGATCTCGCCGGTGGTCGTATCTGAAAGCTCGACGATCATTAGGGCCGTCTCCATTCCCGATGCAACCGGTGCACCATCTCTTCGGCAGCCCGCGGGCCCCACGTGCCCGCCTCGTACTGCTCGGGGCCCGCCGTTGCTTCGTCGGTTCGGCCCCAATATTCCAAGATCGGATCCAATATCTCCCAGGACAATTCGACCTCGGCGTTGACTGGGAACAACGAGGGTTCGCCGAGCAGCACGTCGAGGATCAAGCGCTCGTAGGCCTCGGGGGATTCCTCGGCGAAAGCAGAGCCGTAAGAGAAGTCCATGTTGACATCGCGGACCTCCATTGCGCTGCCGGGCACCTTGGAGCCGAACCGGGTGGTGATCCCTTCGTCGGGCTGAATCCGCAGCACCAGGGCGTTCTTGCCGAGTTCCTCAGTCGTTGTGCTGTCGAACGGCAGGTGGGGTGCCCGTTTGAATACCAGCGCGACTTCGGTGACCCGGCGGGCCAGGCGCTTTCCGGTGCGCAGTAAGAACGGCACACCTGCCCAGCGGCGGGTGTCGATTTCCAGAGCAATCGCGGCGTACGTCTCTGTGCGTGAGTCTGGGGAGAAGCCCCCTTCCTCGAGCAGGCCGGGTACCTTCTCGCTGCCCTGCCAGCCTGCGGCGTACTGGCCGCGCGCGGTAGTCAGGTTTAACGGCTGCATCGGGCGAGTCGCCGAAAGCACCTTGATCTTTTCGGTCTGCAATTCGTGGGGATTGAACGCGACGGGTTCTTCCATCGCGGTCAGGGCCAACAGTTGGATCAGATGGTTCTGGATGACATCGCGTGCGGCACCGATTCCGTCGTAATAGCCTGCCCTGCCGCCTAACCCGATGTCCTCGGCCATCGTGATCTGCACGTGGTCTACGTAGTGTGCGTTCCAGATGGGTTCGTAGAGTTCGTTGGCGAACCGTAGGGCCAGAATGTTCTGCACGGTTTCCTTGCCGAGGTAATGATCGATGCGGAACACCGAATCCTCGGGAAACACACTGTTGACCACCTTGTTGAGAGCGCGCGCGCTGTCCAGGTCGTGCCCGAAGGGCTTCTCGATGACAACTCGGCTCCAGCGACCTTCCTTCTGGCTGGCCAAACCCGACTTATGCAGCTGCTCGCAGACCACGGGGAAGGCCTTCGGTGGGATCGACAGATAGAACGCATGATTGCCGCCGGTGCCGCGTTCGGCGTCCAGCTTCTCCAGCGTCTCCGCCAACCGGCCGAAGGCCTCGTCATCGTCGAATGTTCCCTGGATGAACCGGATTCCCTCGGAAAGTCTGTCCCACACTTCCTGGCGGAACGGAGTCCGGGCGTGCTGCTTCACCGCCTCGTAGACGACCTGACCGAAGTCCTCGTCTGCCCAGTCTCGGCGCGCGAAACCGACGAGCGCGAACGTCGGTGGTAGCAGTCCCCGGTTGGCCAGATCGTAGATCGCCGGCATCAGCTTCTTGCGGGCGAGGTCGCCCGTCACGCCGAAGATCACCACGCTGCACGGCCCGGCGATTCGGGGCATGCGTTTGTCGCGCTTGTCCCGCAACGGGTTACACCATAAGTCGGTCATTACTCGCCGATCATCCTTTGGTGCTGTCGAGTTGGATCTGGGTGGCATCCAGCAGCTCTTGCCAAGATTTTTCGAATTTCTGGACGCCTTCGTCTTCGAGCACCTTGAATACGTCGGCCAGGTCGATGCCGATCGCGGAGAGCTGGTCGAAAACCTCCTGGGACTCGGTGCCGCGGCCGCGGATGGTGTCTCCGGTGATGACGCCGTGGTCGGCGACGGCGTCCATGGTTTTCTCCGGCATGGTGTTGACGGTGTCGGGGGCGACGAGTTCAGTGACGTAGAGGGTGTCGGAGTAGTCCGGGTTCTTGACCCCGGTCGACGCCCACAGTGGGCGCTGGACGCGGGCCCCCGCGGACTTCAGCGCACTGAATCGGTCGGCCCCGAGGAAGACCTCTTCGTATGCGGCGTAGGCGAGCCGCGCGTTGGCGACTCCGGCCTTGCCGCGCAGTGACAGTGCCTCCTGGCTGCCGATGTTCTCCAGCCGGTTGTCGATCTCGGTGTCCACCCGGGAGACGAAGAACGATGCGACCGAGTGGATTCGGGACAGATCGTGACCGGCCGCCGCAGCGGCTTCCAGCCCAGCGAGGTAGGCCTCCATCACCGCGCAATGCCGTTCCACAGAGAAGATCAGCGTCACATTTACCGAGATACCCTCGGCGATCACCGCGGTGATCGCCGGCAGGCCCGCCAGCGTGGCGGGGATTTTGATCAATAAGTTGGGCCGATCGACAATCTTCCATAGCTCGATGGCCTGCAGAATCGTCTTGTCGGTTTCATGGGCGAGGCGGGGATCGACCTCGATGGACACCCGGCCGTCCACTCCGCCGGAGGCTTCGTACTGCTTGGCCAGTACGTCGCAGGCGTTACGCACGTCGTCGGTGGTGACGGTGCGGATCGTCGCGTCGACGTCGGCACCGCGTGCGGCGAGTTCTTTGACCTGCTCGTCGTAGGCTGTGCCCTTGGACAGGGCTGCCTGGAAGATCGAGGGGTTGGTGGTCACGCCGACCACGGACTTGGTGTCGATGAGTTGCTGTAGGTTTCCGGTCTGCAGCCGCTCCCGGGACAGGTCGTCGAGCCACACCGACACGCCCGCACGGGACAGTGCGGCCAGGTTCGCGTTCTGGGTCATTTCAATTTTCCTCAGCTTCCCGTTGCTTCCCGTTGCTTTCCATAGCCTCTAGTTAGCTATCGATCGTTGCGCGGCGGCCACCACTGCCTCGGGGGTGAAGCCAAACTCGCGGAACAACGTCTTGGCATCGGCAGATGCGCCGTAGTGCTCGATCGAGATGATCTCGCCAGCGTCGCCGGCGAGCTTGTGCCAGCACTGCGCGATGCCGGCCTCGATGATGACGCGCGCGGAAACACTGGGCGGCAACACCGATTCGCGGTACTCCTCGGGCTGGGAATCGAACCACTCGACACACGGCATCGACACCACGTAGGCGTTGATGCCCTTGTCCGCCAACATTTTCCTCGCTTCGACCGCCAGCTGCAGTTCCGAGCCGGTGGCGATCAGGATGACGTCGGCGTCGTCGGCCGGTCTACCTCCTCCGAGTACATAACCGCCCTTGGCGACCCCCTGGGCGTCCGTGCCCTCAAGCACTGGAATTCCCTGGCGGGTCAGAATGAATCCCACCGGCCCGCTGCCATTACTGCGGGCGATGATGCTGCGCCAGGCATGGGCGGTCTCGTTGGGGTCACCTGGGCGCACCACCGACAGGTTCGGGATCGCCCGCAGCGCGGCGAGATGCTCGATCGGCTGGTGGGTGGGCCCGTCCTCGCCCAGGCCGATCGAGTCGTGGGTCCAGATGTAGACGGTGTCGATGTCCATCAGCGACGCCAGTCGCACCGCGGGGCGCATGTAGTCGGAGAACTGCAGGAACGTGCCGCCGAAAGCGCGGGTCGGTCCGTGTAGCACGATGCCGGACAGGATCGCGCCCATCGCGTGCTCGCGGATGCCGAAATGCAGCACGCGTCCGTACCAGTCGGCGGTGAAGTCATCAGTGGAAATTGATGGCGGCCCGAACGACTTCACACCCTTGATGGTGGTGTTGTTGCTGCCCGCGAGGTCAGCCGAGCCGCCCCACAGCTCGGGCAGCTTGGGCGCCACGTCGTTGAGCACCTGACCGAACGCCGCCCGCGTCGCCGTCGGCTTGGAGCCTGGCTCCCAGTGGGTCACGTCGGCGTCCCAGCCCTCGGGCAGCTGCTGTGCCAACAGTCGGTCCAGCAGTTTCTTGCGCTCGGGTTCGCGCTCGGTCCAGGCATCAAAACCCTGCAGCCACGCCCGGTAGGTTTCCCTGCCGCGGTCGACCAGCTCGCGGGTGTGGGCGATGACCTCGTCGCGGACCTCGAAGTTCTGTTCGGGGTCAAAACCTAGAACCTTCTTGGTGGCCGCCACCTCCTCGGCGCCCAGCGCCGAGCCGTGCACGCCGCCGGTGTTCATCTTCGTCGGGGCGGGATAACCGATGATGGTGCGCAGCGCGATGAACGACGGCTTGTCGGTGACCGCGCGGGCGGCCTCGATGGCTTCTTCGATCCCCACGATATTTTCGCCGCCCTCGACCTCCTGGACATGCCAGCCGTACGCGCGGTAGCGCGCGGCGACATCTTCGGACAGCGCGATGTTGGTGTCGTGCTCGATGGAGATCTGGTTCTTGTCGTAGAAGACGATCAAGTTACCCAGTTGCTGGGTACCCGCCAGGGACGAGGCCTCGCTGGTGACGCCTTCCTCGATATCCCCGTCGGAGGCGATCACGTAGATGTAGTGATCGAACGGGCTGGTGCCGGGCGCGGCGTCTGGATCGAAGAGCCCCCGCTCGTAGCGGGCCGCCATTGCCATGCCCACTGCCGAAGACAAGCCCTGGCCCAGCGGGCCGGTGGTGATTTCCACGCCCGTGGTGTGGCCGAACTCCGGATGCCCGGGAGTCTTGGAGCCCCAGGTCCGCAGCGCTTCGATGTCGGACAACTCCAGGCCGAACCCGCCAAGATAGAGCTGGATGTACAGCGTCAGGCTGGAATGTCCGCACGACAGCACGAAGCGGTCCCGGCCCAGCCAGTGCACATCGGAGGGGTTGTGACGCATCTGCCGCTGAAACAGCGTGTAGGCCAGCGGAGCCAGGCTCATTGCGGTGCCGGGGTGCCCGTTGCCGACCTTCTGCACCGCGTCGGCGGCCAGCACGCGGGCGGTGTCGACGGCCGCCGAGTCCAGCTCAGTCCAATCGTCGGGATGGTTTGGTCGGGTCAATGAGGTGATCTCTTCGAGTGTGGTCACGCAGGCGCACTCCCTTGACTAGGCGGGGCTTGACACTTCCCGCGGCATTCCGCACAGACCACCCTAACGGGGGATGGCCAGCGGTTGGCAGAGCGCTAAGCAAGTCGACCCTGCAATTACAAGAATGGACCACCGCGGTCTACCATCCTGTTAAGTAGAAGCCCCGGGGCGTCGATGGTGTGGTTGAGGAGTTGGTTGCGTGAGAACTCGCGATGGCCACCTCGTGAGTGAGTCCGCCGGTACGGCAGCCGAACCCTCGCACGGAATTCGCAGCACCCTTCTTGGCTACCTCTCCTTGACGAAGCCACGCGTCGTCGAGCTGCTTCTCGTCACGACCATCCCAGCGATGCTGCTCGCCGATCGCGGCACCGTCGACCCGTTGCTGATCCTCAACACATTGTTCGGCGGAATGCTGGCCGCTGCTGGCGCCAACACGCTGAACTGTGTCGCCGACGCCGACATCGACAAGATGATGAAGCGCACGCAGCGTAGACCGCTGGCTCGCGCGACGGTGCCCCGCAGCCACGCGCTGGTATTCGGCCTGGCGTTGTCGGTGGGCTCATTCTTCTGGTTGTGGTGGACCACCAACCTGCTCTCGGCGCACCTTGCGGGCGCCACCATCGCGTTCTACGTGCTGGTCTACACGCTGTTGCTCAAGCGACGCACGTCGCAGAACGTGGTGTGGGGTGGTGCGGCCGGATGCATGCCGGTGATGATCGGCTGGTCCGCGGTGACGGGAACGATTCAGTGGCCCGCGCTGGTGATGTTCCTCATCATCTTCTTCTGGACACCGCCGCACACCTGGGCGCTGGCCATGCGCTACAAAGAAGACTACAAAGCGGCCGGCGTTCCGATGCTGCCCGCGGTGGCCACCGAGCAGCAGGTCACCAAACAGATCCTCATCTACACCTGGTTGACCGTCGCGGCCACGTTGGCGCTCGCCCTGACGACCGGCTGGCTGTATGCGGCGGTGGCGCTATTGGCCGGCGCCTGGTTCCTGGTGATGGCTCACCAGTTGCACTCCGGTGTCCGGCGGGGTGAGTCGGTCAAACCGCTGAGGCTTTTCCTGCAGTCCAATAACTACCTGGCCGTGGTCTTCTGCGCGCTGGCAGTGGATTCGGCGCTGGCGCTGCCCACGCTGTTCGCCGTCTAGACCGCTCAGCATCGTGGTTGCGCCCCATGGCCGAGGGTCAGGACGTGGGCGGGTGAGACGGGGATCCGGTCGGGCAAGCTGAGGCGCAGCCTGCCGTCGGTGACGTGCCAGTGGATGGGCTCGTTGAGGCCGAGTAGGCGCACGGTGGTGATCGCGCTGGCGTCGATGCCGCGGATGCCGAATTCGCGCATGGGCGCATCGAGCAGGATGGCGTTGAGGGCGCCGTCGTGTTGGGTGAACCGGACGGCGGTGCCCTCGGTGGTGACGGTTTCGGCGATGTGCCAAGGGCGGGTGCCGTAGATGGCCTGGCCGTTGATCGTCAGCCAGGCACCCAGCCCGCGCAGGGGCACCAGTTGCTGATCGGGGAAGTTCCCGTATTGGTCGGGTCCGATGCCGATGAGCAGATTGCCGTTCTTGGAGACGATATCGACGAAGGAGCGCACCAGTTCGGTGGCGGTCACGATGTCTTGTGGGCGTTCGTTGCGGTTCGCGCCGAAGGAGTGCCCGACGCCTCGGGTGGATTCCCATTTGCTGTCCTGAATGGAGTTGAACGTCGTGTACTCCGGTGTGCGGATATCGAAGTGCGGACTGGTGGGAAAGGTCAGTGACCGGTAGCGGTCCGGGATGACGGGCCAGAAACGCTGAATCAGAAGACCACCGAGGCGGGCCACCGCATCGCTCAGCATGCCGCGATGGCCGGGGGGCTGTGTCCAGCGGTCGTTGATGACGCCGTCGGGAACCGCGTTGTAGTACTCGGCAAACAGGCCCGGCAGATCCCCTCCGGCAGGCCAGCAGATGTCATTCCACAGCACTGATGGCTGGTAGCGGTGAATGAGGTCGCGCACGTGGGTGGTGGCGTATTGCACATAGTCGGATGTGTGGGGGGCCGCGAGGATGGCATCGGCTGGATTCTGAAGCAGGGCACCGTTGTAGGGCCAGTCATACCCGCCGGAGTAGTAGAGCCCCATACGCATGCCGGCATCGAGGACCGCACGCCGTAGGTCACCCACGATGTCACGCGTCGTGTGATAACGGCCTTTTCGTGGATGCTCAAGTTCGGTGGGCCACAGGCAGAACCCGTCGTGGTGCTTGGTGGTGAGCACAACGTAGCCCGCCCCGGCATCACGGCATACGGCCGCAATCGCAACCATGTCCGCTCCGGCCGTTCCGGCATCGAAAGCTGGGACAAAGTCGTCGTAGGTCGCATCGGGTCCGTACGTCTCGCGCTGGTGGCGCCATGTTGGGCTTCCGCGCAGCTGGCTGGTGTTGAGATACCACTCCGCATACGGGTTGTTGCGAAACAATCCTGCGGGACCGTCCGCTCTGAGCTGCTGCTGGATGTCGGCTACCTGGGGGGCCCACCCCGGCACCGAATACAGCCCCCAATGGATGAAGATCCCCAACTTGGCGTCGTCATACCAACGTGGCAGCGAATGAGATGA
>JAHZKD010000201.1 GCA_022600605.1 Actinomycetes bacterium
AGCGATGCTTGCGATAGCCCACGTACCGGCAGTCCTTGCTGGGTAAGATCACCGCAAATAGAACACGTCGCACTTCGACGCCGAAGGGGTCACCGTGAGCTCGCCAGACATCGACCCATCCGAGGTCACCAAGTGGGATCCGGTGCTCACCGAGCGCGTGATGGCCCTTCTCAAACCGTTCCTCAAGGGGTATCACCGCGCCGAAGTGCGCGGTCTGGATACATTCCCCGAAGGGGGCGCCTTAGTGGTGGCCAACCACTCCGGCGGCTTGTTCGCGATGGACGTTCCCGTGTTCGCAAGCGGCTTCTACGAGAAGTTCGGCTTCGACCGGCCGGTGTACACCTTGAGCCACGACATGTTGATGATCGGTCCCACGGGAACGTTCTTCAAGAAGGCCGGATTCATTCCCGCCAACCACAAGAATGCCGACGAGGCACTGCGCTCGGGCGGCGTCGTCGTCGTGTTCCCCGGCGGAGACTACGACGTCTACCGGCCGTCGCTGAGCGCAAACACGATCGACTTCGACGGCCGTACCGGCTATGTGCGGGCTGCCCTCAACTCGGGCGTTCCCATCGTGCCGACTGTCGGGATCGGCGGCCAGGAGAGCCAACTGTTCCTCACCCGCGGAACCGATGTGGCCAAAGCGCTGGGCCCCATCGCCCGGCTATTCCGCGCAAAGATCCTCCCGGTGTCGTTCGGGTTCCCGTTCGGTCTTTCGGTAGTCCTTCCGGTAAATGTGCCGCTGCCGGCCAAGATCACCATGAAGGCGCTGCCGCCTATCGACATCATCGAGGAGTTCGGCGAGGACCCTGACATCGACGAGGTCGACTCACACGTCCGCCGGGTGATGCAGAGGGCCCTCGACGAGTTGGCCAAAGAACGTCGCCTTCCGGTGCTGGGCTGAGACGGGCTGAATCAATGGCAATCACCGACCCCCTCACCCAAACCCTGGGCCTACTGTCTTCGATGGTGCGCGCTGGTGTCCTGGCGCCGATGCGCCCCGACAAGTACGTGCGCATCGCCACAGTGATGCAGCGGGAGAACATGGCGATCACCTCCGGATTCGCCGCCTCCGCACAGCGCTGCCCGGACCGGGCCGGCCTCGTCGACGAGCTGGGGATTCTGACCTGGCGACAGATCGACCGGCGAGCCGATGCGTTGGCCGCCGCACTGCAGGCGCTGCCCGGCGGGCAGCCGGATGTCATCGCCCTGATGGCCCGCAATCATCGCGGATTCGTCGACGCATTGATCGCCGCCAACCGAATCGGCGCAGACGTGCTGCTACTGAACACCTCCTTTGCCGGTCCCGCCCTCGCCGAAGTCGTGCACCGGGAGGGTGAGGGAAAGTCGGTGGCGGTGATCTACGACGAGGAATTCAGCGAAACGGTCGACCGCGCGCTGGCCCACAGTCCCGCCACCACCCGCATCGTCGCGTGGACCGAGGACCCGGAGACATCCCCGACCGTCGAGCAGATGATCACCGAACACGAGGGGCAGGAGCCGGAGCGCTCCGACGCGAAAAGCAACGTGATCCTACTGACATCCGGCACCACTGGAACACCGAAGGGCGCCAAACATTCCGGCGGTGACCCAAGCGTGCTCAAAGCAATTCTCGACCGGACTCCCTGGCGCACAGAGCAATCTGTTGTCATCGTCGCGCCGATGTTCCACGCCTGGGGGTTCTCGCAACTCGCCTTCGCGGCATCCATGGCATGCACGATCATCACGCGTCGCAAGTTCGATCCCGAAGCCACCCTCGACCTCATCGATCGGCACCGCGCCCATGGGCTGGTCGTCGTACCGGTGATGTTCGACCGCATCATGGACCTCCCCGAGGAGGTCCTCGACAAGTACAGCGGCCGCTCGCTGCGCTTCGCAACGGCATCCGGTTCGCGCATGCGCCCAGACGTCGTCATCGACTTCATGGACCGATTCGGCGATGTCATCTACAACAACTACAACGCCACCGAGGCCGGGATGATCGCCACCGCCACGCCGCGTGACCTTCGTGCCGCACCCGACACTGCAGGAAATCCCGCCGGCGGCACCAAGATCCTGGTCCTGGACGCAGAGATGAATGAAGTTCCTACCGGTGAGG
Organism: Actinomycetes bacterium; assembly: GCA_022600605.1. Lineage (GTDB taxonomy): Bacteria > Actinomycetota > Actinomycetes > Mycobacteriales > Mycobacteriaceae > Mycobacterium. Next base: position 2,099 of record JAHZKD010000201.1, read on the forward strand.
TCGGCAGCATCTACGTCCATAACTCCACCCAGTTCGACGGCTACACCTCCGGAAAAACCAAGGACTTCCACGAAGGCTTCATGTCGTCAGGCGACCTCGGCTATCTCGACGACGCGGGAAGGCTGTTTGTCGTCGGCCGCGACGACGAGATGATCGTCTCCGGCGGAGAGAACATCTACCCAATCGAGGTAGAGAAAACGCTGGCCACCCACCCCGACGTTGCCGAGGCCAGCGTGCTCGGAGTCGACGACGAGGAGTACGGCCAGCGTCTTGAGGCGTTCGTCGTGCTTGCTCCCGGCGCTAATGCCACATCGAAAACGCTGAAGCAACACGTCCGCGACAACCTGGCGAACTACAAGGTGCCGCGGGCCATCACCGTCCTGGACGAACTCCCCCGGAGCATCACGGGCAAGATCTCCCGGAAGGAACTGCGGGACCGGGTAGGTACACCAAAGAAACCCAAGGCAGCCGCGCCCAAGAAAGCCCAAACGGGTACGGCCAAAAAGAGCCAGGCAGCCACGCCCAAGAAAGCCCAAACGGGTACCGCGCAAAAAGGCCAGGCAGCTAAGCCGCGGAAACGCAAGGCTGCTGCGCCACAGAAAGGGGCTCGCAAGGGTAAGCCACCCAATGGTTAAACCAAGGCCATTGCTGCGCGCCCTCGCCGAATTGGCGAACGCCGCCAACGGTGCGAGCCCGCTCGCGCGTGAGGGCTACCCCACGCTCCCGGTGTTCGCGTTCGCGTGGCCGACCTCTGAGATGTCGCCGCTGTACATGGTGGTCTCCATGCTGGACGCGGCGCGCCGCGGCATTCGCGGTGACTTCGCAGGGCGGCGCGGTCGGATCGCATTGGCGCTCACCATGCTCGCCTGGAGCGTCCTGTGGTTGATCCACCGCCGAAACGTTCTGTCACAACCGTACTTCGAGGACCCCTTGCGGGAAGCGCTCGGCGACGACTATCAGCTGATCGCAGAGAAGGCCAAGCCCACCCGGCGCCGAGTCGTCGGCAGGCCACCCCATGGCCTGGTCCGGCGCCGCTATGTCGAGAAGGCGGACACCGTTCAGTACGGTCCGCACTCCCGCGTGAACCGAGCCGACATCTGGCGTCATACAGATCTACCTCGAAACGGGCGAGCGCCTGTCCTACTTCAGATTCCGGGCGGCGCCTGGGCGATCGGGATGCGTCGACCGCAGGCCTATCCGTTGCTCAGCCACCTCGCCGACCATGGGTGGGTCTGCGTATCGATCGACTATCGGGTCAGCCCACGCAATACTTGGCCCGATCACATCGTGGATGTCAAACGTGCGCTCGCCTGGGTCAAAGAGCACATCGCCGAATACGGTGGTGACCCCGATTTCGTGGCCATTACCGGCGGTTCGGCCGGCGGACATCTAGCTTCACTGGCAGCCCTGAGCGCCGACGACCCACAGTTCCAGCCCGGCTTTGAGGACGCCGACACATCTGTGGTGGCCGCCGTTCCGATCTATGGGCGCTACGACTGGGTCTCCTCACAAGGACGCGGCCGCAAGGAGTTTCTGGCCTTCCTGCAGAAGCTCGTCGTGAAGAAACCGATCGTGGAAAACCGGCAGATCTATGTCGACGCATCGCCGAGCTGCCGGGTGCGCGCGGACGCGCCGCCGTTCTTTATTCTTCACGGACAAGATGATTCGATGATCCCGGTCCGCGAAGGTAGACAGTTCGCGGCGGCTCTGCGTGAGGTTTCCACATCGCCGGTTGTGTACGCCGAGATCCCACATGCTCAGCACGCGTTCGACTTCTACTACGGTTCGCCGCGGGCGCACTACACCGCTCAGGCGGCCGAGGAGTTCCTCTACTGGATACAGGCCAAGCGCGACGCCTCCAGTGAGGAGTCGACTGGGCCTAAGGCGCCATAGCGGTCGGGACAGCCGTCAGAGTCTCGGGAAGCCCCGCCGCGGCACGGATCTCAATGAAGGCCTCGACCATCGCATCGGTCAGTTCATGCGGATCCTCTAGCGTCATGCCGTCTGCCAGCACCGAAATGTTGAGTTGATCGACGTAGCTCCAGACCGTGATGTTCAGACCGCTGCCCATCGTCAACGGGCCGACCGAGTAGATCTCGTTCACCAGTGCGCCACCGACCCGGGCACGTTCCCGCGGTCCCGGCACGTTGGAGATCGGAATGTTCATCACCTTGTTCTGGCCATCCTTGGTCGACAGCCAGCGGAACATCGCCTCGATAGGCGCCGGCGGGAAATAGGCCGACCATCTGCTCACCAGTTCCGGTCCGACGAGGGTGTTGCTCGCTTTACCGGCGGCGGCGGCCTCATGGGCTGCGCGCACGCGCTCCAGGGGATCTTCGAGGTCTACCGGCAGGCTGACGAGCACACCAGTGAAGTAGTTGCCGGAAATGCGGTCCGCGGAGAAGTCGAAGCTGATCGGGACCGATGCCAGCAACGGATGGTCGGCCTGACCGTCATAGCGCAGGAGCAGCTTCCGCAGAGCACCAGCCGATATGGATAAGACCATGTCGTTGATCGTGACGCCGAGATGCTTGCCGGTCTGCTTGACATCCTGCAGAGACAGGGTGGCGGTGGCGAATCGTCGCTTGGCATCGATCATGTGGTTCATGAAGGACGGCGGAGGTGTGAACGGGCGCGTCAATTCGGGAGACAGCTTGCGGGAACTACTGCGCACCCGGCGCACGCCCTGCGCGGTGTACCGAAAGACGGAGGGCAACCTGGCGATCTGACGCAGGTGATCGGCGAACGCCGACCCCACGAGCTTGACTTTGGACGGCGCGGGGTCAGCGATATAGGAATCCCCTTCGGCCCTGGTGCCGTCTTGCAGATCCATGCCGCGAGCCAGCAGGTTCGCCGAGGCGACACCGTCGGCCAAGGCATGATGGATCTTGCCGAGCACGGCGATGCGACCATCGGCCAGCCCCTCAAGGAGGTACATCTCCCACAGCGGGCGACTGCGGTCCAGCGGGGTGCTTGCGATCCGGCCGACGGCCTCGTCTAGCTGGCGGCGGCCGCCGGGCGAGTCGACCCGATAAGGCCGGACGTGGTACTCCAAGTCAACCTCGGCGTTTTCCCGCCACATCGGATGATGGAACTTGAACGGGATATCGATCAACTCATAGCCGAACGGGTCCAGTTTGTGAAGCCGGCTATGGATGACTGTGCGCAGCTGCTCGATACCGAAGGCTGGTCCGCCATCTTGCCCAAGGGCTTCGTCGAGTTTGATCACCGCCAGCTTCAGCGTGTGCATGTGCACACTCGGAGTCTCGCTGTACAGCAGTACAGCGTCCCATCCGCTGAGCCTCTTCATTGCAACACCTCCCACCCGGGGGCGTCCTATATAACGTGCTTGGCGCCGATCAGGCTTCGGTTTCGGTGAATATGGTTGAGGAACACTCCGATTGCCGTCGACGCGGCGCCCGTTCGAGCCCCGTCCGTCATATCGAAACCATGCCCTGCACCGGGCAGCTCGACATAACCGACCACCGAGCGGGACACGCTTTGGAGGCGCTCGACGAAGCTTCGCGCCTGGGCCACCGGGATAACGTTGTCGCCCGTTCCGTGCAGAACCAGGAACGGTGGCGCCTCGGCGTGCACTCGGGCAATCGGGGAGGCCCTGCGGAACACGTCGGGATGCTTGGCGATCTTGCGCCTGACGACCACCCGCTCGAGGAAGTCGATGAACCTGACCCGTTCGACCGTCGACCGGTCCTCCCAGTCGTAGCGTCCGTAGACCCCGATGACCGCGTCCACTGAGGTGTCCGAGCCCTCGGGCAATTCGCCCTGCAGTTCGGGATCGTTGGCCGTAAGGCCGGCCAGCGCAGCCAGGTGGCCGCCGGCCGAGGCCCCTGCGATTGTCACGAAGTTGCGGTCTCCGCCGAACTTGTCAACGTTCGCGCGGGCCCAGGCGATGGCTGACTTGACGTCGGCGATGTGTGCGGGCCATGGGTCATGTGGGGCGACCCGATAGTCGATGGACAGACACACCCAGCCCTTCTCGGCCAGATGGGACAACAATGCGTAGCCCTGGAGAAAACGGCTGCCATGCACCCAGGCCCCACCCGGCACGAAGAGCAGCACCGGCGCCGGCTGGGCGGGCAGGTCGTCGCGGCGCCATACGTCGAGCAGCTGCGTGGGACGCGGGCCGTACCGCACTGAGGTTCGGTGCACGTTGCGGCGGTGTTCCCGCATCTTCCAAATCGGCGCGGCACGCTCGGGCTGCGGCCATTCGATGTCGAGATCCTTGGCCGAGACGACGCCACGCAGAGCGGCCTCGCTGACCGCGTTGGTACGCTCGCGTTCCTCCTGCTTGAGTTCATCATCGGGGGGGCTGAGCAGCGCTCGGGCCGTCGCACCGAGGATGTCCGGCGCGTGCCGGGACCCCCAGATCGCTGCGGCAGTCAAAGCACCCAGCGGCCTGAGGCTCTTCCCAATCACCGGTAGCGACGCCGAAGCTACGCTTAATGCCAGCAGATGGTCCGTGGCACTGGCCTTCAGCAAACACTGCAGGCGAGTGGCCAGGGTACCTGCGGGGCACTGGGTATCCCGCCGATCTGTCATTGCGCGAGCGTACCCCGCAACGGCACACCAAGCGACAATCTGAGCAAACTTGTCCACTCACGTCGCAGTCGTAATCGGAGTGAGTCCGATGTGCATCACTATTACCGGCCGCGTAGCCCAGCTGGCCTGTTTCTGGCCGGATCCCATCAGCTGGTAGCTGCGGTCATAGTTGACGCCGGCCGCCACCTGCATCCTGGCGCCATCAAACCAGGTGCGCTTCGGTCATCACGACGACCGCGACCCCGACCATCGTGACCGCGATCAGGCCGTCAAGAATACGCCAGGCCGCTGGGGTTGCGAAAAACCGCTGAAGTTGGCCTGACCCGAATCCCAGCGTGCCAAACCACACGGCGCTGGCCAGCCACGCGCCAGCGCCGAAGAACCACCGAAAATCGGGCTTCTCGGCGGCGAGGGTACCGATCAACGCTGTATCGACGTAGAAGCTTGGGTTAAGGAAGGTCACGATCAGGCAGGCTTGCACCACACGAGACAGCGGGGCTATCCCCATGTCCAATGGTGTGAGTTCGGCCGGACGCAGCGCCCGGCGCGCAGCCAGCAGAGCGTAGCCGATCAGAAACGTCGCACCGCCGAGCCGGGCAATCGACGCCACGTTGGGATAGGTGTGCAGCAGCGTCGAGAAACCATCAATACCGGTGGCGATCAGCGCCCCGTCACCGAAGGTGCAGACTGCCACGACGGCCAATACGTACTCCCGCTTGATGCCCTGGCGCAGTACGAAAGCGTTTTGCGGGCCGATCGCGATCGTTATCGCCAACATCGCGCTAAAACCTACGAAAAGCTGAACAATCACGAGCGCAGCGCCTTTCGCTAAATTCATGTGCAAGCCACACAGCCGGCATCGCACGATGGGTACGGTTTCCACTGACCGATCCGATCCGATCCGATCCGTCAGGAGATACCTCGACCTTCTTGGCCGACCGCGGACGGTAGTCCTTGATCCTTAACCCGGAGCAAGGGCCTGCTGAGAATTTGAATGCGGCCTCGACCCGCGCCGCCGAATGTGATTTTCGACCTATTCACAGCGGTCGGGCCCCGCCTTTTCGCGCCGTATTTCTACGAGCTGAGAGACCGAATATGTGCAAGATCATGTTTGGTTGGGGGCTGCACGTTCCCGCCGACTGGCTACCGTGTAGGTGGATCCAATTTCGAGTTCCATCCCGAGTCAGGACGCCACGCGCAGCTGGCGGTCATATCCTGGCTGCCAGGCGGATTCACCTGAGCAACCTCAGCGGTACCGGACCAGAGCAACCTCAGCGGTACCGGATCAGAACAGCAGGCCGGTGAACTTCCAATCCAGGACCTGACGATCGCCCTTCGTGTCCGACGCACCCGCGGCGTAAACCGTCGAGCGAAGCCGCAGAACGCCTCCCCGACCCTCGGGCAACGGATCGGCGCCATCGATGCTGAGTTCGCTGTACAGCGTCTCGTTCTCATGAACCGGACCGGTGTGGTCGCACGACTCCCACGCCAGGACGGTGACAAGATTGGGCAATAACCGGGTAGCCTGCGCGAGCGCCAGCCCGATGGTGTGGCCACCGTACACCAGCCGCTGTCCCCCAACCCGCGAATCATGGTGAGTGGCAGCGATGTTCAGGGAAAGGCGGGCAAGCTCGGGCCCGCTGCTCACCACATCCCCGGCGCTCGACAGCACGCTGCCCACCAACTCGGGGTCGAAATGTGGTCCGGGTATCCGGGAACGGAACGCCGCGGCGTCCCAGTCCGCCGTCGGATCGACAGCAGTGTGGGCGCCGACACCGATCTCCGACAGGTCGTCGTTGCGACCGGTCTGCACGGTGTCAGCGCTCAGCGGCAGCATCGCGCATCGATGGAAGTCCAGCACCAGCTGCCCCAGCCCGTCGACAGTGGTCATCCGAAGCGCCGCAAGGCCGGTTGGAGCGCGGCCGGGTTTGGCGGCATTCTGCCTAAGGCCCACAACCTCGGTGCGGGTGAGCAGGCGATCCCCCAGGACAGGGAACCGGTGAAACCTCAAGCCGCGGTAAAACAAGTTGGCTTTGACCCGCTGCGTTACCAACGTGGACTGCCCGATCGCCACGTCGCACACCAGCGCCGGGTGCGCAAGGGGTGCGGGCGCCCCGGTCACCGCAGCCGTCAGTTCGGCGTCCAGGGGCAGGCGAAGGCGGTCACCGATAATGGACTGATGAACCGCGGCAAGGCCCGCGGTCAAGGTCATCGAAGGCGCGCTGTCGAAGACTTGCCCGACCTCAAGATCGTCGAAGTAAGGCCCGCCCGGGATTTGGCCGTACAAAATCACAGTTGCCTATGCTGGCATCGGCCCTGTTCACTGTCAATATTTGGCTAATATGGCCGTACATTTAGGGAACTTCGCAGATCAGGGGTGAGCCTCAGAGTGGTTGACGGACTAAGCGTCGAAGAGAACCTGCTGGTTGAGACGGTCCGGGCGTTCATCGACCGCGATGTCAAACCCACCGTGCGCGACGTCGAACACGCCGGCGAATACCCCGAGGCGTGGATCGAACAGATGAAACGCATCGGCATCTACGGGTTAGCCGTCCCCGAGGCCTACGGTGGCAACCCGGTATCAACCCGGTGCTACGTCGAGGTCACTTCGCAGCTGTCCCGGGGCTGGATGAGCCTGGCCGGTGCGATGGGTGGACACACGGTAGTGGCCAGGCTGCTGACCCTGTTTGGAACTGAGGAACAGAAACAGCAATACCTGCCTGAGCTCGCCACCGGAGCGGTCCGCGCAACGATGGCACTGACCGAGCCCGGTGGTGGCTCTGACCTTCAAGCGATCACCACCACAGCCCGCGCCGAAGGCGACGAACTGGTCATTAACGGCGCCAAGACCTGGATTTCCAACGCACGTCGCTCGGGCCTCATCGCCCTGCTGTGCAAGACCGATCCGGTCGCCCGTCCGCCTCATCGGGGCATCTCAGTGCTGTTGGTCGAGCACGGCCCGGGCCTCACCGTCTCCCGTGACCTACCCAAGCTCGGCTACAAGGGCGTCGAGTCGTGCGAACTGGCCTTCGACAACTACCGGCTGCCCGCCTCGGCGATACTCGGCGGACAATCCGGCAGAGGCTTTGGGCAGATGATGAAAGGCCTTGAAACCGGCCGCATTCAGGTCGCATCACGCGCACTGGGTGTGGCCTCGGCCGCCCTCGAGGACGCCCTGGCCTACGCGCAGGAGCGCCAGAGCTTCGGCCAGCAGATATGGAAGCACCAAGCCGTCGGCCACTACCTCGCCGACATGGCGACCAAGCTCACGGCCGCCCGACAGCTCACCCTGCACGCGGCCGACCGTTACGACAGCGGCGAGCGCGCCGATATGGAAGCCGGCATGGCCAAGCTATTCGCCTCTGAAGTCGCGATGGAGATCGCGCTCAGCGCAGTGCGGATTCACGGCGGGTACGGCTACTCGACGGAGTACGACGTCGAACGCTATTTCCGGGACGCCCCGCTGATGATCGTCGGGGAGGGTACCAACGAGATCCAGCGCAACGTCATCGCCGCACAATTGGTCGCGCGAGGTGGGATCTGACGTTGGCTGCACACCCGAGAACCGAACCCGCATATCAGCTTCTGCGCGAACAGCTCCGCTCCGAGATCACCGCCGGCAGGTACCCAGATGGCACACGGTTGCCCACCGAGTCCGAGCTCGTGGCGCGCCATGGCCTCTCACGCCAGACAGTCCGGCGGGCGTTTCAGGACCTAGTCGCAGCGGGGGTGGTCGTCCGGATTCCAGGTCGTGGTAGCTATGCCAGCGAGACGGGACGCCGCTACCTGCGCCAGCTCGGGTCGATCGAGGACCTGATGAGCCTGTCCGAGGACACCACGATGGAGGTGCTCGACGGGCTGCGCCGACGCGTCGATGTCGCGGCCGCCGGGAGGCTCCGGTTAGAGGGGGATGCCGTGTGCACGTTGCTATTTCGGCGACAGCATGCCGGAATAACCTTCGGACACACCACCGTCCACCTACCACCCGCGGTGGCCGCCACGGTGCAATCGTCACCGGATCTAGCTACCGGCGCGGTGAGCACGCACACCGTGATCGGGCTGCTCGAACCGCACTTGACCCAGCCGATTGCCCAAGCAGCACAGTCTATTACGGTGAGTCCGGCCACCGGCACGGTCGCCGCGGCGCTGGGGTGTCCCGCAGGGCATCCGATGTTGCGGATAGACCGGCTGTACGCGGACGAGGGTGGCCGCCCGGTCGAATTGGCGGTCAGTCATTTTCTGCCCGAGCAGTACACCTACCGTGTGACGCTGCGGCGTTCGAGCTGACACAAGCCCGACCTGACGAGCGGGCACTCAGTACGTCGTTTGCCCGGCGTTTCCACGGCCCAGCCAGTCATGAGTACTTGGCTATCAATTCCTGCTTGTACAGTTTTCCCGTGTCGGTCCGCGGCAGTCGCGACTCGAACGAGATCGACCTCGGGCACTTGTAGTGCGCCAGCCGATCCCGCAGCCAATCAATGAGCTCACGCTGAAACCCCGGGGTGGCATCGCCGGGATCGACAGTCTGTACTGCGGCTTTGACTTGCTGCCCCATCTCATCATCAGGAATGCCAAAGACCGCGGCGTCCATCACCTTCGGATGCGTCACGAGCAGGTTCTCAGCTTCCTGGGGGTAGATATTCACGCCGCCAGAGATGATCATGTGATGCCTACGGTCGGTCAAGTAGAGGTAGCCCTCCTCATCGACATAGCCGATGTCGCCCACCGTGGTCCAGCCGCGTGAATCGCGCGACGACTCCGTCTTGGCCGCATCATTGAGGTACTCGAAGTCGGCGCCGCCCTCGAAGTAGATCTCGCCGGCCTCGCCCGGTGCTACCTCGTTGCGCTCCTCATCGAGGATGTGTAGTGCGCCGGCCATCGGCCGCCCGACCGACCCCGGGTGGGCCAGCCACTCCTCGGCGGTGATCAGCGTGGACCCGTGCGCTTCAGATGAGGCGTAGTACTCGTCGATGATCGGGCCCCACCAGTCGATCATCTGCTTTTTGATCTCGATCGGGCAGGGCGCCGCCGCGTGCATAACCCGTTCAAGGCTCGAAACATCGTAGGAACAACGTACATCCGTCGGTAACTTCAGCATTCGGGTAAACATCACTGGGACGAACTGGCCATGCGTGACGCGGTGCTTGGCGATGGCATCAAGGGTCCATTCGGCCTCGTACTTCTCCATCACCACGGTGGTGATGCCGCCGGCCTGCGTCTGCATCGACCACACTGACGGGGCCGTGTGGTAGAGCGGCGCGGGACTCAGATACACCGCGTCGGGACGCATCCAGAAAGCCACCAGCGCCGCCATCAAGCCGGGCGCCTCCGCCGGCGGCACGTGCGGAAGCTTGCGTTTGATCCCCTTGGGCCGACCTGTGGTGCCCGAGGAATACTGCAGCAGGTCGCCTTCGATTTCGTCAGCGATCGGTGTATGAGGTTGGTCGGCAACGCATTCGGGATAGCTCTGCCAGCCGCCGAGGTCCCCGTCGGCGATGAGCAGCGTCGCGGGCAGGCCATTCGGCAGCTCGGCAGCGAGCCCGGCAAGAGTTGCCGATAGTTCTCCGGAGCCAACGATGGCCTTGGCGCTGCTGTTGTCGATGATGTACGCCGCCTCGGCAGCGGTCAGATGGGTGTTGATGGGAACGTAGTACAGCCCGGCCCGACGCGCGGCCCACATCACCGCGTGCATATGCTCGTTGTTCTCCATCAGGATTGCGACGGCATCACCCTCGGCCAGACCTTCGGCCCGGAACAGGTGCGCCAGCCGGTTCGCCCTCGCCTCAAGTTCACCGAACGTCACGACCTGTCCAGACGGATACATGATGATCGCGGGCTTGTCGGGCGTGGCAACGGCAGTGTCGCGAATCTGCATGCGCAGACTCTACGACGTGGCGCGCGGGCCGCCACGAGTGTGCAAAATTGCACGCCCATAGCGGCGTGTCACGGACAAATACGCACAGTCGCGGAAGGAGGGCTACTCCACTTCTGCCAGGCGGGTCTTCAGCGCGTCCAACTCGTCTCTGATGCCCGTCGGTAGTTTTTCGCCGACGAACTCGAACCACTCCTCAATAAGCGGCAGCTCCTTGCGCCACTCGTCAGCGTGCACGACCAGCGCCTGGTCGACATCACTAGCGTCGACGTCGAGGCCCGAGAGATCGAGGTCGGCCGCAGTGGGAACAATACCGATCGGGGTGCTCTTTCCCTCGGCACGGTGCTCGATGCGCTCGATAGCCCACTTTAGGACGCGGCTGTTCTCGCCGAAGCCCGGCCATAGAAAGCGGCCGTCGTCCCCGCGACGGAACCAGTTGACGAAGAACACGGCCGGCATCTTGGATTCGTCGGAGTTCTTCCCAACGTCGATCCAGTGCTGCATATAGTCGCCGACGTTGTACCCAATGAACGGCAGCATTGCCATCGGGTCGCGGCGCACGGTACCCACCTTGCCCTCGGCAGCAGCGGTCTGCTCAGAGCCCAATGTCGCGCCGATAAAGACTCCGTGCTGCCAGTCACGGGCCTGCGTGATCAGGGGGACCGTCGTCTTGCGTCGTCCGCCGAACAGGATCGCCGAAATCGGCACACCTTGGGGGCTGTCCCACTCCGGGGCCAGCGTCGGGCACTGCGAGATGGGAGTGCAGTAGCGCGAATTCGGGTGCGCCGCCTTAGTTTCCGTCTCCCGCAAGATCCAATCGTTGCCCTTCCAGTCGATCAAGTGGTCGGGCTCGCCTTCCAGCCCCTCCCACCACACGTCGCCGTCGTCGGTCTCCGCGACGTTGGTGAAGACGGTATTGCCGGCGGCGATGGTCTTCATCGCGTTGGGGTTGGAGTCCCAGTTGGTGCCGGGCGCGACACCGAAGAAGCCGAACTCGGGGTTGGTGGCGTAGAGCCTGCCGTCCTTGCCGAAGCGCATCCAAGCGATGTCGTCGCCGACGGTCTCGGCGCGCCAGCCGTCAATGGTGGGCTGCAACATCGCGAGGTTCGTCTTGCCGCAGGCCGAGGGGAATGCCGCGGCGATGTAGTAGGCCTTGTTCTCCGGCGAGATCAGCTTGAGGATCAGCATGTGCTCGGCGAGCCAGCCCTCATCGTGGGCCATCGCCGAGGCGATGCGCAGCGAGTAGCACTTCTTGCCAAGCAGGGCATTGCCGCCATAGCCGGAGCCGTAGCTCCAGATCTCACGAGTCTCCGGGAAGTGGGTGATGTACTTGGTGTCGTTGCACGGCCACGAAACGTCCTGCTGCCCCGGCTCCAGGGGAGCGCCGATCGAGTGCAGCGCCTTGACGAAGAAGCCGTCGCCGCCCATCTTGTCCAGCGCAGCCTGCCCCATCCGGGTCATGGTGCGCATCGAGACGACGACGTACTCCGAGTCGGTGATCTCCACGCCCAACTTTGGATCTTCGGCGTCGAGTGGACCCATGCAGAACGGGACCACCCACATGGTTCTGCCGCGCATGCTGCCGCTGTACAGGCCGGTCATGATGCCGCGCATCTTGGCCGGGTCCATCCAATTGTTGGTCGGACCGGAATCGATTTCACGCTCGGAACAGATGAATGTGCGCGACTCGACGCGGGCGACGTCGGACGGGTCAGACAATGCCAGGAACGAGTTCGGCTGCTTTTCGGGATTGAGCCTCTTGAACGTCCCCGCCTCGACCAGTCGGTCGCACAGCGCTGCGTACTCCTCCTCGGAGCCGTCGGCGAACGCGACACGGTCGGGCTGCGTCACCTCGGCGACCTCACGAACCCAGGCCAGCAGCCCCTCGTGTTTGGTCGGTGCGGAATCCAGTCCCGGAATGGTCACTGCGGTCATGCTGTTTGTCTCCTGCATCTTCGTGCGAGCTGCCTGCCAGGACGCAGGCGCCCGCATCGAAACCAAAGGCGTCAAAGCAGCCGCGGCCGCCCCCTTGCTATTGAGGTTAACGCGGGCCCAATTGCTGCCCTAAGTCAGGAGTATGTCCGATGATGAACGGCTGCGAATCCGATTGACATAACCGCGCACGCTACTGATCGGTAACAAGGGGGTCGGCTGGATTCCGCTCGGCAAGCTCGTCACGAACGGTCCGAAGTGACCGCAGCAGCGATGGCATCTCGCTTTCCCGAGTGGCTTCGGCGCGCGCAATCGCGCACGTATGTTCGCCGATCTCG
>JAHZKD010000202.1 GCA_022600605.1 Actinomycetes bacterium
GTCGGGGTGCACAGGGTGGGGAACAGCAGCGCGCTCCCGGGGGTGGTGAGGGTGGTGACCCCGGCCGGCGAGGTCCAGATGATGGTGCCGTCGGGTAGTTGGTCATCACCCCAGCCCCAGAACGTTTTGATCAAATGATGATACCGAATGCGTGATGTACGCTACACCGTGTGAAGGCAGCGGTCTACCTCCGAATATCGTCGGACCCGTCAGGGCAGCAATTGGGTGTCACCCGGCAGCGTGAGGACTGCCTGAAACTCTGCGCCGATAAAGGCTGGCGCCCGGTGGAGTACCTCGACAACGACACCAGCGCCACGACGGGCAAGCGCAAGCACTACGAACGCATGTTGGCCGACATCCGCGAAGGCTCTATCAACGCCGTGGTGTGCTGGGACCTGGACCGGCTACACCGCCGCCCCATCGAGTTGGAGGCATTCATGGCGCTGGCTGATGAGAAGCACGTAGCCCTGGCGTCGGTGTCCGGTGACATCGACTTAGGGACCGCGCAGGGGCGTTTGGTGGCACGTTTGAAAGGCTCTGTGGCCGCGCACGAAACGGAACACAAGGTTGCCCGCCAGCGCAGGGCGGCACGGCAGAAGGCCGAGCAGGGGCGGCCGCAGTGGACGAGAGCGTTCGGCTACTTGGGTGACACCCGGCAACCCGACCCGGCCATCGCGCCGCTGGTGCAGCAGGCATACGCCGCCATCATCGCCGGGGCTTCGCTCGGTGATGTGTGCCGGATGTGGAATGACGCCGGGGCGTTCACGATTCACGGGAACCGCTGGACCCAACCGCAAGTGTCGAACTATCTACGCAAGCCCCGTAATTGCGGTTTGCGGGCGCATAACGGGGAGATCATCGGGAAGGGCAACTGGCCCGGGTTGGTGGACGAGCAGACATGGAAGGCCGCGCAGCATGTTCTCAATCAGCCCGGGCGGGCGCCGGGACGTAAGTCGGTTCGCCGGCATCTGCTGACCGGGGTGATGGCGTGCGGCAACAAAGGCTGTGACGGCAAGCTGGGCGGGCAATGGGTGATGCACAAGACGGGCGGCAAGTCGGGCGCGCCGAAGGCAGGACAAGTCAAGGAGTCGCATCCCGGGACGATGGCGCACTCGATCACCTATGCGTGCCGGGAGTGCCGGGGCTGTTCGGTGCGCGCCGAGTTGGTCGAGCCGCACATGGTGGCCACTATCGGCAAACGGCTAGCCCGCCCGGATGCGGTGGACCTGCTGAAGGCTGAGCAGCACGACCCGGCGCTCGCCGAACAGTTACGCCAGGAGAAGGCCAACCTCTACACCGAGTTGGAAAACCTCGCTGTGGAGCGCGGTATGGGCCAGTTGACAGGCGCACAGGTGCAAACCGCGTCAGCGGTGATGCTGGCCCGTATCGAAGCCATCGAAGCCCAGGAACACGACGCCGAGCGGGTGCGAGTCCTCGACGGCATCCCGCTGGGCAGCGATGACGCTATCGACGCGGTTAACCGGCTCTCCCCTGACCGGTTCCGCGCTGTGCTGGACCTGCTGTGCACGGTCACTGTGATGCCGGTCGGTAAGGGCGGCAAGACGTTCAAGGCCGAACGGGTAAAGGTGAAGTGGCGGTGAACACGCAAGAGGCCGACCAGGTGCTCGACCGCAATAACGGCTGGTTTGTCATCGACATCTACTGTGACCATCCATCTCATGTCGGCGGTGTGTATCCGGGCCTCGATGCGATCTCGTTCACCCTCGACAACGGTGGCGCCGAGCCGCGCTGGCACATCTACGGCGAGGCGAAAAGGGCCCGCCGTACGGCCACCGGTTGGGAGACAAAGACAGTCGCACCGCCCGACGATGTGAAGGCCGTGATCGTCGGAAATCGGCGCATTGATGTCGGCGGCGAGGTTGATCCGGCAGTAATGTCATCGCCACTAGTCCACACGCGGTATCGGCTCTACTGCCGAAAGTGCCAACGGCGAGAACGGTTCTCAAATAACGCACCGTCAACGGGGTTTGTCGATGAAACTGCGGTCGGCGCCCGGTTGTATCCGATCTTGGACCAAATCGCACTGGGCGCCGATGCTGCTTCCGCAGATGTTTCGCGCCCAACGCTCGGCGTGGCCCGTATCAGCTTGGCAGCACTAGCTGTTAAGCTGCGGAGTAACTAGGCGCGGCCTAAACGCCGCGCTGACCGTTTCGCAAGCCTCTCAGTGGAGGGTTTACATAACCCTTCCCGGAGGCATCAATGCATCCCGAAGTATCCCGAGCGCGTGCATCCGTTGCCGCGCTAACCCGTTGTGTCCGAGCTGGCGAACGCTCACCTGACGACCTGCTCGTCGCCAAGGCCGATCTCGAAAACGCCAAGCGCAGCGCCATAATCGACAAGCTCGTCGACGAGGCACCGCTGCTGTCCGATGAGCAGCGCACCAAGTTGGCCGAACTGCTGCGGCCCGTCCGCATAACCACCACCGACCGTAAAACCGTTGTGGCTGAACGTCTCGCCAAACTCGATGGCGGTGGTGACCATGCCGCATAAAGTAAGCCCCCCGGCGGCGAACCGAGGGGCCAGCACGATTACCGGGCAGGTTTTCGATGCTGGTCTCGATTCTACCGCTTACCGGGCCGAGGACGGCTACCAAGCCGACGCCGAGGACCGCGACGACGCCCGATTCCGGGCCGAGGCATCAGCCCGCGGATACAAACTCGCAACAAAGTGTTTGGACTGCGGGCACTACGTCGTGAACGAAACGTCCGTGCGTGCCCATCGTGGCCCGGTCTGCCGTAAGCGCCACGCCGAGGCGGTGAACCATGCCTGATCTCGCTGCACTCCCCGAACACCTCTACTACACCCGGTGGGTCTGCTGGGATGGCTGCCCACCCAACGAGGACCTTCGCGGCATACTCGCCGGACACGACTGCTACGAGATTGTGGCCTGCCCGATAACACGGAGCACTGCAAAGCGAATCTACTTCCGCGAACCGGTGGTTCGGCTTCGGTCTGGCCTGATCGACCACGGCCCGGAATATTTCGTAGACCGAATGGTCATTGAGCGCGACGGCGAAATATTCCATCGCGGGTTGCGCAAAAGCTTGCAGCTGGCACCACCGGAACTGCGTAGCTCCCCGCCGCCGAAGTCGGTGGCCGACCTGCGTCGTGAGATGGCTGACTGCCACCCAGATCGTGGTGGTGACCCTGCCGAGTTCCGCAGGGCGCACGCACGCTACATGGCGGCGAAGGCGGTGGCGAAGTGACTTACGCACTTTCAAGTCAGCAAGTCAGTTGGAGCGATGTCCACCAGTTCGTCCTGCCGAAGCTACTGAAGGTCGGTGACTGGCCGATGTTGGGCTCCCCGGTGTGGTGCGACCTCGGTGACCGTGACCCGATCAAGTGGGCGTCGGTATTGGACGGCGGGCAGCACTGGGCGCTACGGGTTGAACATTGCCAGCAGGTCGAATGCGAGGCATCGCATGACATCTCCGCAGCCGAGGACTGGTCGCAGGTTGCACGCCAGGTTCAACGCCGACGCGAAATCGACGCGATGCGGAGGGCCGGCTGATGACTGTTGACCGTTCCGACGAGCTAGCCGAGTGGTACGCCGAGGACGACCTTGGCCCCAGCGACCAGGAAGCGTTGATAGCCGCTGCCGTCGCGGAATCCGACCGTGACGTGTGGCCTGGTCCGGCAGCACCGTTGTCGGTCGCGCATCGGCTCTACCGCGACTGGCGCGACGACACAGGCACACGAACCCTGCTGTGCTATCGCGGTACCTGGATGCAGTGGCAGGGGCCGCACTGGGCCGAGATGGACACCGCCGCGCTGCGAAAGCACGTCTACGACCAGCTCGGCCGGGTCAACTGCCTTCGGGCCGTCCGCAAGGGCGGCGAGCTCGATCACTACGAGCCGGTGCGCTGGGACCCCAACAAACGCCGGGTCGCCGACGTTATGGAAGCCCTCGCCGCGGTCGGGCACATATCAGCCGACATCGACCCACCGACGTGGATCGAGCCTGGCACAGGAGGAACAGGCAAGAACCCAACTCATTACGCGCACGGAAAACGAGAAGCCGCACAGTTCATTTCCTGCCAGAACGGGCTGCTGGACTTGTCGACGCGGACACTCGCCCCGCACACCCCGACGCTGTTCAACGTCGTCTCGGTGCCGTTCGACTACTGCCCGAACCCGCCCAAACCCACGGTGTGGCTGAACTTCCTGAAATCGGTGTGGCCCAACGACCGCGAATCGGTGGCACTGCTGCAGGAGTTCATGGGCTACATCCTGTCGGGCCGCACCGACCAGCAGAAGATGCTGGGCCTGTTCGGTCCCACGCGCAGCGGCAAAGGCACAACGGGCCGGCTGCTGCCGCAGCTGGTCGGTCGCGGGCACGTCGTCGGCCCCACGCTGGCGTCACTGTCAACCAACTTCGGGCTGGCGCCGCTGCTGGGCAAGCCGCTGGCGATCGTGTCTGACGCCCGACTTGGGTCCACACCCGGGCACGCCGTGGTCGAGCGACTGCTTTCGATTACCGGGGAGGACACGCTGACCGTGGACCGCAAGTATCGGGAGCCGTGGTCGGGCAAGTTGCCGACCCGGTTCGTGCTGCTGAGCAACGAGCTACCCCGGCTGTCGGATTCTTCCGGCGCTATCGCCCACCGCCTGTTGATTCTGCAGATGACCGAGAGCTTCCTGGGCCGTGAGGACCGCCAGCTCGACGCGAAGTTGGCCGCCGAACTACCCGGGATTCTGAATTGGACGCTGGAAGGGCTCGACCGGCTGACCCGTAACAGCTCATTCACGGTTCCGGCGTCCTCGTCTGATGCGGCGGCGATGATGATGGACCTCGCAAGCCCCATATCGGCGTTCGTACGCGAGCAATGCGAACGCGGGCCGGGTAAGAGCGTGGAGCGCGACCGGCTCTACACCGCCTGGAAAACATGGTGTGAAGACAACGGTCACGAACCGGGCAGCAAAGCCACGTTCGGCCGGAACCTGCGCGCTGTGGCCGCCAATGTCGGCACCGCTCAGCACCGGATGGGCGGCAACAGGATTCGCTGCTACACCCAAATTGGACTTTTGGGTGTGCCACCTGTGCCAGACCTCGAAACCGCAGCTCACAGCGGTACAAGTGGCACAGGCAAACCTGTGCCAGTACCTGTGCCACCGGACGGCCCGCAACAGCCCCGATTGCCTGGCACAAGCAAACCTGTGCCAGACGTTGGTGTGAAATCGCAGGTCAACATGGGTGGCACAGGTGGCACAGGGAAACTCCCAACTCAAACCCAACACGGAGAAATCCGGTGCCGCCACTGCGGCACCGAGCTACCCGAACACATGCCCTCCCAGCGCCAGCGTGGCTACTGCTCCAAAGCGTCCTGCGGCAACCGGGAGAAGGGCCGGCGGATCACCGAAGCGGGGCGGCGATGAAGCGCCCTAACGAGGTTCGCCAGATCGATCTCGGTGCCCAGCTTGTCGAGGACGTTGACGGCACAGTGTGGGCGGTGCCCGCATGAACACCTGGCACGACCTCGCCGCCGCGATCGGTGTGGCCCCGAGCCTGCCCGGTGCCCGCTGCGTTGGTCGGCCGCAGGCGTGGGAGTCCGATCTGCGAAGCGACATCGACCACGCCATAGCGGAATGCCAGCGCTGCCCCGCCCTGACCGACTGCCGGGAATGGTTCGACGGGCTCAAACCGTCTCAGCGTCCCGAGGGTGTCACCGCCGCCAAGATTCACACCCGTAAACCGCCGCGCGTCCGAAAGAAAACCCGCTGACCAAACCCGGTCGGCAACACAGTGAAGGAGAAAACACATGTCCGAACAAATTGAGATACCGGCCGAGGATTGTCGCCGCGCCGCAGCGCTGCTGCTGCACGTCGCCGCCGGCGACCAGGCCGGCTACGAAATGGTCGGCGCCGAGGCCGCCGCTGCGGGCCGAATGAACGCCCTCACCGGCGCGCTGGCATTCGTCATCGACAACGTCTTCGGTGAGCAGTTGCGCAGCCCCGAAGTACGCGCCGGGTTGCAGGAGCTGGTTCTGCGCTGCGAAGACGAAGGGACCGACAAGTGACAACGACGAACACCGAGACGACCACGGTGCTCTCGACCGTGGTTGACACCACGCCACACGATCCCGAGGAAGGTGTTAACCAGGCTCAGGAAAAGTTAACACCTGAACTGGCTGAGGAACACGGCGCCGCGTCGGAGCCGTCACCGGCCGAGCCCGCCGAAGAAGTCGAGAACCCGGCAGCGGCGAAGAAAGCCCGCGAAGCATCAAAGCTCCGCGAACGCCTACGCGCCACCACCGACAAGCTCGAGACAATGCAACGGGTCGAGGCTGAACGTTTGGCAGCGGGCAGGCTGGGCACCGGAGCGGACCTGTGGGCGGGCGGTGTGGAGCTTTCCGATCTGCTCGATGATGACGGCAACCTATCGGCCGACTTGGTGGATCAGGCGGCCCGGTCGGTGGGCGAACAACACCCACACTGGCGACGCCCCACCGCGCCACCAGCATGCTCGGTGACCGGGACCGGGAAAATCACCGGCGGCGGGCAACCCAGCTTCGTGGAAGCATTCGCCCCGCGCAACAGGTAAACTAGACGGTGCGCGGCGGAAAGCCCTCGGCCACAACCGCGCACCGTCACCCCCGTCGGGGCCGGCGACCGAAAGCCCATCGGGCCGACAGCCGGGACACTCACCCAATTCCTTTGCTGCGCGCACATCGCTTGCGTGCTTGATTGAAAGTGAGCCCCGCTCATGACTACACGCACCACAACCACCTCAGCCTTCGCGTGGAGGCCCGACGAAAAGTTCTTCGCCGCCAACGAAGTCGTTGACGACGCCCTGATCATGAAAACCGCCACGAAGGCAGGCGTCGTCGACGGCGACATGCCAGTGGTTCGGGTCGCCTACCTCGACGACACCGACGCCGACTACTACGACGAAGCCTCCGAGATCGACGAAACCGACCCGGACCTCGCCGAAATCACCGTCAGCACAAGAAAGCTCGCGCAACTAGTCCGCGTCTCCAGTGAGCAGTACCGGCTAGAAGAAACCGCCGAACAACTGTCGGGCTCTGTTGCCCGCGCACTGATCAGAAAGGCTGACGCCGACTACATCACCGGCACCGACCCCGTCGGACTGGCGAATATCGCAGGTACCGTCGAAGCCGGATCGCTGGGCACCGACCTCGACGCCCTGGTCGACCTGATCGCCACCATCGAATCCAACGGCGGCAAACCAAGCCACATCGTCGTCGACCCGCTGGCGTGGGCGAGTATCCGCAAGATCAAATGGGACACCACCGACTCCAACGCCAGCCTGCTCGGCGCCGGAACCCTGGACGTCCAGAAGATGCTGCTCGGTCTGCCGGTGATCGTAAACCGCTTCGTCGGCGCCCATTCCGGTGTCGTCCTCGATAAGGAAGCCGTTGTCTCCGCGATTGGCCCGGTCAGTGTTGCCGTGAGTGAGCACGCCGGATTCTCCAGCGACACCGTGGTGCTGCGCGCGATCTGGCGCATCGGGTGGAACATTGTGCGACCCAACTGGGTCGGATCGTTCGACACCGAACCGGGCACCTAGACCGGGACTTGTCCTAGCGGGTTTGGTGGTTAACCGCACGGGACAACGGCCGGGTTGAGTTGCGCGGGGTTTCCCAGTGTTTACCCGTCGCAACTCCCCGGCCAACTCCGACAACCAACAGGGATGGAACACGTTGCGCCACAACGATGCACCCACCTCGGCTGCGGCTATCTGGTGCGACCACCGCAGCGTTGGTGCCCAACACACCAGCAAACTAGACAAGACACTGTGAACAGGGATAACACCGGGGTGGCAAATCCCTCCCTGGGCGTTGTTTTTTAGCACGGATGGCGCTGCTCATTTTGCTCTGTACGGTTTCCCAGACTTTTTTTCGTGAACATTGTTTCGGGCTCATTTGGGGGAAGTCCCGATGACTTGCTGGGCCAGGGCTGGGTCGTCGCGTTTGAGGCGGGACAGGATCGCATCAGACGTATCTGAGCCCTGCGTAAGTCCCGTGACACGAGAATTACCGTCGGGCCTCCCAACCTCGTTCGCTGCTGGTACTTCCACTTTCAGCAGCTTGGCCACCGCTATCGGTAGTGACGTAGGCCGAGCATTCAATCTCGGCTGACCCCGGGCCGCTGTAGTTGCCGGTGGTGGAGCCGTCGCCGTAGTGCTCGACATGTTCGGCCTTGTCATTGTGGCACCACTGGTAGCCGCAGGGCGGTGTCATGGCTGCGGCGCTCATCGGTCTGCCAGCCGATCGAGCTCGTCGGCGGCGTTGAGCAACGCGGCCCGCTAGCTGCCGCGCCTCAACGGCGTCTATCTGCTTGCCCTCAGAGACGCCGTAGATGCTGACGCCGCACGTGTACTCCCCGGTGGCTCGCTGCCACCCGTCGATGGTGACACCGACGTTGGCGGTGTCGTGGCTGGACCATTCCAGCGAGCGGGCGAGGGTGCCGTCGTGGTCGTGGCTCGTCCAGCCGTCTGTGACCGCCCCGGCGGGGAGTGGGATGTTGGGTGCGGGTTGGTCGGTGGTGTTCATTGGATGGGAGACCTCCGGTTTAGAGTGTTATTTCCGCATCCGGTGGTGCGTACGGCAAAACGCCTTGAGCCCGGATGCGTGAGTCGCCCCGAAAGGCCAGGGCACCGTGTGGTCGAGATCGCAGTCGCCCACCGGAGCGTCGCAACCCGGCCATCGGCACGTCAGATCGCGCCACCGCACGAA
>JAHZKD010000203.1 GCA_022600605.1 Actinomycetes bacterium
AGCTTCCTGAATCCGATTCCGATGTTGCGGCACGCGTCACGGTCGAGATCCGCCTGCGTGCTGTCACTGAAGTCAACGACGGTGCACCGGTTGGTGACGTCGCCGAACGCTACGGCATTACCCGCCAGACGGTCACTGCGTAGCGCAAGCGCTACGAGGCCGGCGGCCTAGACGCTTTGGCCGATCAGTCACGCCGCCCGCATTCCAGCCCGGGCCGCATCGCTGCAGATGTTGAGGCGTTGATCTGCGAGATGCGCCGGCATCACCGGCGCTGGGGAGCACGGCGAATCGCTTATGAGCTGCAGCGTGAAAGCGCGGGCAGGCCCCGTCGCGCTCGACTGTGCACCGGGTTCTGCTGCGCAATGGTCTTGTCAATACTCAAGAACAGCAACATAAACGGGTCTACAAGCGTTGGGCGCGCGAGGCGCCGATGCACCTGTGGCAACTCGACATCGTCGGTGGGGTGTTCCTGGTCAACGGACGCGAACACAAGATGCTGACCGCCATCGACGACCATTCACGATTCGTCGTCGCTGCTGCCGTGTTGCGGCAGCCGTCCGGTCCTGCGGTGTGTGACGCGTTCCTCGCGGCGATCAACCGCTGGGTGCACCTTTTGAGGTTCTCACCGACAACGGCAAGCAGTTCCGTCGAGATCGACCGTACGGCAAGCCGCGACGGCATCGTTGTGGTCGCTGGTCGCGACCTGGCCCTGGGTACAGGTGTGGCCGGCACCAGAGTGACGCTGAGATTCGACGGCGGCCTCATCCACGCGACCGCAGGGAACATGTTGCTCAAGACGCTACCAAACCCATTCAGTCACAAGGAAGTACAACAACTGAAAGGTGCCAGACCCGCGGCCTCACCACTTCCGCCGCCGCCACCGGCCGGCCCACAAAGCGTTCAGCGGCGCATCCCCAAAGGCGGTGTAGTCATGGTCGCCGGCCAAGTCTGCGTGTCGGCAGAACACATGTCGGGACCGATCGTCACCGTCGTCGTCGACGACCACCACTTCCGCGTCCTGGACGGCACCAAGGAGTTGTCATTGCACGCCCGAACATCAACCAAACCCATCCGCAACTTCAACGCTCACCGAGCCCGGCAGCGGTAACCATGTCCCGACGACAACAGGTCGCACATGTTCTGAGACCTTACAGGTCGTTGAATCGGCACCAATCGCTCACGGCGTGCGCGATGAACTCGGGGCAGTTGTCGAAGCGCACGTAGACCGGTGCGCCGTGCTGGAGGGCGAGGCGGTCCAAGACATCGACGACGTCGTCGGCGTCGATACAGCGATCGACTTCGATCGCGTGGGCTTCGCGGGTGAACTCGTCGATCACGTTCAGAATTTTCATGGTGCGGCCATCGGCGGTGGTGTCGATGGCGTGCACCAGTTCACGGGGTCCGGTCAGACAGGATCTACGTGTGGCCTGCCAACTATCGCTTCGCGGATGGTCAGCGCCTACCGACACCGCCGCGAGCACCCTTACTACGGTATGCTTCCACTACGAGTTCGGCTCCAGGCGTTGGTACGAGACCGCACGGTCGGAAGCGTTGCCGGCTTGGTCGTTCGCTGTCCCCACGCGACTGTCAACGCGACCGCGAGCATCAGCTGATACACGGTCGCCAGCGACGGCATCAACGACCCGCGCAGCACGTACAACTGAAGCATCACAAGCATCGGGAACGTGGCATGAAGGAGCCCTGGCGCGGCGCGGCGTGCGGCGTTCGACAGCCAGGCAGTAGCGGCTCCTGCCATCAGCAACAGCATCACGATTCCTGGGATGCCGAAGTCGATGTAACCCTCAGTCCACAAGGACGTAGACCGGAGGTAGCGGTCAACGACCTGGCCCGTCGCGATCGGCTTGTCCGCCCACAGCGAGCGCGGTACAAGGCCGAACACCGCGCCGAGCAGCTGCTCCCCCCCAGTGTAGCCATGAACCCTCACGTACTCCATGCCGTTGAGGTGCATCTGAAGCACGGGATAGCTGGGGTCGGTGGCGAGCTTCCGTGTGATCGATCCGCCTGCCTCCGCCGGACCCTTGTTCCACCGGAAGGCATCGAGAAACGTGAATGCGAAAAGTAGAAGCACTAGGGCGCCGACCACGTACAGCCTGATGTTGGCGCCCCGGTAATAGGGCACATAGATGGACGCGAAGCCAACGAGGACAACGAAGAACCACATACGTGGGCTTCCGATAGGGTTGTTGACGATCAGATTCGCCACGATCAGCGGCGGTACCAAGTACACGTCGATCCGCCTCGGCCGCGTCCGCTCCCATAGGCGATGGTGGCGGCTATACAGTATGACGAACAGAGCCGCGAACACCAGGTACTGGGTCAGGAAGATGGAGACGAATCCGCTGGTCTTGTTCTCCACGGTGTAGAAGGGATCCAGGGTGTTAAGCCCTTGGCCGGTCAGAATATTGGTGGTCTGCTGGCGGGAGACGAAGAAGGCTGACACGCCGTACCCCCAGACCTTCCAGCCGACCGCGGTCAGGCCCACCAGTGCGACGACGACGGTCTGGGCCTGAGAGAACTGCCACGGCTGTCGGGTTTGCCGTGAGCCGTCCTTATGCGCATCGACCGTCCGCCGCAGTGACGTCCATAGGGCGCCGCCGACGAGGTACGCAATGATGCCTATCCACAGGTGGACTAGCGCGGTGGCGACGAGGTCGCCTGGATAGATGCGGTTGTCGAACGGGTAGGCGTCAAGGGCGATCTGCACCAACGGGGCTAGCCCGGCGAAGATGTAGACGAAGACCCAAAACATCGCGGCGGCGAATTTTTCGCCCTTTGCCGTGCCGAGAATCCATCCAAGCTGGCAGGCGGCAAGCATGACGAGGCCGCCGGCAAGCAGGAGAGTCAAAGCGTCGACGTGGCTGTTGTTGCGCTCGACGATCACCAGCGGCGTAACGCCGCCGAGTAAGAGCGCAGCGCCCACGCCCCACATCGGCGATGTGTGCACACCTATCCCTCCCCATCCCAGTACGTCCGTCAGAATACCGGCCATTCTTTGCCGGGTCGCTCCCGGATAGCACCTTGGACCACCCCGGGTTTGATGCACACCGGTTACTGGTGTGCAGCCTCTGAGTGGGCCGGGTTTTGTGGCTCATCCGAGTTAGCAGGGGCGGAGCCTGGTTCTGGATCGCGCTCGCCGTGATTGGCGGGTGCAGGCCCACCGTACGCGGCGGCGTTGATTCTCGCGGGTTCTGAAGCCGAACGCGATCCGACCGATGTGTTTGACGATCCGGTTGAAGCCTTCGCTGCGGGCGTTGGACAGGCCGGTTTGGATGGCCAGGATCATAGGTTCCTGCCAGGTGGAGATCGTCTGGGCCAGTTGTCTGAGCTCGGGTACCGAGCAGGCAGCGCAGAACGTGTACAGGGCGGGGGTGATTTCGTAACGCAGTCCGCCCCGCGCGTTGCAGGCCAACACATATCGCAACAGCTCTTTGGCGATCCAGGTGGCCGCGATGTCGCCGTTGGGATCGGCAGAGGTGAGCTTGCCGAACAGTTGGTGGGCGCTGTTGGTCGGTGATCCGTTAAGCGGCACGTAGCAGCCGCGCCGGTTGATCCATTCCGAATCCCCCCTGCGGCCACGCCGACCCCGATGCGCTGCGGTGACGCGGCGGGGCACCGCATCAAGCATGTCGTTGGCTTTCTTGACCAGGTGGAACCGATCGACGATCAGCTGCGCATGGGGCAGCGCCGCTTGCGCGGCCCTGGCGTAAGTCGTCGGCATGTCGATCGCGACGAACTTGATCCCGGCTTTCCACTGCTCGTGGCGCGGGCCGAGCCACTCGATCACCGGCTGCGCCGCACGGCCGTTGACCTCCACCAACAAGCCGCCCGTACCGGTGATGTCGACCAGCCCGGTATCCCAGCGATCCACCCACTGCCGCCGGCCGGTGTCGGGGCAGGTCTCCCACTTGGCCTTCCCGCGGCGGGTTTCATCGATACCCAGCACGGCAACCTCGTCGGGTTCGGCGGCCAGCACCGGGTCCGCGGTGGCCTTCAAGGCCTCATGGGATACATTCCAGGTGGTGTCGTAGGCCGCGGCGACCGACTTCACGGAGCGGTCGTCGTCGAGGACCGCCAACGCCATCTCGGCCTTGGCCCCGACCGTGACCCGCGCCCTGGGAGGGACGTCCGGCGTCGACTCAGTGAAGTACCTCCGTTCGCAGCACACATTGGTGCACAACCATTTCCGCTTCCGCCACACGATCTGAGGCCGGTCCGGGCTGACCTTGATGTCGCGGGGCCGGGTGCACACCCACCCCTTGGGCCGCGATGACCGTCGCCCCCACAGCGGACACACACCCACCCAGTCAGGACGGGTCAGAACATGGACCGTACGGGTCCGGTCGTCATCGAGTTGCACCCTATCCACGACGACACCGTCGAGTCCAAGTGGACCGTCCCGGGATGTCCGGAGACCTTTGATGTACCCCGGGTTGTCCGGAGTCGGTTTGCTTGACTTTGGGCCACGACATCCGTCGAAGGAGCCGTGTCCGTGCCCAAGCGTTACCCCGAAGAGTTCCGCCGCAAGGTGCTCGACCTGATGGCCGGTGGCCGCCCCATTGTCCAGATCGCTGCCGATCTGGACATCAGCGACCAGACCGTCTACAACTGGCGCAAGCAAGAGCTGATCGACACTGGTCAGCTGCCCGGCCTCAACCGGGCAGAGCAGGCGGAGCTGGCCG
>JAHZKD010000204.1 GCA_022600605.1 Actinomycetes bacterium
AGCCGACCGCACCAGATGAGACGGAGCGGCTCACTGTCGAGCGGAGCGACGACCTTGGTCGCCAAGGCCCGCTCGATGACATTATCGTCAATACCATTGGAAATAACCGAGATTGGGCGGCTGACGCCTCGGTCGATGAGGGAGCGCGCGAAGTGTTGCGTCGGCATGATCACGTGGTCTGCAGCCTGCGCATGTGCGACCATGAAACGCCATGCCACGCGTGCGGCCGTTCCTTCGTCCGCCGCCGGTATGTAGGCAGAATCGGCTGCAAGGTGGGGCTTTTGCATGCGACTGACGACCGCCGCGAGGACAAGGGGAGCGGGGGTCGCTTGTTCAAAGTAGGCGTCATAGCGGGTGTGTTTGGTCTGAACAACTGGAATACCGTGCCGACGCGCGGCTTCCGCCCCTGCCACTGCCACACCTAGGTCACCCTGGGTATGGACGATGTCAAAGGGCCCCCGGGTGCGAAACGCCTCATCGATAATTGCGGCGTTCGACGCGGACGGCCATACGAACACGAAGTCGTCATATCTGCCCAACGTCCGCGCAAGCTCAGCGATGACCGGCACCGGTTTCAGCTCGACGACGCACGGATCAGGATCGGGGGTCTTCGTCAGGGGTGGGGTGAACACGGTGACCTGATGCCCGAGCTGCTCAAGCGCCCGACGCTGGCTGTTTACCGATATCTGGGCGCCCCCGAAGGTCGCAGGATGAAGATCTGTGAAAAAAGCGACATGCATAGTGAACCTCTCAAAAGTCGAATCAGGAGGTCGCGAACCTCGGGCCCGCCCCTGTGAACAGCGGGTCGGCCATGGTCGCGATTCTCTCCTCGGCGGCCTGGTATTGGGTGTGCCTAGAGCGCTATCCATGAATTGAGATCGGCTGGAGTCTATAGCACAGGACGCGTCGCGCCGTTTGGGAAACTCTCAGGTAGAAAGATCGTTATCGGCTATTTCCTGCCCGGGGGTGCAGCGTTACAGATGGCGCAACGGCAATCGACTACTTCGACCCTGAGTCGAAATCCCCATAGAGGCCCAGGTCGAGGAGGGCGAGTTCGAAATGTCGACACGGAGCGTACGGACGCCACATCCAGGCAAGGTATGGCATACCTAATCTAGTCTGACTACGATTCCTTGCTGTGCCCCAAGAACCACCGCCGGGACTTGCCCGCGAGCGCACTCATATCTCTGACGTAATACGCGCTGTCGGACCTCCGCCGTTGCCGGTCCTGCCGGATCCGTTCTCGGTGCGCGTTGCGACGGTCTCCGACGCAGGATTGGTAGCTGATTGGATGCGGCGTCCACATCTCGCAGCTACGTGGGAGTATGACTGGCCGGTGTCGCGCTGGCAGCGCCACCTGCGTGCGCAACTCGAAGGCACGTACTCGCTGCCACTCGTCGGCAGCATTGATGGCGTGGCTCATACCTACTTCGAGCTCTACCGCGCCGCGCGAGATTCCATCGCTGAGTACTACGAATATGATCCGCATGACGTCGGTCTGCATGTGGCAGTCAGCGAGCCTGGCGATGTTCATCGTGGTCTAGCGGCGAAGGTATTTCCTCACTTGATTGGGGGCGTGTTCGAAGGCGACGCGAAGTGTCACCGAATCGTCTTTGACCCGGACCACCGCAACGTTGCTGCGCGGCGTGCGTGCGAGCACTTCGGGTGTCGGTATCTGGGTGAACACGACATGCCCCGACGGCGGATGGCGCTGTATCTGTACGAGCGCCCCATATAGAATTAGGGTAGGCTACATTATCTTTTATGTGGGAGCAGACTGTCGGGATCGGTAGCGCGGAGATCGTCCGCGGATCACCTCCGATCGTTCCGGCTCAGATTGCCGCTGTACTTGCCCACGACTTCGGTGAGCGTGAGGGCAGCGAGTATCTGCTCTACGAAAGCGCCGATGAAGTGCTCCTCGCCTTGGGAACGGCGGAGCTTGTCGAACTCGATAGCGACGAACTACGTGTCACGCGGGGGTCGGTAACGAAGCGACACAGCTGGTCGGGACGACCGGCGGCTGCGCTCGGCGATGCGATCGATCGACTGCTGGTCGACGCTGAGCAGGTGTTCGGCTGGATCGCCTTCGAATTTGGGCTCTATCGCCTTGGCCTACAGGACCGACTACCCCCGGGGACCCCGTTGGCGCGGTTGCTCCGACCCCGCGCATTAGTCGCCGTAGGCAACGACGGTGTCCGGTTGGCCGGCACAGACAGCCGTCATGAAACAGCAATCCATAGGATCATCGCCGACGGCCTCCCAACCATCCCGGCGGCAAAAGGCATTGACCCTGTCGAGGACAGTTCAGGCTTTCGAGAGGGCGTTGAGAAGGCGGTAGCCGAGATTCAGTCCGGCTGCTACGACAAGGTGATTCTCTCGCGAAGGGTGGATGTTCCTTTTGCCCTGGACTTTCCAGCCACCTACCGGCTCGGGCGGCCGTACAACACGCCCGTGCGGTCCTTCTTGTTGCGACTCGGTGGCCTACGCGCGCTCGGGTTCAGCCCAGAGTTGGTTGCCGCTGTACACGGTGGTGGCGCGGTCATCACCGAGCCGCTGGCCGGCACCCGGGCGCTGGGCCATGGACGCGCGCGTGACCGGCAGGCCCGCGAGGATCTGGAGTCGAATGCCAAAGAGATCGTCGAGCACGCGATCTCGGTTCGTACCTCCTTGCGTGAAGTGGGGGAGGTCTGCGACCCCGGTACTGCAGCGGTGACTGATTTCATGACGGTGCGCGAGCGAGGCAGCGTCCAGCACCTGGGATCTACCGTCGGTGGGAGGCTGCGGTCCTCGTGCGATCGGATGGACGCCCTCGAGGCGCTGTTTCCTGCCGTGACTGCCTCCGGCATACCAAAAGACGCCGGCGTCGACGCGATCTTGCGGCTCGACCAAACGCCGCGGGGTCTGTATTCGGG
>JAHZKD010000205.1 GCA_022600605.1 Actinomycetes bacterium
GTGCCCAGAACGTAATCACGCTGCCGGACGGCGCTCAGACCCGCCGCATAATTCACCGCCATGAACGGGAACAGCGGCACCAGCCGCACGAGCAGCACGGAGATCAGACCTCGCCGTTCGAGCATGGCGTCGATCGATGCGACGCGCGCCCAACGGATGCGCGAGACCCCTTCCCGGCCCAGCGACCGGGCCAGCAGGAACGCCAACCACGCGCCCAGAGTTGCAGCGAGTACCACAACAGCGGCGCCAGCCGCCAAGCCGAAGAGCAGCCCGCTGGCGATGGTCATGGCGCTGGCCGGAAACGGTGTCAAGGTGGTGGCGGCATAGACGAGGACGAACGCCAACACCCCCAACGGCCCGGCAGCCGCGACCCGGTCGCGTAGCGCCCCCGGGTCTGGCAACTCCACGCTGATCGCCACCAAGATGCCGACCCCGATGAGAAGCGCTAGAACAGCAGCCTTCACCCGATAGTCCACCCCGGTCCGGGGGACGACGGTGTCGGGCTCGGGGGTCTGCATGGCGCTCCATCCTTCGTTGACTTCCGCCTTCGTTGACTTCCACCATGGGAAGTCTTTACGTGACCACCGTGTTCCCATAGTTGAAGGTTGATTGTGGAGAATTAGTTGCGCCATTACCTGGTGCATACCGTCGTCCGGTCCCACGCGGTTGCCACTGTCGACACGGTTGCCACTGTCGACAGTAGGAGGCTTCGTGCTTTACCGGTCAGTGAACGCCATATGAGCAAGTCCCGGGTGCGTTTATCCGCGTGGATGATGGACGAAAGAGTTAGGGAGACATCGATGAGCCACGCAGCAGACGGGGTACCCGAGTACAACTACACCCGCTTCGACCCCGACATCAGTGCGATGGACCGACTGGGCGGAGTCTGCGAGGGCGAGCTGGCGCCCGATTTCACCGCCGCGCGACTTGACGGCACCGAAGTCGCATTATCGGACTATCGCGGCAAGCCCGTGGTACTTGAGACCGGAAGCGTGACGTGCCCGATGTACGCCAGCCGCATCCCACCGATGAACGCGCTGGCCGCCCGCTTCCCCGATGTGACATTCCTGGTGCTCTACGTTCGTGAAGCACACCCCGGTGAACGAATCGGCCCCCATCGCAACCGCCTGGACAAGGTGACCAATGCCCGGCTGGCTGTGCAGAAAGACCGGGAGAATCGGACGGTCCTGGTCGACGACGAGTTGGGCACCGCGCATCATCGCTACGGCGCCATGCCCAATTCGGTGCACGTCATCGACGCCAGCGGGGTTGTCGTTTTTCGGACGATGTGGAATGACCCCGCCGCCGTGGCGGAGGTCCTGGGTCGGATATCGGACGGTCGAGATCCCAGCTCGGTAGCCGCGCGCTTCCGCCCAGCCAGTCCAGTGGTCATGCTTCGGGTACTTCACCGGGGGGGCTGGCAGGCTCTGTGGGATTTCCTCAGATCCTTCGGCCGGCTGGTGTGGGCGCATCGTCCGGCCGTACGGTCACGGTGAACCCACCGGCGAAGAACACGATCACTGGAGTAAGCCAATGCGTATCGAATTCACACCCGACGGCAGCCTCTACCCGTTCACGTCCCGGTGGTTCGATAGCTCGCAGGGCCGGGTTCACTACATCGACGAAGGCAGTGGCCCGCCGATCCTGCTCTGCCACGGGAACCCGACCTGGAGCTTCCTCTACCGCGACATCATCGCCGGGCTGCGGGACCACTTCCGGTGTATCGCCCCGGACTATCTCGGCTTCGGATTATCTGATCACCCAACCGGATTCGGCTACACCGTCGAGGAGCATGCTCGGGTCATCGGTGAGTTGGTCGACTCCCTCGGACTCGACGAATACTTGTCGATGGGCCAAGACTGGGGCGGCCCGGTTAGCTTGGCCGTCGCTACCGCGCGGTCAGCTCGGGTCAGTGGCATCGTGCTGGGCAACACGTGGTTTTGGCCCGCGGACACACCGAGGATGAAGCTGTTCAGCAAGGCGATGTCCAGCCGACCCATGCAGAACGCAATTCTGAAGAGGAATTTTTTCGTCGAGCGCCTCATCCCCGTGGGGACTACGCGCACGTTGACCCCGCTGGAAATGACGCACTACCGCGCGGTTCAGCCGTCACCGGAGGCACGCAAAGGCGTCGCTGAGTTGCCAAAACAGATTCTGGCGGCGCGTCCACTGCTGGAGCGCCTCGCCCGTGATGTGCCTGCGACTCTCGGAGACAAGCCCGCGTTGTTTGTCTGGGGCATGAAGGACTTCGCCTTCAAAGCCGCGCAGATACTTCCACGGATGCAGGCCACATTCCCCGATAACGTCGTGGTCGAACTGCCCGGCGCCAGCCACTTCATTCAGGAAGACGCACCCGATCAGATCGCCGCTGCGATCATCGACCGCTTCGGCTGACGGTGCCAGCCGCCCACACGTCCCCCCGGACACCTGTCGCCGCGCCCCCCGCTCCGGTGGGGCAGCCGAATCGATGAGTTCTCCAGTTGACGGACCGTCCCCACCCAAAGGGGCGACGGCGCGGCGGGTGGACACCTGGCATCGGCCTGGGGAGGCAGTGGCGCTATTCGTGCGAGGCGCCACGGTGCGCACAGCCGGACCCACCGCTTTGATCGTGGGAACGGTGTTGTCGCTGGTGAATCAGGGCGCGGTGATCTTCGGCGGTCAAAGTGACGGCGGGACGTGGGTCCGGGTGATGGTGAACTTCCTGGTCCCGTTCGCTGTGGCCAGCATTGGATTCCTCGCCGCCCGGCGCACGAATACCGGTCCGGTCGGCCGGGGCGGCAACGGCTGACCGGCGCCTGGCGCGGTGGAACTA
>JAHZKD010000206.1 GCA_022600605.1 Actinomycetes bacterium
CCGTGCGGCAGCGTCTGAACGAAGCGGTCTACGTAGGCCGTCCTGGCAGCCTCCATCACCTCCTCACGCGTGGCATCCGGACGCCCGTAGGCGATGTTGTCGTACACCGTTCCGGCGAATAGCCAGCTGTCCTGCAGCACCATCCCCATGCGCGAACGCAGGGAATCGCGGCTTATCGACGAGATGTCCACCCCGTCGAGCAGGATCCGCCCCGCGTCAACGTCGTAGAACCGCATCAGCAGATTCACCAGCGTCGTCTTCCCTGCGCCGGTCGGGCCGACGATCGCCACGGTGCTGCCCGGCTCAGCGACCAGGGACAGATCCTCGATGACCGGGGTGTCGGCAACGTAGCTGAACGAAACGTGCTCGAACTCGACCCGCCCGCTTCGCCGAAAGTCGGCGTCGGGCAGCGCCTCAGGCGGGTCCGGTGTTTCCTCCTGGGCATCGAGTAGTTCGAATACCCTTTCGGCGCTTGCGATGCCGGACTGCATGGTGTTGTACATCCCGGCAATCTGGGTGAGGGGCTGGTTGAACTGGCGGACGTATTGGATGAACGCCTGGATGTTGCCAAGGGTGATCTGGCCCGTGGCGACCTGCAGTCCGCCGACGACGGCCACCGCCACATAGCTCAAGTTGGCGATGAAGATCGTCGCCGGCGACACCAGCCCGGACAGGAATTGGGCCCCGAAGCTGGCCTGGTAGACGTCCTTGTTCAGCTCAGTGAACTGATCCTCTGCGTGTGCCCGGTGTCCGAAGGTCTTGACTACGCTGAAGCCGCTGTAAGTCTCCTCGATGTGCGCGTTGAGCCGGCCGGTGTTGCGCCACTGGTCGACGAATAGTTTCCGGGAGCGCCGTGCGATCGCGCGGGTGACCCACAGCGACAGCGGCAGGGTAATCACGGTGAGCAACGTCAGCAACGGGGAGATCGTCAACATCATCACCAACACTGCGAATACCGTCAGAACCGCGGACAGCAGCTGGGTGATCGCCATCGACAAGGACGTCTGCACGTTATCGACATCGTTGGTCAACCGACTGAGTACCTCGCCGCGTTGCCGCGAATCGAAGTACCGCAGGGGCAGCCGGTGCACTTTGTCCTCAACTTCGGACCGCAACGCCACCATTGTCCGCTGCACGACGACGTTCATCAGTCGGGCTTGCAACCAGACAAACAGGGCGGCAACCAGGTACAGCGCCAGCGCGAGTGCAAGGGTGCGCCCGATGGCTTCG
The DNA here is from genome assembly GCA_022600605.1 of Actinomycetes bacterium. Classification (GTDB taxonomy): domain Bacteria; phylum Actinomycetota; class Actinomycetes; order Mycobacteriales; family Mycobacteriaceae; genus Mycobacterium. The sequence continues at coordinate 1,231 of JAHZKD010000206.1, forward strand.
AAGTTGACGCCCTGACCGGGTATCACGTTCATGCCGGAGAGCAGGTCGGCGAAATTATTGTCGCCGCGGTCCCGTGCAGCTTCGACGGCCTGCTCTTTGGATATGCCCGCGGGCAACTGCCGACCGATCACGCCGTTGAACAGCAGATCGGTGGCATGGCCGAGGATGAGCGGCCCGAGCACGCCGAGGGCAATCCCGCCGACGCCGAGCACCATCACCGCGACGGTCAGTCCACGCTGGGGAACGAGCCGTTTGAGTAGCCGGACCGCCGATCTCCTGAAGTCGCGCGACCGAACCTGCGGCGGTTCGGGCATCTGCGCCCCTCGCGTCAATGGCTGACTCATGATTGCCCGGCAGTAACTGACTGGGATTCCGCGAACTCCCGGTACGCCTCACAGCTGCGCAGCAGCTGATGATGGGTTCCGGTTCCAACCACCTGGCCGCCGTCGATGACGGCGATCTGATCAGCCTCCGCGACCGTCGAAATACGCTGCGAGACAATGATCACCGTGGCTGTTGCCGATACCGCGCGTAGAGCGGTGCGAATGCGCGCATCGGTGTGTACGTCGAGAGCCGAGAACGCGTCGTCGAAGAGGTAGATCGCTGGACGGCGGATGACGGCCCGGGCGATCGCCAAGCGCTGGCGCTGCCCACCGGAAAAATTCATCCCGCCCTGCGCGACTCGCATCTCTAGCCCGTCGGGGTGGGCGCCGACGAAGTCGTCGGCGGCGGCTACCCGAAGCGCGTCCCACATCTCATCTTCTCCAGCATCGGCTTTGCCGTAGCGCAAGTTGTCGGCGACCGTGCCGGAGAACAGGTAACCCTGCTGGGGAACCAAACCAATGGCCGACCATAGTCGTTCGATGTCGAAGTCGCGCACATCGATTCCGTCCACGCTGACTGAGCCGCCAGTCACGTCGTACAGTCGGCAGATCAATGACAACAGCGTCGACTTGCCCGACCCAGTGGATCCGACGATGGCGCTCGTTGTGCCGGGTCGCGCCGTCAGTGAGACATCCTGAAGCACAGGACGATCTGCACCGCGATAGCTGAACATCGCTGAATCCAAACGAATTTCGCCGGCTACGGTCTGCGGGGAAGCCGCTTCCGGACCGCTGGTGATCGCGGGCTCGGTGGAGAGCACCTCGGTGATCCGCTCCGCACACACTGACGCGCGCGGGACGATCACCAAAATGAACGTTGCCATCAGCACCGCGGTCAGTATCTGCATGAAGTACGACAGGAAGGCGATCAGCGCACCGACCTGCATCTGGCCCGAATCGATCCGGAGGCCGCCGAACCAGATCAACATCACGCTGGACACATTGATCACCAGGGTGGTCACCGGCAGCATCAGTGCCTGCCAGCGGCCAGCCTCTAGCGCGGTGTCGGCCAGCGCCCGATTGGTCTCGGCGAATCGCTTGCTTTCGAACGGCTCCCGCGCGAACGCCCGCACGACCCGTAGGCCGGTGAGCTGCTCGCGCATCACGCGGTTGATCCCGTCGATCTGGCGCTGCAGCCGCCGGAAGATCGGCAGCAGGTGCGACACGATCCAGTAGTTGGCGATCGCGAGCAACGGCACGCTGACGAGCAACAGCCACGACAGACCCGCATTCAGGCGGATGGCCATGAAGATGCCACCGACGCACATGATTGGGGCGGTGATCAGCATCGTGCATGTGAGCTGCACCAACAGCTGGATCTGCTGGACATCGTTGGTGGTCCGGGTCAGCAGCGAAGGGGCCCCGAAGCGTGCGGTCTCCTCGGCCGACAAACCGGTGACATGGTGAAAGATCGCTGAACGCAGGTCCCGGCCGACGCCCATGCTCGCCCGTGATCCGAAGTAGACCGCTCCCATCGCGCACACCACCTGCAGCGCGGTGACCGCCAGCATCACAAGCCCGAGCTCAACGATGCGAGACAGATTGCCCTGTGCGACGCCGTCGTCGATGATCGCGGCATTGATCGTCGGCAGGTACAGCGTCGCCAGCGTGCTGATCACTTGGAACACCGCAACCACGGCAAGCAACAGCCGGTACGGCCGCACGTGCCGTCGGAGCAGCCCCCAGAGCATCCCGCTACCTTCGCATACCCGCCTGGGTCGACGCGTGTTCGGCTGCCACACCTGAGAATTCCTTAAATGGGCAGGTCAATCGGCATGTCGGTGGTTGACGCGTGGGGCTGGCGCTACAGTGCATGGCGTGACATCCAGCACGTCAGCACATGCTGCCTTTACTCCCCACGTACGCAGGGCGCTGGCCCTTGCGGCTGTGACCATGCTCCCGATTCTCGCCGGGTGCTCCGAGCAGCCGGACTCGCCAGAAGTGCCGACCACCAATACCCCTGAGCAGTCGGTCTCGCACGGGCCGTTCTTCCCGGAGTGTGGGGGAGTCAGTGACGAGGAAGTAATCAATCAGACGCAGATAGCCAGCCTGGTCAACACCGCCCGGACCTCGGTGGGGTGCCAGTGGCTATCCGGTGGCAGCATCGTTGGCCCACACTTTTCTTTCACCTGGTTCCGCGGTAGCCCCATAGGTCGGGAACGCAAGACGATGGAACTGTCGCGTACGAGCGTGGAGGACATCAGTATCGAGGGCCACGACGGCTTCATGGGAATCAACGAAGACCCGACGGTCGGCGTGAACCTCTGCGAGGTCGGCATCCAGTTCGGAGACGATTTCATCGAATGGTCGATCAGTTACTCGCGCGAACCATTCCCCGACACCTGCGGAGTCGCCAAGGAACTGACCCGCCAATCGATAGTGAACTCCAGATGAGCGCCCCCCGCACGCTAGCCCGCCGCGCTCTGGTCGGTGCGATCGCCGTGTTGACCGGCCTGGTCATGCTCACCGGTTGCACGCAGACGGTCGACGGCGTCGCGGCAAAATCGGGTTCCGGAGAGGTGCCCCGCAACAATGACTCCCAACGGCGCTACCCTAACCTGCTCAAGGAATGCGATGTTCTGACCGAGGACGTTCTGGCCGAGACGGTTGGCGCCGACCCTTTGGACATCCAGAGCACGTTCGTCGGCGCGGTGTGCCGGTGGCAGGCGGCTAATCCCGCTGGGCTTGTCGACATCACCCGCTTCTGGTTCGAGCTGGGGAGCCTTGACAACGAGCGCAAGGTCTCCGAGGAGCTGGGGTATCAGATCGAAAATCGGTCCATTGCGGGTATTACCTCGTTCGTGATGCGTCCCGAGGACCCGAACGGAGCGTGTGGCGTCGCCAGCGATGCCGCCGGGGTCGTGGGTTGGTGGGTCAACCCTCAGGCGCCGGGCATCGATGCCTGCTCAATGGCGGTCAAGCTCATGGAGTTGACTCTGGCCACGCGGGCTTAGCGGGCCCGATCCTCGCGCACTCTTGAGCTCCTGGCGCGCTCTCAGCGTGCGATGTGGAAGTTGACCAGCTCGGCACTGCCCAATGCCAACTGATCCCACGGCTGGGCGGTCCGTAGAAGCGCGATCGACGAGGTCGGGAACTTCGTCGATATTTCTTGGGCGATAGCACCATTGCGGGTCTCGTTGTTGGCCAGGTTGAGTGCCAGCGATGACATTACGGGCTCGTGACCGACCACGAGCAGTGTCGTGATGTCTCCGGCGAACAGCGATTGCACCCGGTGGATCTCGTCGATGACGGCGCCGGCTGTCGATGCGTAGATGCCATCCAGGTAGTGCACCGGCGCGGTGATCCCGGTGCGTTGCAGAGTCTGCCGGGTCCGCGTGGCTGTCGAGCACAGCACTGCGTCGACTGCGCCGGCGCCGGTCAGGTTCGCCCTGATCCAGTCGCCGGCCAGCGCGGCTTCCCGAATGCCTCGGGTCGCCAGCGGGCGGTCATGGTCGGCCACGCCGGAGGGATAGTCCGATTTGGCGTGTCGAAGCAGAACCAGCGTGCGATGCCTATCGCCCGGAGGAATGTTGGGGCTCACCCCGATAACGGTAGGGCATGCCGGTGAACTTCCCTGGAGTTGTCGGCGGGGCGCTCTACACTCGCGGTGCCATAGCAAATTGGCGGGCAAATGGGCCGGTGAATTGGTGGGGAAGGAGGGCTTGAGATGCGGTTTCTGCACACTGCCGACTGGCAACTCGGAATGACCCGCCACTTCCTCAACGGGGAGGCGCAACCGAGGTATTCGGCCGCGCGTCGCGCCGCCGTCGCTGCTCTGGGCCCGCTTGCCGGTGACGTGGGCGCTGAGTTCGTCGTCGTCGCCGGTGATGTCTTTGAGCACAACCAGCTCGCTCCCCGCGACGTCAGCCAATCGCTGGAGGCAATGCGCGGCATCGAGGTGCCGGTGTACCTGCTTCCCGGCAACCACGACCCGCTGGATGCTTCGTCGGTGTACACCAGCGCGCTGTTTCGGGCTGAACGACCCGACAACGTGGTCGTGCTGGATCGACCGGGAATCCACGAGGTGCGGCCGGGTCTGCAGCTCGTGGCAGCGCCGTGGTACTCAAAGGCGCCGCCGGCCGATCTCGTGGGTGAAGTTGTCGGTGTCCTTGACGGACTCGATGCTTCACCGGCCGATGAGCTCACCCGCATCGTCGTCGGCCATGGGGCGGTCGACATCCTCGTTCCCGACCAGGACCGTGCGTCGCTGATCCGGCTCGCAGCACTTGAGGCTGCTATCGCTCGCCGCGCGGTGCATTACGTTGCGCTGGGCGATAAGCACTCCCGGATGGGAGTGGGCTCCACCGGCCGGATTTGGTACTCGGGCTCGCCGGAGGTGACGAACTACGACGATATCGAGCCCGACCCTGGGCAGGTGCTCGTCGTCGATATCGACGAATCCGATCCGCGGCGATCCGTACAGGTCGAGGCCCGCCGCATCGGTGGCTGGCGGTTCGTCTCGCTGTGCCACGCGGTGGACGACGGTCGCGACATCGCCGACCTCGATATCAATCTCGACCTGATGCCCGATAAAGAACGCACAGTGATTCGGTTGGGTCTCACCGGTTCACTCACCGTCACCGACAGGGCCGCGCTGGATGCGTGTCTGGACCGTTACGCGCGTCTGTTCGCGGCACTCGTGCCGTGGGACGCGCGGACCGACGTCGCCGTGTTGCCCGCCGACGGAGAGTTTGACGATCTTGGTATCGGAGGGTTCGCCGCGGCCGCGGTGGACGAGCTGGTGGCGACTGCGCGTTCGACCGATGATGACGCCGACGACGCGCGTGCCGCACTGGCTCTGCTGCTACGGCTCGCTGACGGGGGTGCGGCATGAAGTTGCACCGACTGACCCTGACGAACTACCGCGGTATCAGCCACCGCGACATCGAGTTCCCCGACCATGGCGTCGTCATCGTCAGCGGGCCCAACGAGACCGGTAAGACCTCGATGCTGGAGGCACTTGACCTGCTGCTGCAGGCTAAGGATCGATCCGCTAAGAAGGAGGTCAAACGGGTCAAGCCCACCCATGCCGATGTCGGCGCCGAAGTGACGGCTGAGCTTTCCACCGGCCCCTACCGGTTCGTGTACCGCAAGCGTTTTCACAAGCGCGCCGAGACCGAGTTGACGCTGCTGGCACCACGGCGCGAGCAGCTCACCGGTGACGAAGCCCACGAACGGGTGTGGGCCATGCTCAGCGAAAGCGTCGACCTCGATCTTTGGCAGGCGCAGCGAGTGCTGCAGTCGGCGCCGACCTCGGCCCCGGATCTTTCGGGATGCAACGCGTTGTCCAGGGCGCTCGACGTCGTGGCCGGTGAGGTCGACGACGCCGCTGATCCCTTGGCTGGAAGCAGCGGGAGTGTTGACACGCTGCTGATCGACCGAATCGCTGAAGAGTATCGGCGCTACTTCACTGCAACGGGACGGCCGACCGGGGAATGGGCTGCCGCGATCGGCAGGCTGCAGTCGACCGACGAGGACGTGGCCAGGTGCGCTGCGGCCATCGCCGAGGTTGACGAGGCGGTCCGAACCCACTCCACCCTCACCGATGAGCTGGCGACATTGGCCGAGGAAAGCACTCGGGCCGCCGAGCGACTCACGCTCGCGCGCGCCGCTGCCCAGTCGGTTGCCACCCTCAGCAGTGAGCTCGACCAGGCTGTGGTCGTCGCCGATGCGGCGAAGTCGACGCTCTCCGCGTCGATGGCGGCCCTCACCGAGCGGCGCCGCGCACGCGCAGATATCGACGGGCGGATTGCGGCGATCGCGGGCCTGCACACCGCCTCCGACGAAGCGGCAGTTGAACTCGCGACCGCCGGTGAGGCGCAGGCGGCTGCCGACGAGGCTGCGGGGCGGGCGCGGTCAGCGCTCGAGGCCGGCCAGACCCGCGTCGATGCCGCCCGTAGCGCTGTGCAGCGGCTGACAGATGGGGCCCTGGTCGAGCGTCTCACCAGTCGGCTCACCGCGATCGAGTCCCATCAACGTGCCCTCGATGTGGTTCAGCGCGACCTCGCGGCGAGCACGCTGACCGATGACCTGATGCAGACCATCGAGGATGCCGCGGGTGTGCTCAGCCGCGCCGTCTCCGCCGCCGAACAAGCCTCGTCCCAGGTTGAGCTGGTCGCCGAGGCCCATCTGGAGCTGCGGATCGGCGGTGAATCCATCGCCTTGCGCCCCGGTGCTGCATGGTCTGCGGCCCTCAGCGGAGCGGCGGGGATCGAGGTTCCCGGTGTGCTTTCCATACAGGTGACGCCCGGTGCTTCGGCCGCCACGACAGCAGCGGCGCTCGACACCGCCCAGGCGGCGCTATCGGAGGCCCTGCAGCGGGCGGGCGCCCCCGATGTCTCCGCGGCACGCGCATTGCAGGAGCGCCGGCGCGACCTGCTCAACACCGGTGAGCGGCTGCGGGGGATTCTCGACGCGCTGACCGAGGAGGGTGGTGCCGATGAACTGCGATCGCAGCTGTCTGAGCTGCGCTCCGGCCTGCCCATCGAAGAGGGTTTGTGGAACTCCGCTACAGCGCCACCGCAGGAGCCCGCTGAACTACGCGCCGAACTCGATACGGCCACCACCGCGCACCAGCAGGCCGTGCGCGATTGCGAGACTCACCGCAGGCTCGCCGAAGAGGCGGCCAAGTTGCACTCCAAGCGTGGGGTTCGGGCGGCCCGCGCCAAAGAGAAGTGGCAGGCCGCCCGGGCTGAGTTGGCCCTGGCAGAGCAGCGTCTCAACGCCGAACGTCGGGCCGCCAGCGACGACCAGCTGGCCATTAAAGCCGAAGCTGACGCCGAAACGTCGACAAACGCCGCTGAGCTCGTTGCTTCACTTGGTAGTGAACTGGCCCGCCGCCAACCAGAGCTGGTGGCCGCAGAACTCGCCGACGCAGAGCGTGACGCTGTCGGCGTTCAGCAGAGACATGACCAGGCCACTGTGGCGTTGCGTGAGGTCGCCATCCAGCTGAGTGTGTACGGGACCGAGGGGCGCAAAGGCAGGCTGGACGCCGCCGAGGCCGATCACCAGCACGCCGCAGAGCAGTTCGCGCGAGTGCAGCGCCGAGCCCGAGCCGCGCGTCTGCTGAGCACAGTCATGGGTCGTCATCGTCACGCGATGCGGCAGCGATACGTCGATCCGTTCCGCAGTGAGGTGGAACGGTTGGGGCGCCTCGTATTCGGCGAGACCTTTGAGGTGGACGTCGACAGCGAGTTGCGCATTGGACATCGTACGGTGTCGGGGCGCACAGTCCCTTACGAGTCGTTATCCGGGGGAGCCAAGGAGCAGCTGGGGATCGTCGCAAGGTTGGCCGGCGCCGCCCTGGTCGCCAAGGAGGACGCCGTGCCGGTCGTGATCGATGACGCTCTCGGCTTCACCGACACTGAACGCCTCACGAAGATGGCCGAGGTATTCGACACGGTCGCAAGCGACAGCCAGGTCATCATCCTGACGTGTAGCCCACAGCGCTATGCGGGAGTCCGCTGCGCCCAGCACATCGAGTTGGCCGCAACCGGATCTGACTGACTCCCTGCGACCGGTACCCGTTTAGACTGCCGGTCGTGGAGGCCGATTACGTCGTCGTGGGAACTGGTTCTGCCGGCGCCGTCGTGGCCAACCGTCTCAGCGCCGATCCCTCTGTGCAGGTTGTCGTTCTTGAGGCAGGTAAGCGGGACAGGAACAAGTTCGTTCACATCCCCGCCGCTTTCCCCCTACTCATGCGTGGCCCGCTCGATTGGGACTATCTGACGGAGCCGCAGCCTGGTCTGGGCGGGCGCCGAATCTACTGGCCTCGGGGCAAGATGCTGGGCGGCTCATCCTCGATGAACGCGATGATGTGGGTGCGCGGGTTTGCCGCCGACTACGACGAGTGGGGCGAGCATGCCGGCGAGCAATGGGACTACGCTCACCTCCAACCGTACCTGCGCGGCATCGAATCAGGCCCGCTCGTCATCTCGCGCCAGCGCAGCCCCCGGGCTGCGACAGCTGATTGGCTCACCGCGGTAGAGCAATGCGGGTATCGCATAGAGGCGCCGAATCAGGATGAGCCGCAAGGGTTTTGCGAGACGCTGGTCACTCAACGGCGGGGCGCCAGATGGAGTGCCGCCGATGCCTACCTCAAGCCGATCCGCAGCCGCAAAAACCTGACAGTGCTGACCGAGGCCACCGCGACCCGGGTGGTGCTTGCCGGCGACCGCGCGATCGGCGTCGAGTTCGACGGCAAGGGCGGCCGTGCCGTGGCCACCGCTCGCCGCGAGGTGGTGCTGTGCGCCGGGGCGATCAACTCCCCACAGCTGCTGATGCTCTCGGGAATCGGTGACCGCGACCAGCTCGCCATGCACGGGATCGACAGCATCGCGCACTCGCCGGAGGTGGGCGCCAACCTGCTCGACCACCTCGTCGTTCCGTTGGGGTTCGACGTGCCCTACGACTCGCTGTTCGATGCGCAGAAACTGCCGGAACTGCTGAACTACCTCCTGCGTCGGCGGGGCATGCTCACCTCGAATGTGGGAGAGGCCTACGGTTTCGTCAGGAGCAGACAGGATCTCGAACTGCCTGATCTTGAGCTGATCTTCGCTCCCGCACCATATTTCGATGAGGGAATCGGGGACCCCTACCTCGGCCACGCCGTGGTGATGGGCCCGATCCTGCTCAAGCCGCAGAGTCGCGGAACGATCACCCTGCGCACTGCTAACCCCTATGACAATCCGCTGATCGACCCTCGATACCTGACCGACGATGCCGGGGCTGATCGTGAGGCATTGATGGCGGGACTGCGCATGTGTACAGAGATCGCCCATGCGCCGGCGCTGCGGGGCACCGTCGGCCGAATCGCCCGTCCGCTGCAGGCCAGCAAGCTCGACGAGGAAACACTATCCAGAGCACTGGAGTGTCTGTCGCACACGCTGTACCACCCAGTCGGCACCTGCCGAATGGGTACCGACGATTCCAGCGTCGTCGATCCACAGCTGCGGGTCCGGGGCGTAACAGCGCTTCGGGTAGCCGATGCATCGGTGATGCCCACGATCATCCGAGGCCACACGCACGCACCGAGCGTGCTGATCGGCGAGAAGGCCGCTAACCTCATCCGCCGCGGCTAACCGCAACAACTGCCCAGGCGCCTCCAAGAAACTGCCATGCACCTCTCAGGATTCGCCATGCACAATGAAGGCAATGACGATGAACACTTCGCGTCGCCGAACGCATGACAAGCTGGCCGCGCCGGCCGGCGTGCGTCCGATCCGCAGACCGATCCTCCGCGGCGGCGACGACGAGTTCGATCTCTACTACGTGCGTACCGGTCGCAAATCGGCTCAACCGCTGGTCATCATCCCCGGTGGCCCGGGTGCAGCATCGGTAGCGCTGTATCGAGCGCTTCGACGGCGTGCCACTCTCAACGGCCTCGACATCATCATGGTCGAGCATCGCGGGGTCGGATTGTCTCGCCATGACGACGCGGGCGCAGATCTGCCCCCGGAGGCACTCAGCATCGACATGGTCGTTGACGACATCGCTGCTGTGCTGGAGGAAGCCGGGGTCGATCGGGCCGTCGTCTACGGCACGTCCTATGGCAGCTACCTGGCAGCCGGTCTCGGGGTTCGTCACCCGGCGCGGATCCACACAATGGTGCTCGATTCACCGTTGCTCTCGGCCGACGATATCGACGATGTCCGAGCACAGATTCGTCGGGTGTTGTGGGACGGTGCGGTCCCCGGAAGTGCTGACCTGGCGGCTAAAGTACGGCGCCTCGCCGCCGACGGCGCCCTCGCCCCAACCGACGTGCTGCCCGCCGCGGACATGTTCGGCATCGCCGGCCCTGAGGTGCTGCGACGTCAGCTGGATCTACTGCTGGCCGGTCACGACTGGTTGTGGACAGCGGTGGGTCTGGGAACCAGGATGCTGCTGGAACGCCGGACCGCGTACCACCACGAACCCGACCTCGTGGAGCGCATCGCATACCGGGAACTGAACTACGGGGCGGTGCCTGATGGTGGGCCACTGGACCCCGCGGTGGCGTTTCGCAAGATCGGCAGCGGCGATGTCGATTTCGTGGCCGAGCCATTCGATCTGATCTCGGCCATGCCGGGATTCACCTGGCCCACCGCAGTGATCTCGGGCGGTCGTGACCTCACCACGCCACCGAGCGTCGCCCGGCGGATCACCGATCTCATTCCCGACTCAGTTCTCGTCAAGCTCCCCACCGCTGGGCACAGCATCCTTGACACCCGCGACCAAGCCGCCCTGCGAATCTGCAAGGAGGTGTGCAACGACGGAATTCGCCAACTGCCTTCCCTGTCAGCCGAACTGGACGCGCTTCCCGCGAATTTGACGGTGCGCCTCCTCGTTGGCGCCATCAATATTGCGGTGAAGGCGGAGTCGGCGGTGCCGCGCGCAATGCGTGCCGCCGCTACTTCATGAAGCCGATCGCGGTGTAGTTGAGGTCGCCGATACCGGTGGGGCCGTAGTTGGCCAAATTGCTGCGCACCGCGACGTTGCCCGGCGACTGGAACAGCGGGAGGCTGAACCCAATGGCCCAGATCATCTTGTCGAGCTCGTTGGCCAGGGCGCGGGCTTTGACCGGGTCGAGCTCTGACAGGGTCTGTTCGATCTTCGCGTCGATCTGTGAGCTGCCGATCTTGCCGAAGTTACTCTCGCCCTCGGAGGCATAGATTTGGGTGAGACTGGCTAACGGGAATGCGTCTCCGCCCCAGCCGAACTGGGCTATGTCGAAGTTGCCCGGCGTCACGTAATCGCTGAAGAGTGTGCCACCGGCGACCGCATTCAGCTCAAGTTCAACGCCGATCTGGGCCAGGTTGTTCTGCGCGATCTGGCCGATCTGACGAGTGCTCTGGGCGTCGTAGAACACATCCCGAATGGTGAGTCTGCGCCCATCCTTCTCGCGGAACTGGCTGTCCCCGGAGTCGCTGAGCCGCCATCCCAGTTCATCCAGTTCGCGTTTGGCCGCTTCGGGATCAAAGGCGATGCCGTTGTCTTGGTAGCCTTCCTGGCCGGCCACGAAGATGTGATTGTTCAGCGGAACCGGGTTGTCGACGAGACCGCGCTGCGTGATCGCTGCGATGGCCTGCCGGTCAATGCCCTTGGCGATCGCGTTCCGAAGCGCCGGATCGGACAAGATCGACCCTTGAGCGCCATTGAACGTGAAGTGATACCAACTCGGCGCCGGCGCGCGTCGAACCGAGATGCCCTCGGTGCGGCGGGCGATCGTCAGGTCGTCCAGCGATGACAACCCGACCGCATCGAGCGCGTTGTTCTGCAGGGCAGGAATCTTGGCTGCGTCATCGAGCACGGTATAGGTGATTGAGTCCAGCACCGGGGGAGTACCCCACCATTTTGGGTTGCGGGTCAACACGATGCGCTGCGCGGCCCGGTCGACGGAGGTGATGATGAACGGTCCGGCCGACGGCCCGGGTCCGTTGAGGAAGCCCCTGTTGAAGGCTTCCGGATCGGAGGTCATTGCCTTGGGGGCAAGCATGCTGTTGCCCGCGAACATGCCCCTCCAGTCGGCGTAATGCTTGGCGAAGGTGATGACAGCTTGCCGGTCGTCGACGCCTTTGGTCACCGATGCGACGCGCTCGCTGCCGTTGGGAGAAGCAAACAAATATGCTTTGTCCTTGCCGCTGGTCGCGTTGATCTGGGCGGCGAAGTCTTCCCAGGTGATAGGCGAACCGTCCGACCACACCGCCTGCGGGTTGATCGTGTACGTGACCACCTGCGGTTCGGTGCTGGTCAGCTCGACGCTGGTGAAGTAGTCGCTGTTGACCGTCATCTCCCCGTCGGGCTCGATGAAGAAGGCGCGCGGGAGCGTCGAACGCAGCATCGCGCCCAGTTCGGCAAGGTTGCCATCGACGTGCAGGTAGTTGAAATTGGGCGGGAAGCCCGACAGCGCGAGTCGAAGGTTGCCACCCTGGCGCAGCGTGGCCGGGTCTTGGGGGTTGATGTCGGCGATAGCGCCGATCTCGGCATCGCCGCCGGCAGAAGGAACATTGTTGTCCGGGGTTGAGCAGCCGGTCGCTACCAGCGCCGCCGCCATCACGACACCGAGCAGACGCACTATCGCCCGCGGCGCCGGTAGCTGATGGGCATTCGCGTTATCCCGCCGACGGGCGGTGTCCCCAACTGTCGATGCGCGGTAGGTCATACGAACTGACTTTAACCGTGATCTGCCAGTGGCTGCGGAACCGCCGACAGCAACCTGCGGGTGTAGTCGTGGCGAGGGTTGCCGAACACCTGGTCGCTGGGACCTTGCTCGACGACTTTGCCGTTGTGCATCACCGCCACGTTGTGGGCCAGGTGTTTCACCACCGACAAGTCGTGGGAGACGAACAGGTAGGCCAGCCCGAAGCGCTCCTGCAGGTCCAGTAGCAGGTTGATGATCCCTGCCTGGATCGATACGTCCAGCGCCGACACCGGCTCGTCGAGGGCCAGGATCTTGGGCTGCAGCGCCAGTGCTCGGGCGATTCCGATTCGCTGCTTCTGCCCGCCGGAAAATTCCGACGGGTACCGGCCGGCGTCCTCTCGGCGCAACCCGACCACGGTGAGCAGCTCGCCGATCCGCTCCTCAGCCACGCCCTTATCGAAACCGTTGGCCCGTAGCGGCTCTGCGAGCACGTCGAAGACAGGAAGTCGCGGGTCCAGGGACGCCACGGGATCCTGGAACACCACCTGCAGGTCGCCCCGAAGTGCCTTGCGGGCGCGCCTGTCCAGCCCGTCTACGTTGGTGCCCAGCACCTCGATGGTTCCGGCCTGCGGGGTGGTGAGTTCCAGAAGTTGATGCAGCGTCGTCGACTTTCCAGAACCCGACTCGCCGACGATGCCCAGCGTGCGGCCCTGCTGCAGTTCGAAGCTGACCCCGTCGACCGCCCGCACCTCACCGATGCGGCGGCGAAAGACCACGCCTTTGGTGAGCGTGTAGGTCTTGACTAGGTCGTTGACGCGCACCACGACGGGCAACTCGGCGCTCGCACCGGCCTGCGATAACGGCGCGGTCGAAACGCCGTAGATCTCGGCAGCGCTGCGATCGGTGACGTATGCACTTCTGATGCACGCGACCTGGTGGTTGGGGCCGACTACTTCCAACTCGGGTTCGGCGGTGTGGCATGTGTCGACTCGAAGCGGGCATCTGGGTGCGAACGGGCAACCCGGTGGCAGTGCCGCAAGTGACGGAGGGGCGCCGGGGATCGGCACCAGGCGGGCCCCCTGGGGCGCATCGAGTCGGGGAACTGAGCCCAATAGACCTGCAGTGTAGGGCATTTGGCGGCCGCGGTACAGATCGACTACCGGAGCGGTCTCCACCGCCCGGCCGGCGTACATCACCAGGGCGCGGTCGGCGAACTCGGCGACGACACCAAGGTCGTGGGTGATGATCAGTACGCCGGCGCCGGTCACGTCACGTGCCGTGCGCAGCACGTCGAGGATCTGCGCCTGTACCGTCACGTCCAACGCTGTCGTGGGCTCGTCGCAGATCAGCAGATCGGGGTCGTTGGCTATCGCGATCGCGATGACGACGCGCTGCCGCTCGCCGCCGGACAACTCGTGCGGGAACGCGCGTGACCTTTGCCCCGGTTGTGCGATGCCCACCAGTTCTAGCAGCTCGACCGCGCGGGCTCTCGCGGCTCGCTTGCTGACGTCGCGACGATGAACCTGGATCGCCTCGGCGATCTGGTCGCCGATGGTGTACACCGGGGTCAGCGCCGACATCGGGTCCTGGAACACGGTCCCGACCCGGTTGCCCCGCACGCGCGACATCTGCTGGTCGGACAATCCGAGCAGTTCGTTGCCGTGCAACCTCACCGAACCGGTCACCTGTGCGTACTCCGGCAGCAGCCCGATGGCGGCCATGGTCCCCGCTGATTTCCCCGAGCCGGATTCGCCCACCAGTGCAACTACCTCGCCGGCGTTGACGTGATAGGTCAGGCCGCGCACGGCGGCGACTCGTTCAGCGTCGGTGGGGAACGCCACCGTTAAGTCGCGCACATCCAGCAGGCGCGGCGCCACCGGGTCCACTGCCAACCCACTCATCGCCGTGCTCTGTTCTTCGCGCGAGCGCTCATCGCTGCCCTCTGTTCTTGCGGGAGCGGGTCGGGCGCGCGCCGGGATCCAGCGCATCGCGCAGCCCGTCGCCGACGAGGTTGGCGCACAAGACGATCAACACGAGCACCCCGGCCGGGAACAGGAACACCCATGGGAAGGTCGTCACCGAACGGGTCCCGTCAGCAATCAGTGTTCCCAATGACACATCGGGGGGCTGGACTCCGAAACCCAGGAAGCTCAGCCCTGTCTCCGCCAGGATCGCCATACCGACGTTCAGAGCGGTGTCGATGATCAAAATGGATGCCACGTTGGGCAGGATATGGCGGACGATGATGCGCCAGTGGCTCACACCCATATATCTTGCTGCCACGACGAATTCGCGCTCACGCAGGCTCATCGTCAACCCGCGCACGATCCGTGAACTGATCATCCAGCTGAATGCTGCGAGCAACAGGATGAGCCACAGGATGGTCCCGGATTGTTTGGTGCGGGGGGTGACTATTGCGATGAGTATGAAGCTCGGGACTACGAGCAGCAGGTCAACGATCCACATCAACGTACGGTCCCGCCAGCCGCCGAAGTAACCGGCGATCGCGCCGACGGTGGCCGCGATGATCGTTGATATGAATGCCACGCACACACCGATCAGCAGCGACTTCTGCATCCCGCGCAAAGTCTGTGCCAGCAGATCTTGACCCAATGCGTTCGTGCCGAACCAGTGGGCGGTGGTCGGCGGATGCTGCAGGGCCTGGTAGTCCAGGTGGCTGTAGGTATAGGGCAGCAGCGGTGGTAGGGCATAGCAGCCCAGGAATAGTAGGCACAGCAGGATCAGCGCCACCACTGCGATCCTGTTCCGCAGGAACCGGCGCACAACCAGAGTGCGTCGCGACACGAACTGGTACTCGGCGACGCTGTCGGTTCTCTGCTCGCTCATCGCTGCCCTCTGCTCTTCGCGCAAGTGCTCATCGCCGCCCTCTGCTCTTCGCGCAAGCGCTCATCGCACCCGCACCCGGGGGTCGAGTACGGCGTAAATCACATCGGAGAGCAGGCCTGCGAGCAGGATGATCGCCCCCGAGAACACCGTGATCGCGGCGATGATGTTGGTGTCTTGGCTCGCGACGCCCTGAACCACCCATTCGCCCATGCCGTGCCACCCGAAGATCTTCTCGGTGAACACAGCGCCGGTGACGAGGGCGCTGACGCCGTAGGCGAACAATGTGGCCATGGGGATGAGCGCGGTGCGCAGGCCGTGCTTGAACAATGCTCGGCGCCGGGTCAGCCCCTTAGCCCGCGCTGTCCTGATGAAGTCTTGGCCCAGCACGTCGAGCATCGCGTTGCGCTGGTAGCGGCTGAATCCGGCAATGGAGGCCAGGGCGAGGGTGAAGGTGGGCAGCACCAGATGCTGGAGGCGGTCGACAAATTGCGCCCAGGCGCCGCCCACGGCGTCGGGCGATGTCTCCCCGGTGTACTCGAACAGCTGCACGCCAAGAGTCGAATTCACCTTCAGCGCACCCAGGATCAGCAGGTTGGCCACCACGAATGTGGGGGTGCTCAGGATCAGCAGGGAAAGCACGGTGATCACCCGGTCTGACAGCCGGTATTGGCGGATTGCGCCCCATGCGCCAACCGTGACACCGACGACAGTGCCCACCACCGATCCGATGAGCACCAACCGCAAACTCACACCGATTCGCCGCCAGAGTTCCTCGGTGACTGGTTGGCCTGTGACGGTCGTTCCGAAATCCCCTCGGATGGCGCCTGAGGCCCAGTTCGCGAAGCGCTCGGGAATCGGTTTATCGAGATCGAGATCTGCCGCCTTGGCGTCGATGACGGCCTGAGGAGGTCGCGGGTTGCGTTCGAGCAGACTGTCGAGTGGCTCGAACGTGAGCGAGGTGAGGCAGAACGTCAGGAACGAGGCTAGTGCTAACAGCACGACGTAGTTGAGCAGCCGGCCTGCTAGAAAGCGGGTCATGTGGTGACTCCGCTGCTGGGCTGCATCCGATCAGGTTAGGAGAAATGTGCTGACACAGCCCGTTCATGCGGCCCGGCGTGGCTGCCGACGACAGCAAGCGCGATGGTCCCACTGGGTGTTTCCATAGCCTGCGCATAGGAACGGCACAGACAAGGCGTAGGGCCTGGACACATAATGGGACGGTGGCAACCATTCCTGCTTCCGTGGCCGGCGGGAACGACGCCACGCGAACGGTAGTGCGCCGGGGCGACGGCAGCGCGATCCATGTCCTGGTCGTCGATGACGAACCGGTGCTGGCCGAGCTGGTCTCTATGGCACTGCGCTACGAAGGTTGGGAGATCGCGACCGCTGGTGACGGCGCTACGGCGATTGCGCTGGCCCGCCAGAACCCGCCAGACGTGGTCGTGCTCGACGTGATGTTGCCGGACATGAGTGGGTTGGAGGTACTGCGCAGGCTGCGCGAGCAGATACCCGGGCTGCCCCTGCTGCTGCTCACTGCCAAAGACTCGGTCGAGGATCGGATTGCGGGCCTGACTGCGGGCGGAGACGACTACGTGACGAAGCCGTTCTCGCTTGAGGAGGTAGTGCTGCGCCTGCGGGCTCTGCTGCGGCGCACCGGGATGTCCACCGACACCGGCAGCGCCAAGATCGCCGTCGGCGATCTCGTGCTCGATGAAGACAGCCACGAAGTCACCCGCGCCGGCGAGGAGATCTCGCTCACCGCTACCGAATTCGAACTGCTGCGCTTCATGATGCACAACGCCAAGCGAGTGTTGAGTAAGGCGCAGATCCTCGATCGGGTGTGGAGCTATGACTTCGGTGGCCGGGTCAACATTGTTGAGTTGTACGTGTCCTACCTGCGCAAGAAAATCGATACGGGGCGGGAGCCGATGATCCACACGCTCCGTGGCGCGGGCTATGTCCTCAAGCCCGCGCGCTGACCGCACTCCGGTGGCTCTGGGATCTGCGCGTACTTTGCCCCTCCTGCGTGCGCCGCGCCGATGGACGTTGCGAACTCGGCTATTGGTGACCCAGATCGTTCTGCTGGCCGTGGTGTGCGCGGGTATCGGAATTGCGACGGAGTTTGCGCTGCAACGATTCTTGATGAACCAGCTCGACAACCAGGTTGTAGAGGCCGGAGGGCGGTCGGCGGTGATGTTCGCCTTCGGGCGTCCGCGGCCTGCGGGTATGGGCCACCGGCCGGCGATGAGGCCGCGCGATGGCAGGGTTCATCCAGCTCCGCCCGGTTTTGGTCGACGTATGTCGATACGTGACGATGAGGGTCCGGGCCCGGCGTTTCTGAACGCGCCGGGCCAGGGGATCCGCACAGTCGGCGCCGTCGTCTCAGCCGGGACAGCCATCGAAGCCGGGGTCATCACCGCAGATGGTGCCCGCGCCGAGATCTCCACCTCCGCAGCCGAGCAACTTGCCGCTCTCCCGGCTGACATGCGCCCGCGAACGGTCGAACTAGACGGATTGGGCCGCTACCGGTTGGTCAGCTTCCCTGCCCACGACCCGGGAGAGGCCGTCGTCACCGGCCTGCCGACCGCCGACGTCGACGACACGTTGTTATGGGTACTTGTCATGTTCTGCATCGTTTCGGCTGTCGCACTGGTTGTCGCGGCCACGGCGGGCGTTGTCGTCATTCGTCGCCAGCTCGAACCACTGGGCAGAGTTTCAGCGGCGGCGCAGCAGATCGCCGGCCTTGAGCTCGACAGGGGGGAGGTGCGACTGCCCACACCGATCATCGACGTCGATCCGGCGGCCGCTCATACTGAGGTAGGACAGCTGGGCGGTGCACTGAATCGCATGCTCGACCGGATCGCCGGGGCACTGTCTGCTCGGCACGCCAGCGAAACCCGGGTGCGTCAATTCGTCGCCGACGCCAGCCACGAGTTGCGAACGCCACTGGCCGCCATCCGCGGCTATACCGAACTGGCGCAACGCAAACAGCGCGATCTCCCCGCCGACGTTGCCCATGCCATGAACCGCGTGGAATCCGAGACCGAACGCATGACCGCGCTTGTCGAGGACATGCTGCTGCTCGCACGGCTGGACAGCGGGCGACCCGTGCAACGCGAAACGGTCGATCTCACGCGACTCGTTGTAGACGCGGTCAGTGATGCTCACATCGCCGGTCCCGAGTACACATGGGAGCTCGATCTGCCCGAGCAGCTTGTCTTCGTCTCCGGTGATGAGGCCCGACTGCATCAGATGCTGGCCAACCTGCTGGCCAATGCGCGCACTCACACGCCGCCGGGCACCGCGGTCACGGTGTCGCTGGCGGTGTCGGAGGACTCTTATGCGGTACTGGCGGTACTTGACGACGGCCCGGGAATCCCGGCCGGGCTGCTCCCTGAGGTGTTCGAGCGGTTCGCCCGCGGTGATTCCTCACGCTCCAGGCGTGGCGGCAGCACGGGATTGGGGCTGGCGATCGTCGATGCTGTTGTGCGTGCCCACGATGGTGCGATCGATGTGCGCAGTGAGCCAGGCAGAACGGAATTCGTCGTCCGGCTGCCCACGAGTCGCTGAAGGGCAATGAGGTACCCTTGTTAAGTTGGTAATAGCTACCAGCTTTACGGAGAAATGATGACCTCGACCGAAGACCTCACCCAGAACGCGGGACGCTACGAATTGAGCCACCTGCGTGCGCTGGAGGCGGAAGCCATCCACATCATCAGGGAGGTGGCTGCCGAGTTCGAGCGGCCGGTCTTGCTGTTCTCCGGCGGCAAGGACTCGATCGTCATGCTGCACCTCGCGCTGAAGGCCTTCCGGCCAGGGCGCCTGCCATTTCCGGTGATGCACGTCGATACCGGTCACAACTTCGACGAGGTGCTGGCTGCCCGTGACAAGCTCGTGGCCGAGTCCGGGGTGCGCCTCGTAGTCGCCAAGGTTCAAGACGACATCGATGCAGGCCGGGTCGTCGAGACCATCCCGTCGCGTAACCCGATGCAGACCTTCACGCTGCTGCGTGCCATCCGGGAGAACAAGTTCGACGCCGCCTTCGGTGGTGCGCGCCGCGACGAGGAGAAGGCTCGCGCCAAGGAGCGCGTCTTCTCCTTCCGCGACGAGTTCGGCCAGTGGGACCCCAAAGTGCAACGGCCCGAGCTGTGGAACACCTATAACGGCCGTCACCACAAGGGCGAACACATCCGCGTGTTCCCGCTCTCGAACTGGACCGAGTTCGACATTTGGTCCTACATCGGCGCCGAGAAGATCGAGCTGCCTTCGATCTACTACGCCCACCGGCGGCAGGTGTTCGAACGCGACCGCATGCTGTTGGCCGTCCACAAGTACCTGCAGCCCCGCAAGGATGAGCAGATCATTGAAAAGACCGTGCGGTTCCGCACCGTCGGCGATGTCACCTGCACCGGTTGCGTGGAATCTACGGCGGGCACCGTCTCCGAGGTGATTGCCGAGACCGCCGTGTCCCGGCTCACCGAGCGCGGAGCAACCCGCGCCGACGATCGGATCTCCGAGGCCGGCATGGAAGACCGCAAGCGTGAGGGCTACTTCTGATGTGGGGAGTTCTGGCCTCGCAAGCGACGCGACGGGGGAATTGGGCATGACGACACTGCTGCGCATCGCAACTGCCGGCTCGGTCGATGACGGCAAGTCCACCCTCATCGGTCGTCTGCTGTTCGACTCTAAGGCCGTCATGGAGGACCAGCTGGCCGCCGTTGAACGTACTTCCAAGGAGCGAGGACACGACTACACCGACCTGGCTCTGGTCACCGACGGCCTGCGCGCCGAGCGTGAGCAGGGCATTACCATCGACGTTGCCTACCGCTACTTCGCCACGGCCAAGCGCAAATTCATCATTGCTGATACCCCTGGGCACATTCAGTACACCCGCAATATGGTCACCGGGACCTCGACGGCTCAACTTGCGATCGTGCTCGTCGATGCCCGCCACGGACTGCTTGAACAGTCGCGCCGGCACGCGTTCCTGGCCTCGTTACTAGGTATCCAGCACGTCGTGCTGGCAGTCAACAAGATGGACCTCGTTGGCTGGGAGCGGGAGCGTTTCGAGAAGATTCGCGACGACTTCCACGAGTTTGCGGCGCGTTTGGATATCCATGACGTGACGGCCATCCCGCTGTCGGCGCTCAACGGCGACAATGTGGTCACCAAGTCCGACATGACGCCTTGGTATGAAGGTCCCTCGCTGCTGACTCACCTCGAAGAGGTCTACATCGCCGGGGATCGCAACCTCGTCGACGTCCGGTTTCCAGTGCAGTATGTGATCCGGCCCCAGACCCGCGACCATCACGATCACCGCAGCTACGCAGGAACCGTCGCCAGCGGTGTGATGCGCGTCGGCGACGATGTCGTCGTGCTGCCGGCCGGCAAGACGAGCCGGATCGGGGCTATCGAAGGACCCGGGGGCCTGGTTGAGGAAGCCTTCCCGCCGATGGCGGTCTCGGTCAGCTTGGCCGACGACATCGACATCTCGCGTGGTGATCTGATCGCGCGTCCCAACAACCGGCCGCGAGTCACCCAGGAGTTCGACGCCACCGTGTGTTGGATGTCCGACGACACAGCTCTTGAGCCTGGCCGTGACTACCTGGTCAAGCACACCACCCGCACGACACGGGCAAAGGTGATGGGACTGGATTACCGGCTCGATGTCAATACGTTGCATCGGGACAAGTCAACAACTGCGCTCAAACTCAATGAGTTGGGCCGCATTTCACTGCGCACCCAGGTTCCGCTGCTGCTGGACGAGTACAGCCGTAACGCCGCGACGGGCTCTTTCATCCTTATCGACCCGAACACCAACGGAACCGTGGCCGCGGGCATGGTGTTGCGGGACGGTACCGCGCGCGCGGCGAGCCCGAACACGGTTCGCCACCAGTCACTGTGTACCGCCGAGGACCGTCTGTCCAAGGGTCGAACGGTGTGGTTCACCGGGCTGTCGGGATCGGGTAAGTCTTCGGTGGCCGTGCTTGTCGAGCAGAAGCTGCTCGAAAAAGGCATTCCCGCTTATGTTCTCGACGGTGACAACCTGCGCCACGGCCTGAACTCCGATCTCGGCTTCACCATGGCGGACCGGTCGGAGAACCTGCGCAGGCTTGCGCACGTGGCCGCGATCCTTGCCGACTCCGGTCAGGTGGTTCTGGTGCCGGCGATTAGCCCGCTAGCCGAGCATCGCAAGCTGGCCCGTGAGGTGGCCACCGATGCCGGTGCCGATTTCTTCGAGGTGTTCTGCGACACGCCGCTGGAGGACTGTGAGCGACGGGATCCAAAGGGGCTATATGCCAAGGCCCGCGCCGGCTTGATCACCCATTTCACCGGAATTGACAGCCCATATGAGCGCCCGAAGAACCCTGACCTGCGCCTCCCGTCGAGCCGGACGCCCGACGAATTGGCGGTCTCGGTAATCGAGCTGCTCGGCGAGCAGGAGTGAGCGACCACGAGCTCGCTGCGCGACTGGCCACCGGGGCCGGCGCGCTTCTGCTTGGCATCCGCACCGAACTTGCTGGGGCGACCGCTCAGGAGCGGAAAGCTGCGGGGGACAAGCGCTCTCACGATTTCCTGATGGCCGCCTTGGCAGCTGAGAGGCCCGGGGATGCACTCCTCTCCGAGGAAGGGCCGGCCGAGGAAGCCGACCCGGCCCGGCTGACTGATGGGCGGGTGTGGATCGTCGATCCGCTCGACGGCACTCGAGAGTTCTCCGAGCCAGGGCGCACCGATTGGGCGGTGCACGTCGCGTTGTGGGAATTCGGTGAGCTGGTCGCAGGCGCTGTGGCCCTGCCGGCGCAAGGCCTCACCCTGGCTACCCCGAAGGTAGCCACTCCGCCCGCCGCCCCTGGACCCCCCCGGATCGTCGTCTCGCGCACACGTCCACCCGCGATCGCGCTCGCGGTGCGAGAGGCGGTGAACGGCGTCCTCGTCGAGATGGGTTCCGCAGGAGCCAAAGTCGCATCCGTGATTCAGGGACACTCGGATGTCTACGTGCATGCGGGAGGCCAGTACGAGTGGGACTCCGCGGCTCCTGTGGCCGTCGCGCGGGCGGCCGGTCTGCACACCTCCCGTATCGATGGCACATCGCTGTCATATAACCAGCGGGATCCCAAGCTCCCAGACCTGATGGTGTGTCGTCCCGAATACGCCGCCGCCGTGTTGGCGGTTACTGCGGAGGATCCCGGCTAGCCTTGCGCTATGCGGATGTCGGCCAAGGCAGAGTATGCCGTCCGGGCCATGGTTCAACTGGCCACGGTCGAGGAAGGCACTCTGGTCAAGACCGACGACCTCGCCAAGGCGCAGGGCATCCCGCCGCAATTCCTCGTCGACATTCTGTCCGACTTGCGTAGCGATCGGCTGGTGCGCAGTCACCGGGGTCGCGAAGGGGGATATTCCCTCGCCAGGCCGGCCGCCGACATCGGTGTCGCCGACGTCTTGCGCTGCATCGACGGCCCGCTGGCCAGCGTGCGCGATATCGGCCTGGGCGACCTGCCCTACTCGGGTCCTACCGCGTCGCTGACGGACGTCTGGCGGGCGTTGCGAGCCAGCATGCGTTCGGTGCTGGAGCAGACCACCCTCGCCGACGTCGCATCTGCCGCCTTACCCGAACACGTGCAAGTCCTGGCTGATGATTACCGCTCTCAGGAGGAGCAGCGCGGTCACTCGGCCGGCTAGTGCGCCGGGGCGAATACCCCCACGCCCGAAAGGGATTCCGATAAGACGACGATCAGGGCGGTTCTGGAGACCCTGTCCGCCGATTCCGCGCGAATCGTCTGTGCCGACAAACACATCGTCAGAAGTAGCGTTTAGCGCATGCTCGCAGCAACCATACTGATCGCATGACCAGTGACCGACCCAAGCCCCTGAGCTATTTCGGGCCGAATTGGTTCGCTTCGGTGATGGGAACGGGCATCGTCGCCACGGCGGGCGCGTCATTACCCGTACACGTGCCGGGGCTGCGGACTTTCGCGCTCGTGGTGTGGGTGGTCGCGACGGTGTGGCTGGTCCTGCTGTCGGCGGTGACGGTCGCTCACTGGGTCCGCAACCCCACGGTGGCGCGCGGTCATGTCCGTAATCCGCAGATGGCGCACTTCTATGGGGCCGCACCGATGGCACTGCTCACCGTCGGGGCCGGCGCCCTGCTGGTCGGCAGCGACCTCATCGGTGAGCGTGCGGCGGTTGACCTTGCCTGGTTGTTGTGGACTGCGGGCACGGTTGGCGGCCTGTTCACTGCGATGAGCATCCCGTACCTGATGTTCACCCAGCACCGGGTCGAGGCCGATGCCGCGTTCGGCGGCTGGCTGATGCCGGTGGTGCCGCCGATGGTGTCGGCTGCGACGGGAGCGATGCTCATTCCGCACATGGCGGAGGGAACCGGCCGCGCAACCATGCTCTACGGCTGCTATGCGATGTTCGGCATGTCGCTGTTCGCCTCGATGATCATCATCACCATGGTGTGGAGCCGGCTGGCGCATTACGGCACCTCCGGCACCGCTCGGGTTCCCACCTTGTGGATCGTGCTAGGACCGCTGGGCCAATCGATCACCGTGGCAGGGCTTCTCGCTACCGACGCAGCCATGGTCGTCGACGACGACGTGGCTGACGGGATGCGCGCGTTCGCGGTCCTCTACGGGGTTCCCGTGTGGGGCTTCGCCGTGTTGTGGATTGCGATCGCCACCTCGCTGACAGTGCGGACACTGCGGCGCGGCATGCCGTTTGCGCTGACTTGGTGGAGCCTGACATTCCCCGTCGGCACTTTTGTCACCGGGACGACCCAGCTGGCCCTGCACACGGGCTTGCCAGGGTTCCGGGTCGCCGCCGTGATCGCCTACGTCGGGTTGTTGGCGACCTGGCTGCTGGTGGCGGTGCGCACATTCCGGGGCGGCGTGCGCGGCGGACTGTTCGCCACACCCGCCACCGAACCGATCCGAGCTCAGAAGGACCCTCCCGCGGCAGACCTGCCGCGCTGACGACCCTGCCGCGCTGTCCAGCTTCTCTCGTCTGCCGGCCGATCGGCTCGACGTGCCAGAATCGCGGGTGTGCGTATCGGGATGACTTTGCCGGTGATGGAGCCCA
>JAHZKD010000207.1 GCA_022600605.1 Actinomycetes bacterium
CGATGTCGGCGTGCCCCAGCCCGTCGAGCTGCCAGACTGCGATATCGGCGAGCTTGCCCACTTCCAGTGATCCCAGCTCGGCGCCACGGCCCAGACACCGGGCCCCTTCTGTGGTGGCCATCCGCAGTGCGGTGCGGGCGCTCAAGGCTAGCGGGCCGAGCCGGAAACGGGCGGCCAAAACGGCCTGTCGCAGCTCGGCGGCCAGCGAGCCATTCTCGTTCGACGCGACTCCATCCACACCGAGCCCGACCGGTACCCCGGCGCCCAGCAGTTCGGGAACCGGCGCTATCCCCGAACCCAATCGGCCATTGGAGCTGGGACAGTGCGCGACGCCGGTGCCCGTGGCGGCGAACTTCGCGATATCACCCTGCGACAGATGCACGCAGTGGGCCAGCCAAACGTCATCGCCGAGCCAACCGAGCGATTCGACATAGTCAACCGGCCGGGCGCCGAACGTGGCCAAACAGAACTGCTCCTCGTCGAGGGTCTCGGCAAGGTGCGTGTGCAACCGCACCCCGAGTTCGCGCGCCAGCTTCGCCGACTCGCGCATCAAATCACCTGTCACCGAAAATGGTGAACAGGGCGCCAGCGCGATCCGCAGTTTCGAGTCGAAACCGGGGTCGTGGTGGGTACGTACCGCCTGTTCGCAGGCCGCCAGAATAGTGTCGATGTCTTCGACCACGTCGTCGGGTGGCAAACCCCCGGATGCGGCGCCGAGATCCATCGATCCGCGAGTGGGATGGAACCTCAGGCCGATACGCTGCGCCGATGCGATGTCGGCGCCCAGCACGTCGCCGCCGCCGCGCGGGAAAACGTACTGGTGGTCCATCGTCGTGGTGCACCCGCTCAGCGCCAGGGCGGCAAGCGCGGCACTTGAGGCGGTGTACTGCAGTTCTGCATTGATCTTGGCCCACAACGGATACAGCGTCGTCAACCACTCAAACAGCGTCCCGTCCTGAACGTATCCGCGAGTGATCCACTGACTCAGATGGTGGTGGCTATTGACGAGCCCCGGCGTGACAAGGCATTTGCGACCATCGACGCGGTCGGCTCCGGCGACGGTGGGTGCGGGTCCGGCACCGACCGCCGTGATCAGCCCATCCCGTACCACGATGTGCCCGTCGCCGTACTCGGTGCCGGCCGCGTCCATGGTCGCGATAGACGCATGGTCAATCACCAAGTCGGTCATCGCGTCATCGTGTGTGACCGGCGATGGCCTGTCAATACCAGCTTGCGGTACCAGCTTTTGGTACCAGCTTTCAATCTTTCAAGACCCACTTTCAATACCGTCTTCGTACGCGAACCGCCTTTACCATGACAAGCATCGGCGATGGCTGCTTGCGGGTGTGTGACCCCTGCTGAAGTCGGTTTGGCTGAAGCGATGGGTGACGAGGCTCATGAGCACGGTACGGACAACCACCGCGACCGGGTTCACGGCGTTTCACACCGCCGCAGACCCATCCGGATTCGGCGAGTGGCTGAACCGGCTCCTTAGCTGTGCGCGCGATGCCGACGGATTCGTCACTGCTCGCGAGTCGGTACGCGACACACCGCAATTCGATTGGGCTCTCGCGGTGACATTTCATACTGAGGACCTGCTCCATCAATGGCTAGATAGTGCAGAGCGCCTAGCCGTGCTTCGTGACGGGCGAGCGCTGGGATACTGGCAGCGCACGCCTGACTTGGTGGTTGTCGACGGTGAGTCCCCACCTGAAGGGATCGGTGTCTTCGGATACACCGTGGCTGCTGGAAAGGACGCCGAATTCCACGCCGCACAGGCGACGATCGCAACCAGAACCGCACGATTCTCCGGTTTCGAAGGCACCGCGGTTTTCCCGCCGGACGCCTCTGGTGAGTGGATGTCGGTGGTGAGGTTCCGGCGAACTCACCAACTGTCGAAGTGGATTCGCTCGCAGGAACGCGTCGAAGCGCTACGCCCTGTCACGGTGAACCTTACGAGAGACTTCTCAGCCGTCACCGCGCCGTTCGGCTCGACTGTCCGGACGGACAACGGCCGAACGACGGTCACGCCGTACTGGAAAAGCGCCATGCTGGTCTTGCTGGTGCTCTACCCGACAGTGATGCTGTTGACCCGGTTCTTCGTGCCGGTCCTGGCCGATCTGGGCTCCCCACCATGGCTTTCGATGTGGCTCGGTCAAGTGGCCAGTGTGGCCGCGCTGCAGTGGCTGCTAGTGCCGCTGGCCTCCCGCGGGCTGCGCCATTGGCTTGATCCAGTCGACGGTGCGCGATTGCCCATCAGCCTGGCAGGCGCAGTCCTCGTGATATCGCTCTACGGCGCCACTCTCCTACTTTTTGCCACCGTCCCAGAGCTGCAGTACTGGGACTATGGGTCTTAGAACGTGTTCGGGGCAGCCGGCTGCCGTCGGTCCACGGGACGATGTGCGACAGCTGTCGTCGGCGTCGCTGCTCAGGGTGTGGTCGCTCTGCTCAGGGGATCGATCATGATCTTGGCGTGCTTCTCGGGGTCGCCGAGGGCCTGGAAGGCCGTCGTAACACCGTGCAGGCCGACCGTGCCGGTTACCAACGCCGACGCCTCAAGCGTTCCGTCGGCGAGCATGAACAGCGTGTCCCGGAATTCCAAAGGCGTGTAGCCGAATACGAACCGGATGTCGATCTCTTTGCCGACGGCCATGGCCGGCCGTAGCTTGTCATCGCCCATGCATACCCCGACAACGATGATCCGGGAAGCCAGCGGTGCCGCGCCGATGATCCCGTCGATCATTCCCGGCACGCCCACGCACTCGAAGATCACCGGCCGTTTGGGTGCGGTGGCACCGAGTCGGTCCATCGCCCGGTATACATGCGACCAGCCGGGCAGCCGCCGCAGCTTCTCCATCGACCCGACGCCGAGCTCGTAGAGCGCGGGCAGGTCGCTAAGCCCCTGCCGCTTGGCGGGCACAGCCTCGTAAGGGGAGTCGATTGCGGGGTCGACGACGATGTGGGCACCGCACCGGGCAGCCAAAGCCCGCCTCCCGGGAGAGAAGTCGCTGGCCACGATGGTGCTCACCCCGCGGGCTTTCAGATGGCAGATGACGGCCAGCCCCACCGGGCCGCACCCGAGCACGATCGCCACGTCCTTTCGGCTGATTTCGCTGCGCCGGATCGCGTGATTGGCCACTGCCATCGGCTCGGTCAGCGCGGCGGTTGCGGGATCCAGGCCGTTGGGGACCACGAACGTCATCGCTGATTCCACCAGTACCTGCTCGGCGTATGCGCCGGGAGCAAGTGGGGATAGACCGGTGAGGTGCACCCCGCCCTGCGACCTCACGAGCGGGAAGGACACCACCGTCCTTCCCGTTGCGAACTCCTTGCCCACGTGGCGCCCGTGCCGCGCCACCGCCCCGCAGAACTCATGGCCCATAACAACCGGAGTGTCGCTGCGCATGAAATCTGCGTAGCCGCCCTCGGCCATCACCTCGGTGAGTTCGTCGGCATGGTCCTTGGCGTGCAGATCCGATCCGCAGATGCCGCACCGCAGCACGTCGAGCACGAGTTGGCCCTCCGCGGGCTGCGGATCCGGCAGCTCAACTACTTCCAGGGTGCTACTTACACAACTGACCGCTTTCATTTCACCATCGTTGCACGGTAGAAACGGCCGTATGCCGAAGCTGCAGATGTGCGCGGGGTTAGTACTCGTCGTAGCCGTCTACTGGGCCACCGCGCCAGCTTCCGATGCCGGCCCGGGTGACGCCGCCGCCCCGGTGATCGAACCCACCGTGCTGGAAGAGATCGCTCACGACCCCGAGGCTTTTACTCAAGGGCTCGAGATAGCGGGGACGACGCTCTGGGAGGGCACCGGCCTCGCGGGCGCCTCACAGCTGCGGGAACTAGACCCGGCCACCGGGGGGCTGCGCCGGCAGTCGTCGGTACCCAACGGCTATTTTGCCGAGGGCATCACGGTGGTGGGGGACCGTGTCTGGCAGCTCACCTACCGCGACGGGGTAGCTGTCGAATGGGACGCCGCGACCTTGTCCCCGGTGCGGGAAGTGCCGCTGGACGGGGAGGGTTGGGGCCTGTGCCACGACGGCCAGCGCCTGATCCGCAGCGACGGCTCCAACCGGTTGCGGTTCCTGAACAGCGACGATCTCGCCGAGACCGGTGGGGTCGATGTGACCTGGGACGGTCGAGCGCTTAACGGGCTCAATGAGCTGGAGTGTGTCGGCAGCCAAGTCTGGGCCAACGTGTGGCCCAGCGACAACATCGTGCGCATCGATTCCACGAACGGCACGGTCGACCTCGTCGTCGATGCCGCCGGGCTGCGAGCTCGCGGGATTCCGCCGTCTGCCGGTGTTCTCAACGGCATCGCGCACGTCGAGGGCGGCGAGTTCCTGCTCACCGGCAAGGACTGGCCAAAGATGTTTCGCGTCCAGCTCAGTCGGTAAATCTGGCGTGATGCGCAGCCGGGGAATAGCTATCCGATGCAGGGTATTTCGGCGTTTATCCGGTCGAGCAGGGCGGGATACCGACCGGCCTCCGGGTGCCTGCCGGGCTTTCCGCTGCTGACCACCGCTGCCGACAGCGCCCGTGCCGGGTCGGCCCACACGGCGATGTGGGTGAGCCCGGTGTGCCCGAACGCCGCCGGCGCGTCCCGGCCGAACGGGCCGAAACGCTTTGACCCGAGCATGTAGCCGGTTCCCCACCTCATGGGGACAAGCCCGGTTGCCAGGTCAGGTCGCAGGCGGCGGCACTCGGCTGTCGCTGCGCGCAGGGTCTCCGGTGACATCACCCGCACGCCGTCGAGTTCACCGCCGCGACAGAGGATCTCAGCGAACCTAGAGAGTTCGTTGGCGTTGGAGACGGTGTTGGACGACGGGATCACCCCGGTCAGAAACGCCGGGGTATTCGAGAATGGGATGATTTGGGTCATGGTGCCGCCCACGGCGGTCTTGAATGCCTTCGCGATCGGTGCAGGGAGCGGCTTACCAGTGACATGACTCGGCGCGACGAGTCGAACATCTTGTTCTGCAACGCCGTAGTTGGTCCAACGAAAGTTCAACGGTGCCAGGATCTCCGTGCGCAAAATGTCTCGGATATCGAGGCCGGCTGCAGCAGAGACGATTTCACGCATCAGCGGACCCCAGGTCACACCGTGGTAGATGTGCACCAGCCCCGGTCGATACAGTGGTTTCATCGCGCCTAGCAGCTCGCGAGTGTAGTCGCTGTCGTCCATTCGTTTGAGGTTTGGTTTGGGCCCGGTGGCGAAGGGAACCCCCGCGCTGTGGGTGAGCACATGCCGGATTGTCGTGCGGTGCTTGCCGTGGCTGGTGTAGCCGGGCAGGTAGTCGCATACCCGGTCATCGAGGGAGAAGTATCCGCGTTCGACAAGCATGTGCGCGACGGTCGTGGTGATCGCCTTGGCGGCGGAATAGACGCAGAATGGCGTATCGGTGGAGACCGCGACCTTCTCCGCATCGGGTGGATCAGCCGGCCCGTTTCCCCAGCCATGGCCGATCGCCCGGTTGAGGACGACCCGGCCCTCAACGCGCAAGCACAGCTGGATGGCGGGCTGCATCCCGCCGGCATACCAATGCCGGACCGCTTCCCAGATCCGCTGCACAGCCGCCGGGTCGATACCGCAGTGGTCTTCGTGGCCGATCGAGGTGACCGCATCCATATCGGCCGGGACCTCGATCCTGCCGTCAGTCAGCGTGGGCCTCCGGCGAGGATGCCGCTGCCGATGAGGGTAGTCAGCTGGCCGAGCAGGTCGCCGGGTCCGGGCTGCGGCGGTGGAAGAGCCTCGGTGAGATTCCAGGTTTGGCAGTCGGTGGTGGAAAACGTGGTGTCGCTCGGCAGAATCTGGACGAACGCCGGCTTCTTTGTGAGTGCGTTATCAACCAGTTCTTCGCCGGCCGCGCGCTTCCAGTAGCACGCACCGCCGTCTACCGGGCCCGCGGACTCGTAGGCCCCAGGTGCGATGTCGATGCCCACCGCATACGAGCCGTTGCCGTCGATAGTGGTCTCGAGTGCCTCTGCAGGTGCGGGCTCAAGTGCCTCTGCAGGTGCGGGCTCGAGTGCCTCTGCAGGTGCGGGCTCCGGCGGCGGCGGGGGGGCAGGCTGGGCTTGGACCAGTGGAGCGGTGGCCCACCACCCTGCCAGTACCGCCGCGGCCACCGCGGCTCCTCTCGTCGGCCTCATAGGAAGTCAGTCTAAGCCGGGACTCAGTTATCCGGCGCTTCTCCGGTATTCACCGCAGCACTAACCTGCTCTGGATCCCAGGGCGATCCTGCTCTGGATCCCAGGGCGATCAACTTCGGAGGCCAACGTGGCGTGGTTCAGTCCCTTCGAACTTCGCCTCGACAAGGGTTGCGGTGACGTCAGGGTGGGCGATGCGGCCGCTCTCGGGCTGATCCAATGGGCACTTGCTTCCGGGCTGGGTTCCGCTGTGGGCCAACGGGTCTCAAGCAGGTGGCACTGAGATTCGAAAACGATGCCTACACACCTGTTCCACAGCAATTTCTCAGCTCAGGGGTGGCCGAGCTATTAGGTTCGCTCCCTACGGTTCAACAATGACAACTTCCTCAAATTGGCGTCGCTCCGCGGCCGCAGGTGCTCTTGTCCTGTCCGGGATATTCGGTGCCGTGGCACTGTCACCGGTGAGCCAGGCCCAACCTAACTGCCCACCGGGGTCGATAAACCCCTTGTGCGGAGTCCAAGCTGGCGATCTGGTGATACCGGCTTCCGGTGGACCGCCCGAAATAGCCGCCGCCCCGGCGCCGGCGGGCGCACCGGTAATAACCACCGGCGGTGGGGGCCCTGTGATAACCGCTGGGCCGCCAATCGGCTAAGTCTGAAGCCATGGCGCACGTCGTCGACGGCGGCCTCCGGCGAAGGCCGATGGCTGAGGCCGGGCGGTCGAGTGGTCGGTGTCCGAACGGAACGCGCAACCAAGACTCCTCGGCAATGACGTCCTGGGATCGCGAACGCCGAAGCCTTGGTTGAGGGGATGCCGCCGGCGACCCACCCTCGGGCGCGATAGCGTGGTGCCTGTGAATTTGGACCTGCCGACGCCCAACATCGAGGTGGACCTCGTCACTGCGCACTACGGTGTCACCGCGAACCAGGGTGTCACCCCGAACCACGGTGGGACGGCGAACCACGGTGTCACCGCGAACCACGGTGGGACGGCGGCCACTTACCAGGGTTGCTTCGATCTGTGCGGCGCGCTGTGAGCTACCCGAGCGCGCCGGGCACCCCGCCGCAGGCCCCGACCTGCTACCGACACTCAGACCGGCCGACTTACGTCAGCTGTACCCGCTGCAACCGTTACATCTGCCCCGAGTGCATGCACGGCGCGGCGGTCGGTCACCAGTGTGCGGACTGCGTCGGTGCGGCCGCGCGCACGGTACGCCCGGTGAGGACGGGTTTCGGCGCCAAGCAGCGGTCTGCGGTTCCGATAGTCACCTACGTGCTCATCGGCATCAACGTGCTGATGTTCGTCCTGCAG
>JAHZKD010000022.1 GCA_022600605.1 Actinomycetes bacterium
GAACTGCCCGAGCCGCTCAAGCGCCTGGCCGAGAACCTGTGGGCACTGCATACGAACCACTACGACTACGTGATGACCGAAGATGTGACCGACGAGCAGCGCGCGGCTCGAAAGGCGTTCCAGAAGCTGGATTTCCGCACCGAGCATCCTGTGGTGCGGGTGCACCCCGAGACCGGTGAACGCACCCTGCTGGCGGGAGATTTCGTCCGCGGGTTCCTCGATCTGGACAACAACGAGTCAAATACACTTCTCGAATTGCTGCAACACCGAATCACCATGCCCGAGAACACCATCCGCTGGAATTGGGAACCGGGTGACGTCGCTATCTGGGACAACCGGGCTACCCAGCACAGGGCAATCGATGACTACGACGGCCAATATCGGCTGATGCACCGGGTGACCTTGATGGGCGACGTACCGGTCAACGTGCGGGGCCAATCCAGCCGAGTCGTCAGCGCACCGCCGGGGTCCATCGCGACCTGAGGCCTCATCCGGTCGGTGCAATTCGCCCTAGGAAGGAACGTGGAGTTGAGGGCGACGAACCGGTTGAGGCGAGCAATATGGTCAGCGCCCCGGGAGCGACACCTGGGGGATTCCGCGGATGCGCCTTTGCGCACCGGGAATGCCGGCTTCCCTGCGGGCTTTAGCTGGCTCGTGCGAGTCGGCTCGGCTCGAGCGGCCCGAAGCGCCCGATAGCTTCTTTGACACGGCCCGTGGCATCGATGGCCGTAACGGCGAAGCCAGCCAGGACCAGATCACCATCGAGATGGATCGCCCAGTCATAGCGGTAGTAACCGTGATGCTCATCGACATCTCTGGCACGCGGGTAGACCGCCCCGGGGACCCGCTTGTGGAGCTCGTGAACGTTGGCCTCGAAGGCACCGATACCGACGATGTCCACCGACGGGTCGACGAAGTGCACATCGGGCGCCAAGGCCTTGTCGAGATGACTCCGCGCCCGCGCCGGATCCTTCTCGTTCCATGCGGCGAGCATTTCGCTACCTGCCCCACCCATCGTCAGAGCGATTAGCGCAACCGCGGTATCACCTGCCAAGGAGTGCGGGTTGAGTAGGACAATTACCCCCGTGCTTACCCCCGGTGCGCTTGGGGCGGGGTTTCATCGTGGGGGACGGTGTTATCTGTAACCGGCTGGAGTGAGGTGACCCGTTCAGTGGTCCAGCGCTATGCGGCTTGGGGTTGGCGGGGCGTGGTCGTGTGTAGGGCGAATTCGGTGGGTGATTTCGCCGTGGGCGGCGTGGGGTCTGTTGGCGTTGTAGTCGCGGCGCCAGTCTTCGATGATCACGCGGGCTTCGAACAGCGAGTCGAAGTTGCCTCCGTCAGCACCTCCTCGCGGCCCCATCGCCGCCCGCGATCCCGACAGCGATTGACTGGAACGATCCATCCAGTATGCTACAAACAACACATACTTCGACAGAAGGAAGCCACCGATGACCGCATGGACTGGAACCACTCGAACGGACGCGAGCACGACAGTCACCGCCGACCAGCTGGTCGCCATGTTGGAAGCCCTCTACAACCACAACGACGCGAGTCGGCTGCGCGCTCTTGCAGCGCCCGACCTTCGCCACTATTCGTCGGGCATCGGCGACGGCGTCGACGCCTGGGCCGCCTACGCGGAGGGGTTCGCCGGGGCCAACCCCCTGGTCGCCATTCACCGCACCGTCGCTGAGGGCAACCGGATCGGCATTCACGCCCAGTACCGCTGGAACGTCGATCGAGTGCTCGATGGCGGCCCGGGTGTCGCAGTCGCCCACATATTCACCATTGAAGCCGGACGGATCGTCGAGGCCGTCGAGGTGACGCAGGCCGTCGGAACCGAGCCGGTGTCAGGCAACGACATGTTCTCCCAGCTGCGGTCTTCGGCCGGCACTCAAGACCCGCAGCGCAACCGAGAGATCGCGCGGCGGGTTGTGGCCGAGTTCCTCGCCGGCAACACATCGCTGCGCGATGAACTGCTCAGCGACTACATCCAGCACAACCCGTTCATCCCGGACGGCGCAGCGGGCATCGCCGGGTTCGTCGACATGTTGGGCGGGAATCCCAACGACTACCAATGGGCGATCGTCGAGGGTGATCTTGCCTGGACCTACACCCGCTACCTCAGCGAAACGATGGGGACGCCACCCCTGGTCGGCGTCGACATCTGGCGCTTCGACGCCGCCGGCAAGGTCACCGAGCATTGGGATGTTCTCGAAGCGGACTTCACGAGCCCCGGCGGCCACACGTTCCCCGGCTGAGCCGCCGAGAAATCCCCAGGAGTGTCAATGCCATCCGCCACCAAGACCCGACTTATTGACGCTGCACTGCTGTCTCTGCGCGAGCACGGCTACGCAGGCACGAGCATGCAGGACCTGCTGCGTGACACCAGTGTGTCGTCGAGCTCGATGTACCACTTCTTCCCCGGGGGTAAAGAACAGTTGGTCGCGTCCGCAGTTCTGAGCACCGGACTTGCCGCAGCCGAGCAGATTGCCGAGGTTCTCGAGCGCCACGACCTTCCCGAGGCTATCGGCCTCATCTTCGATGCCTCAGCCGCCGAGATGGAGGGCAACAGCTTCAGGTACGGGTGCCCGATCGGCGTTCCCGCCACCGAGGCCCCCGCCGACTCGGTCGCGATCCAGGAGGCGGTGGCCGAGGTGTTCTCAGCGTGGACCGAGGCCTACACGACGGGCCTTCGCGCGTTTGGTTTGCCCCCCGAGCAGGCGACGACACTCGGCCGCTTCATCGTCGCCGCCTACGAAGGTTCGGTCACCCTCGCGCGCGCCACCCGCACGACCCAGCCCTATCACGACGCGAAGGCCATCGTCATCGCGCAGCTCACCCGTTAGGAGAACCACATCATGCACTTCGAACGGCAAACGATCGACAGTTACGACCTCCGGATTGCCTGCGTCAACAACGGTGGCCGGCCGACGGTCGTCATGACCAACGCATTCCCCCAGTCCATCCGCTGCTGGGAATCCCTCTGGGAGCGAATGGCCGTCAACTTCGACCTGCTCGCCGTCGACCTGCCGGGATTCGGCATGTCGACCGGGTCGGGCTCGGTGATGCGGCCCTCGGCACAGGCGGACGTCCTGGCGCGGCTGATGGACGCCAACGGGATCGGCGAGGCCTTCCTGATCGGGCCGGACATTGGCGTCCCGATCTCGCTGTGGCTCGCGGCGAGCCAACCCGATCGACTTCTCGGAGTCAACATCTACGACGGCCCCGGCACCTGGCCGACCGACTTCGACCCGGCCCTTCGAGCGGCGACCCGATCCGGATTGGTCCGATGGCTCGGCATCCGCAGGCCGATGCGACATCAGCTGATGAAGCAGAACTTCAACGCCGCAACAAAGGCGGGCTACCACCGCTTCAAGCCATCTGAAGACGCCGTCGCGGAATACCGAAAGATCTGTTTCGACCCGGAAAAGCACCGCAACGCGTTCGACTTCCTCGGCTCCTACCACGATGAACTACCGCAGCTCGAGAAGCGCCTGGCGTCGGTCAGCGTGCCGGTTCTGATCACCTGGGGTGCGCACGACCGGTTCGTGCGGCCGTCGAACGCCGACCGCCTACATTCGCTGCTCCCCCACAGTGAGCTGACCATCTTCGACGACGCCGGCCACTTCTCTCATGAGGATGCCGACGATGCGTGGCTGCAGCGACTCTTCGCATTCGTCAAGACCCACCACCAACAGAACCCGTGTTCCTGACGAGGCCCGTGGCAGTTCGCAAAACACACCGACCGAAAGGACCAGCCCATCATGTTTCGTTTGGGGACGAGCCGTGCAAAAGCAACCATTAACGCGCCGATGGAAGCCATCAATCTGGGCGACTGGATGTTCACGATCACGTCCGAGGAGTACGCGGCCTGTTCAACTGCCCACCAGAGTGCCGCCCAGGGAGTCATGCCCAACGGCAAGCGGCTATCGATCAACGTCGAGGTCATCGGCGAAGATCAAACGGTCCAACATTACGTTGAACAGGTTGCCGAGCGGGATCACGTCCGCGCAGTATCGCCGAATTCTTGGTTGTGGCTGAGTGATTCGCTCTACCTCAAGTTGGGGGTCGAGTGGGACCTCACAGTCGAGAAAAGCGATGACAACTCATGCGAACTCAGGTGCACGGTCACGCCGACCACATGGAATCCGATGAAAGTCCTGGGCGGGCGTGTCTGGATGTTGTGGAGGGGACAACCGGTCCAGCCGCACATCGACGAGGAAACGCCGTTGTTCGCACGCGACATAGAGCGGAAGGCGCTGGCCGGCGTCTGGTCACAGTAGCAACCAATGCAGGTGCGTTTAGCATGTGCCGTGGGTTAGGTCGATCCTCTAATTGGCTCGACAGCCTCGTGTGAATCGGCGGGTTCTTGGTCCATTGAGTCACTCACGATGTGACGTCGTGCCGGGCGGGGTCGAAACAGTCAGTTGCTTCAGGGGACGCAAACCCTGCCGAGCCGCAACGACATCCACGACACCGCCAACAGCGTCTACCCGCAATCACCGAAGGGTCTCGGACCACTAGGACGCCGTGGGGTCGAGCGGCACCTTGATGGTGGCCAGCAGTGCACGGTGATCGGAGCCGGGTATGTCGACGGTTCGGATCGATTTGGCGGCGGCGTTACGCGTGAGCACGTGGTCGATGGTTATGACCGGCGGATACCACCTGTTAGAGGGATA
>JAHZKD010000208.1 GCA_022600605.1 Actinomycetes bacterium
ACGCTCGGGGAGGTCCCACAGAGACTGACGAGTCTGCGGCATCGATGTCGGAACGGATGATCTGGGACGCCCTCGACGAGGGGCGGGACCCGACCAATCAGGACAACAAGGGGCGGTGACAGCCAGTGGCGTGGTGGCGACTACCCTTCGTTAGGAATCAAGCGGCCGTGAGGAGAAGGGAAGCGACAGCTATGGGTTCGGCGTCCGTGCTCGACTCCATTCTCGAGGGAGTCCGTGCCGATGTCGCCGCTCGCGAGGCCGTCGTGAGTCAGGCCGAGGTGAAGGAACGTGCCAAGCGCACCCCCAAGCCACTGGACGTGATGGCCGCGCTGCGTGCGCCGGGGGTCGGTGTGATCGCCGAGGTGAAGCGGGCCAGTCCGTCGCGCGGCGAGTTGGCTTCGATCACCGATCCCGCGAAGCTGGCCTGCGCCTATCAGGACGGCGGTGCGCGAGTGATCAGCGTGCTGACCGAGGAGCGCCGCTTCATCGGGTCGCTTGCCGACTTGGACGCAGTCCGCGCGGCAGTGTCGATTCCCTTGCTGCGCAAGGACTTTATCATCCGGCCCTATCAGATCCACGAGGCTCGTGCACATGGGGCCGACATGCTTCTTCTGATTGTCGCGGCGCTCGAGCAGCCGGCCCTGGTCTCGCTACTCGAGCGCACCGAATCGCTGGGTATGACGGCGCTCGTCGAAGTGCACACTGAGGAGGAGGCGGACCGGGCGCTGCAGGCCGGCGCCTCGGTGATCGGTGTGAACGCACGCAACCTCAAGACTCTCGAGGTCGACCGGGACTGCTTCGGCAGGATCGCCCCTGGCCTGCCCAGCAACGTCATCCGGATTGCTGAGTCGGGGGTGCGGGGTACTGCTGACCTGCTCGCATACGCCGGAGCGGGGGCTGACTCGGTTCTGGTAGGCGAGGGGTTGGTCACTAGTGGCGACCCGCGCAGCGCTGTCGCCGACTTGGTCACCGCCGGTACGCATCCGTCGTGCCCGAAGACCACCCGTTAAGTGGCCGCAAACGTCGGCCCCGATCTGCCGCGCGCCAGTGCGGCGGTGGCCGAACCCACCGCTCACGACCCAGACGCGCGGGGGCACTTCGGCGTGTACGGCGGCAGGTACGTTCCCGAGGCGTTGATGGCGGTGATCGAAGAGGTGACCGCGGCCTACGAAAAGGCTCGCGGTGATCAAACCTTCCTCGACGAACTGGATCGACTGCAGCGGCACTACACCGGGCGACCGTCGCCGTTGTACGAGGCCGAGCGACTCAGCGAGCACGCCGAAGGCGCCAGGGTCTTCTTGAAGCGAGAAGACCTCAACCACACCGGATCTCATAAGATCAACAATGTGTTGGGCCAGGCCCTACTTGCCCGACAGATGGGTAAGACCAGGGTAATCGCCGAGACGGGGGCCGGTCAGCACGGGGTGGCGACGGCGACCGCTTGCGCGCTATTGGGACTTGAGTGCGTGATCTACATGGGTGCCGTGGACACCGCGCGGCAGGCCCTCAACGTCGCTCGGATGCGGCTGTTGGGTGCGACGGTGGTGCCGGTGGCGTCCGGATCCAAGACGCTCAAGGATGCGATCAACGAGACCTTCCGCGACTGGGTGACCAACGCCGACGCCACCTACTACTGCTTCGGCACGGCTGCAGGCCCACACCCGTTCCCGATGATGGTGCGGGACTTCCAGCGGGTGATCGGACTCGAGGCCCGGGCGCAGATTCTGGATCAGGCAGGACGGCTGCCCGACGCGGTGGCCGCGTGTGTGGGTGGCGGCTCCAATGCGATCGGTATCTTTCACGCGTTCATCGATGACCCGTCGGTACGCTTGATTGGCTACGAGGCGGCGGGCGACGGTGTCGAGACCGGCCGCCATGCAGCGACGTTAGCTGGCGGGTCGCCGGGAGCGTTCCAGGGGTCGTATTCGTATCTTCTGCAGGACGACGATGGCCAGACCATCGAATCCCATTCGATTTCTGCGGGTTTGGACTATCCAGGGGTCGGACCGGAGCATGCGTTGTTGAAGGATTTGGGTCGGGCGCGCTATGAACCAATCACTGACAGTGAGGCGATGGACGCGTTGTCCCTATTGAGCCGGACAGAGGGGATCATCCCGGCCATCGAATCCGCGCATGCCGTCGCGGGAGCGCTCAAGCTGGGTTCCGAGCTCGGAGCGGGATCGATCATCGTGGTGAACATGTCTGGTCGGGGGGACAAGGACGTCGAGACCGCGGCCAAGTGGTTCAGTCTGCTCGGAGGCGAGGAGAAATGAGTCGGCTGGCAGGCTTGTTCGATTCGTGCCGCCACGAAGGCCGTTCGGCGCTGATCGGATATCTGCCGACGGGTTTTCCGGATGTGGAGACCTCGATTTCAGCGATGACTGCATTGGTCGAATCGGGATGCGATTTGATCGAGGTCGGAATCTCGTACTCCGATCCGGGTATGGACGGGCCTACCATCGCGGCGGCAACGGAGGCGGCGCTGAGTCGGGGTGTTCGGGTGCGTGATGCACTCACCGCGGTAGAGGCGATCAGCAATGCCGGTGGCCGTGCAGTTGTGATGACTTATTGGAACCTGATGTTACGCAAAGGAGTTGATACTTTCTCCCGCGATCTGGCGTCAGCCGGGGGGCTCGGCCTGATCACTCCCGACCTGATCCCGGACGAGGCCGGGGAATGGCTTGCTGCATCTGAAGCGCATGATCTGGACAGAATCTTCCTCGTTGCACCGTCGTCGACGCCGGAGCGGTTGGCCGAGACGGTTGGGGCGTCAAGGGGATTC
Organism: Actinomycetes bacterium; assembly: GCA_022600605.1. Classification (GTDB taxonomy): domain Bacteria; phylum Actinomycetota; class Actinomycetes; order Mycobacteriales; family Mycobacteriaceae; genus Mycobacterium. The sequence goes on from JAHZKD010000208.1 coordinate 2,783, forward strand.
GTCTACGCGGCATCCACGATGGGCGTCACCGGTGCCCGTGACGCCGTGTCGAACGCCGCACCTGAGCTTGTCGGCCGAGTCAGAGCGATCTCCGACATTCCGGTAGGCGTCGGACTCGGGGTGCGCTCGCGTGAGCAGGCGGCAGAGATCGGTGCCTATGCAGATGGCGTGATCGTCGGATCAGCCCTGGTGTCCGCACTCAAGGACGGTATCCCCGCACTCCGGACCTTGACCGAAGAACTCGCTGAGGGAGTGCGGCAGAGGATCCCGGCGTGACGACTACCGTTCTTGCCTACATCCCGAGTCCGGCACAGGGCGTTTGGCAGTTGGGTTCTGTGCCACTGCGCGCGTACGCACTTTTCATCATCGTCGGGATCATCGCCGCGTTGGTGATCGGCGACCGGCGATGGGAGGCCAGGGGAGGCGAACCCGGCGTCATCTACGACGTCGCGATGTGGGCGGTTCCCTTCGGGCTCATCGGCGGCCGCGTCTATCACGTCTTCACTGACTGGCCTACCTACTTCGGTCCGGGCGGAGCAGGCTTCGTCGCGGCGCTACGAATCTGGGACGGCGGGCTCGGTATCTGGGGCGCGGTTGCGCTGGGAGGCATCGGGGCGTGGATTGCATGTCGGCGGCGGGGGATACCGTTGCCGGCATTCGGCGACGCGATCGCGCCGGGAATCGTTCTCGCCCAGGCAATCGGCCGGCTTGGTAACTACTTCAATCAGGAGCTGTACGGTCGCCCGACTACGCTGCCCTGGGGCTTGGAGATTTACGAGCGACGCAATGCAGCCGGCGCGCTCGATTCGCTCAATGGGGTGTCGACCGGACAGCTGCTTGCAGTGGTCCATCCGACATTCTTGTATGAGTTGCTCTGGAATCTGCTGATTTTCGTCGTGTTGATCCTGATCGACCGCAGGTTCAAAATCGGACACGGTCGACTGTTCGCGATGTATGTCGCGGGGTACTGCCTGGGGCGCTTCTGGATCGAGCTGATGCGCAGCGACGCCGCGACCCTGCTAGCGGGCATTCGAGTCAATTCATTCACCGCCACTTTTGTTTTCATCGGCGCGGTTGTGTACATCATGGCCGCGCCCAAGGGCCGCGATGATCCAGCGACTCTGCGTGGCAGGCAGGACACCGAGGACAGGCAGGAAACCGAAGGCCAGGAAACGGCCGGCGTTGAGGAGATCGCCGAGGAAGTGGCCGTTGGCGCGTCCACGACCGGCGTAGTCGCCGCGACGATGGTGTCAGACGCAGAGGCTGGCTCGGTGGCTGAGGCCGATGGCGACGCTTCAGCTGATGACGGTCAGGACGCTGACGCTGGCGACGCTGAAACTGGCGACGCTGAAACTGGTGAGGAATCCGAGGTTGAGGCGTCCGAGGCCGACGCCGAGGCTGTGGCTGGCGACACTGATGCTGGCGAGGACGCTGAGGCTGATGCTGGCGAGGACGCCGAGTCCGTCGCGGAGGTAGCCGAGGCCGACGCCGAGGTCGACTCGGGGGTTGAGGCCGACGCTGACGCTTCAGCTGATGGCGATGAGGACGCTGAGGCTGGCGACGATGAGGCTGGCGACGATGAGGCTGGCGACGATGAGGCTGGCGACGATG